>NZ_QUEC01000040.1:0-21880 GCF_003478095.1 Clostridium sp. AF34-10BH
ACCGAGGAGCCTACGCCGACACCGACGGTACCGGTGGTAACCGAAGAACCTACACCAACACCAACCGCAACACCTGACACCCCGGATGAACCCGATACTCCGGACGATACACCAGATGATCCCGGTACACCGGCAGATCCCGGCACACCGGCCGGTGGAATCCCGGACACCCCGCAGGTACTTGGTGCAAGACGCCGCAGAATGGTGACCATCGAGGATGAGACAGTTCCCTTGGCGGACAGAGCAGTCCTCGGAGCATCCAGACGACCGCAGACCAGCGATGACTCCGATGCCTGGAATCTGGGCTTTGCCTTTTCCCTGACGAGTCTGGGAGCATGGCTTGTTCTTAAGCGAAAAGAACATTAAACAGGAACGGAACGACAGCCGATCTTAGCTGTAAAAGTATAAAAGGATCAGAATCTTGAAAAATTTTTCAAATTCTGGTCCTTTTTTCCATTTGGCGCAGTCTTACTTATTAGGAGAGTAAAAAGAAGTAATAAAAACAGAAATACTGGTTTTGAGGGGAAACAGAAATGAAGTTAAAAAACGTAATACAGACCAAACTGGCAAAAACTCTGGTAGCGGCACTGATGATCGGCAGCATCTCCAACACCGGATTTACGGTACAGGCGGAAGAAGCAACGCAGAATGAGCAGAACGATGTTGTTGAAATGGCAAGTGCAAGCGGAAACGACAGCGTTGTTGCTGTAAAAGAGAAAACCTATCCCAACATCAAAACGGTGATTCTTGCTGGAGGCACCATGGCAAAATATGTGGGAGGACAGGTAGCCAGCCCCAACGTATGGCCCAATAATTACAAGCCGGCAAACGGAGATTTTTCATTGTTTGCAGGTCATAAGATGACTTTGGATGATGCTGAAACCTTTAAATATCTTTCTGTGGATAATACAGGGGTAGATGCCGAAGGAAAGTTAACCGGAAGTAACGGAGCAAGCTGGCAGTGCGTTGGATTCGTAGCATTAGATGTAAACAAATATTCTGACTGTAAGCCCGCAGATTTGTTACACTATGTTTATTACGGTGAAGACAGCGAAGGCACTTCCTATTATAAAGAAAACTGCGGAAAAACCCTTGAGGATGTAAAACAGTATGTGAATGACAACAACGGCGTCTTGTATGGTGAAAATGTAACGGAAAGTTTTATGAATCAGTTGCTCACCACCGGTCGGTCCTTCAGCGGAGTCACCATTGCCACGGTATGGTATGTGACCACACCCACAGAGACCTGGATCAATTATGACGGATACGATTACAGGATTCCCGGGGTATCCGCAGTAGATTATTATGAATATCCCACGGGAACGGTAACTTTTGAACAGAATGAGAACGGCGCAGTGTTCCATTATATTTCCGAAGGTATTACCATTACTACAACTCCGGAACTGGAACAGCATTGGGAAAGCGGCACCGGCAGGGTGACCTATGATGCAACGATCACCATTACGATCCACAGCAATGCCCCGGACAAGGTAAGAATCAATCTGTCCGATGCCATCGGTTATCTGAACGGTACCGTGGCAGGAGGAAATGCGGCAGAGCCCGGAGATACCCTGTACTACAACATAAAGCTGGTAAATGAGAGCAATAAGGAGTATCAGTATGATCCTGCAAAGGCCACGATCGGTACGATCCCGGCAGCGCCTAAGGCAGGAGAGAAAGTAACGGTTCTGTCCAGTGGTTTTGAAGGTTATGAGATCGGTGAAGTGGGAGCGTTCTGTACATTGCCCCGCCGTATTTTAAATGCTCCGTTACGGGATCTCGGAATCACCGCAGGTAAGGTTACGGATGCGATTGTCGGAGAGGCTCTTTTGAAAAAAGGATATGGCAGCGAAGAAATGAAGCCGGAAGAGGTTACGCAGAGCTGCCTGGCACAGTATTACTTAGACTGGTTCAACAATACTTCCAGAGAAGAAGGAAATAAGGTCTACGGCTTTTCAGAACTTACGGCAGAGGAACTGGCAATCCTGACCAACGGAACCGCCGATACCACAGTAGCGGAGAGCTGTTCTGCAGTAGCAGATGCTTTATATTACACGACATATCATAATGTATATACTTTTGACGGTGAAGGTCTGTATGACCGGATGCTGAAAAACGGACAGGAAGGTTCCTATGCAGATACTCTGGTATCCGACCTGTTAAAGGACGGAGAAGTGAAGATCACCACTAACCTTAACGGTGTGTTGGCCAACAACGGCTATCAGATGACCAGATACGGCTTCGGAATGCAGTTTGAATTGTCCAGAGAGCCGGAGGTTACTCCGCCCGTGACTACCAGCCCGGAACCGACTCCCAGTGCTACTCCGGAGCCTACGCCGACAGGCACACCGGATACCACACCCACGACGCCGACCACTACTCCGACCGCACCCCCGGATACTCCGGACGATTCGGATGATTCCGATACCCCGGATACTCCCGGTACACCGTCTGAGCCGGCAACCCCGGTAACACCTCAGGTGCTTGGTGTAAGACGTCAGCGGGTTGTAAGCATTACCGATGATCCTACACCATTGGCGGACAGAGCAGTCCTGGGAGCTTCCAGAAGACCCAGGACCGGCGATGATTCCAATACATGGAATCGGGGCTTTGCCCTTTCCTTGACAGGGCTGGGAGCATGGCTTATTATTAAGAAGAAGCAATCATAACGAATAAACATATATTTACTATAAACAATCAAGGAAAGAAGAGGTAGAACAAATGAAAAAAAGATGGATGAGTCTTGTTCTGACAGTCATCATGGTGCTGAGCCTTGCAGGCTGCGGCAAGAGTACAGAATTATCCTCTGTAAGCCGTGATCCTGCCACGGATGACGGAACTGTCTGGTTCGATGAAGAGGCAGTGGCACTGGCGGGTTCTGTGAGAAAAGCCGGTATGAGTGAAGCTGAGCTGGCCCGTGCAGATGAACTTCGTGCCATGGCTATCGATGCGTTGGATATTGTAAACGCGAAGAGAGCAGAGAACGGCCTGGCAGCACTGAACTGGAGCAACGGTCTGGAGTCCTGCGCTATGGTAAGAGCACAGGAAGCAGCTTCCAAGTTTTCCCATACCAGACCCAACGGTAAGGACTGGTACACAGTGAACAGTGAACTGATGTGGGGCGAGAATCTGGCGAAGGGCTATGATTCCGCACAGAGTGTAGTAGATGCCTGGATGGCTTCTCCTACACACGCAGCGAATATCCTGGCAGGCGATTTTACCACCTGCAGCATTGCGGTCTATGAGACCAATGGCAAGTTGTATTTTGCCCAGGAGTTCGGCTATTAACAGGGTATTTCTTATCATGAGGGGATAGAGAGATAAATGACAGGAGAGAGTTGATATTCTTAACGGAATATTAACTCTCTTTTTGGGCTTCAAAAGATAGAAAATTTTCCTGAATCATGGTAAAATAAAATCGACATATAAAATTGAGTATCTCTGCAGAAGATCACTGTTCCAAATGAGGGAGATGAATGGAATATCCGGGCGCTGCCGGACAAGTGGTCACTTCACAGAGTACAGGAAAATAAAGCATATAATAAAAATGCAGCGCAGAAATGAGGACATATGAGTACAAAAGCATCACAGAAGGGCACAAAGGGGCAGACACCCGGCATGACGACGATCCGGGAACGTCTGCAGAAGGCAATCAGCAGGTTGGTAGTGTTCTCGATTATTCCGTTGGTCATCCTTACCGTGATCCTGAATCTGTCCAGTACCATGAGAACACTGGAAGGCGATATGCTGGTGGTGGCAGAGATCTCTGCAGACCGTATCAAAGAGGAACTACGGGTGACAACAACGATCGTATCCGAACTCGGATGCAGCTATCAGCTGTCTTCTCCGGTATTTACCCAGGAGCAGAAGCAACAGTATATCAACCAGCGTGTGGAAGCTTATGGAATGGTCAGAGGCAAGCTGATCGGCTCCAACGGTATCTGTGCTTATGACGGAACCGATTATAGTGACCGTGATTATTTTAAGAGATCCATGCAGGGAGAGGTCGTGGTATCGGATCCCGTGATTGCAAAGACAGACGGTAAGCTCAGCGTTATCATTTCCGCACCCGTATATGCAGACGGAGATAAGAATGGTGATATTGTCGGCGTGGTATTCGTTGTGCCGGATCCGGAGTTCTTAAATGATATTGCTGCGGCAGTCTCTGTCAGTAAGAATTCCGAGTGCTATCTGTTGGGAGAAACAGGTATCACCATTGCTCACTGTGATTCTGCGATTGCCCAGGAGCAGAAGAGCAACATTGAACTGTCTCAGACGGACAGATCTTTGCGGGGAATTGCAAAGGTAGAGCAGAAGATGATGACCGGAGCAACCGGATATGGCACTTATATGAAAGGCGGAACCCTCACAATACAGGCTTATGCACCAATAGAAGGAACCAATGGATGGAGCGTGGCAGTAAATGCACCACTGACAGATTTCCTTGGTTCTACCGTTGTATGTATTGTCATTGGTGTAGCAATAGGTGCTGCAGCTTTATGTTTCAGTGTGCGCAGGGCAAAAAAGATCGGTCAGGCGATCGGTGAACCGGTGGCAAAGTGTACCGAGAGATTACGTCTGTTGGCTGAGGGCGATCTGCATACTCCGGCACCAGTGATCCGGACACAGGATGAGACACAGATCCTGGCAGAGGCTACCGCCGCATTATCCGGTAACCTGCAGAAAGTGATTGGCGATGCGGATTATCTGTTGGGAGAGATGTCACAGGGCAATTTTGCACTGACTACAGGTTGCGCAGAAGCCTATGTGGGAGACTTTCAGGGACTGTTGGAATCTATCCGTAAGCTGAACCATAAGCTCAGTGAGACACTTAATGAGATCAAGACGGCAGTGGGACAGGTATCTCTGGGGGCAAACCAGATGGCAGATGCTGCCCAGGGACTTGCGGAAGGTGCTACCGACCAGGCCGGTTCCGTAGAGGAACTGCAGGCTACCATCACGAATGTAACCGAGATCGTGGAGAAGAATGCCAAGGCACTGGGAGGTTCTTACCAGAAGGCTATGGATTACCAGCAGCAGGCGAAGGACAGCGGAGAGGAAATGAAGGGTCTGACAGATGCCATGCAGCGTATCAACGATACTTCCAGGCAGATCAGCGATATTATCGGTGAGATTGAGGATATCGCATCCCAGACGAATCTGTTGTCCCTGAATGCAGCCATTGAGGCAGCCAGAGCAGGAGAGGCCGGAAGAGGCTTTGCAGTGGTTGCGGATCAGATCCGTAAGCTGGCAGATGACAGTGCACAGTCTGCGGTACATACCAGAGAATTGATTGAGACTTCCCTGCAGGAGATTGAGCATGGCAACCAGATCACGGACAAGACAGCCGAAGCATTGCAGAAGGTCGTGGAAGGCATTGAGGATCTGGCCAACGAGTCCAAGAAAGCCATGGAAGAATCCAAGGCACAGGCAGATGCCATGATGCAGATCGAACAGGGCATTGAACAGATATCCACAGTGGTGCAGAACAACTCTGCGACCGCAGAAGAAACTTCTGCCACCAGTGAGGAATTGTCTGCGCAGGCCACCAACATGAACGAGCTGACCGCAGCATTCCAGTTAAGAGATCAAAATGTACGATGATTCGGTGTAATGAATTCTGAAGATATGACATACAATGCTTAATAGAAACAAGCATTGGAGGCAGCCGTGTTCGAAAAACAGAATATACAGGAAACCGTAAATGAACTGAAAAGTGACGCAGTGAAGGGCCTTACCGATGGTGAGGCCTTTCGTCGTTTACAGCAAAATGGCAGAAATGAAATGAAAGCTGCCAGAAAAAAGACGAAAATACAGCTTTTTCTGGAGCAGTTAAAGGACCCGCTGATCTACATATTATTGATCGCAGCTGTGGTATCCGTCTTTCTGGGGGAGCTCAGTGATGCCGTGATCATCGGCACTGTGGTAGTGGTCAATGCCCTGGTGGGCATGCTGCAGGAGGGAAAAGCCCGAAAGGCACTGGAAGCGTTGAAAAAGCTGACCAGTCCACAGACTATAGTGATCCGGGATGGAATACGCAGAGAGATTCCGGCGGCGGAGCTGGTGACAGGGGATCTGGTAGACCTGGAGGCAGGGGCACAGGTACCTGCGGATATACGGCTGACCAGAAGCTCCAATCTGCAGGTAGAGGAATCCGCCCTGACCGGAGAATCGGTACCTGTGGAAAAAGATGCGCTGTTTCTGGCAGACTGCAGACACGAGATTCCATTGGCTGAACGGGTCAATATGGTATATATGTCTACTGTGGTGACCCATGGCCACGGAGAAGGAATCGTGACAGCTACGGGCATGGCCACGGAGATCGGCAGGATCGCCTCCATGATCACAGATGCGGAAGAGGAAATGACACCGTTACAGAAACGTCTGGGGGATATGGGAAAGCTTCTGAGTATTTTATCGCTGGGAGTATGTGCGGCATTGTTTCTGCTGGCGGTATTTCAACACAGAAATATTCCGGAAATGCTGCTGGTGGCGATTTCCCTGGCGGTGGCTGCGGTGCCGGAAGGTCTGCCGGCAGTGGTGACGATCTGTCTGGCATTGTCAGTGACCAGAATGGTCAAAGTACATACGATCATCCGCAGACTGCCTTCCGTTGAGACTCTGGGAGCGGTCAGCGTGGTCTGCTCGGATAAGACCGGCACACTGACCCAGAACCGGCTCACGGTGGAAAAATGCTGGTGGTATGATGTGCTGGAGGATGCTGCCGGCAGCAATGGCAGGGGAGAATCCCGATGCGTACAGGAGATGCTCCGGGGAATGCTGTTGTGCAACGATGCTTCCCTGCAGGGAGAGCAACGGATCGGAGATCCAACGGAACTGGCGCTCTTAGACTTCGGAGAGAAGATGGGGATGCATAGAGAACGTCTGGAGAAGCAGTACCCCCGCTATGATGAAAAGCCTTTCGATTCGGACCGGAAGATGATGACGACCTATCACAGAATCCCGAAAAACGGAGGGCATAAGGGAAGCATTGCCTATACGAAGGGGGCACCGGATGTGATCGTACAGCACTGCACCCATATTTTACAGGACGGAAGAAGTGTGCCAATGACAGCCGGACAGAGAAAAAGGATCAGTGAGGTTGTAGAACTCATGAATTCCCTGGCGCTTCGGACACTGGCGGCAGCACAGAGCGGAAACACTCCCGGGTGTGGGGAAGAAGGTATGACATTCCTGGGAATTGTGGGGATGCGTGATCCTGCCAGACCGGAGGCGGAGGAAGCGGTGGAGATTTTCCGCCGTGCAGGTGTATCTACAGTAATGATCACCGGGGATCATGTGGATACCGCCTATGCCATTGCCAGACAGCTGGGGATTGCAGGGCATCGCAGTCAGTGTATTACAGGGGAAGAACTGAATCATCTGGATGATGCTTCTTTTGCCAGGAGGATCAGGAATATCAGGGTTTATGCCAGAGTGACTCCGGCCCAGAAGGTACGGATCGTGAAGGGGCTGCAGCAGAATGGGGAGATTGTGGCCATGACAGGGGATGGTGTGAACGATGCTCCTTCTCTGAAAGCAGCAGATATCGGTGTAGCCATGGGAACCGGCGTGGATGTGGCTAAACAGGCGGCGGACATGATATTGACGGATGATAATTTTGCAACGATTGAAAAGGCAATCGAGGAAGGCAGAGGCGTCTATGAAAACATCCGCAAGTCGGTGATATTTTTACTGTCCTCCAATCTCGGGGAACTGATGACCATGTTCGTAGCAGTGGCTCTGGGGCTGGCTTCCCCTCTAAAATCCAGTCATATACTGTGGATCAATCTGATCACGGATTCCCTTCCGGCGTTGGCACTGGGAGTGGATAAAAATGACGGAAAAAGCCTGATGCGCTGTCCTCCAAGAAAAGCAGCGGAGAGTCTGTTCGCCCGGGGCGGAATGGCCTGTACCTTACTCTATGGAGCGCTGATCACCGGTATCGGTCTGGCGGCATTTCTGGTATTGCCCTGTGGGATCATGGCAGGCAGGGGAGAACTGTCCTGGAATCTGTCTGACTGGGTGGAGGGACTTCGTGAATTACTGTCCCGGGAAAAAATACTTGCCCGATCCCAGACCTATGCTTTTACAGTACTGGGAATGTGCCAGCTGTATCATGCAGTAGGAATGCGGGATATGCAGAAGTCCGTATTTGCCATGAGACCCTGGGATAATCCGCTGATGGTGTTGGCCTGTGTTATTGGATTTGCGCTGCAGTTTGCGGTAACAGAAGTACCGTTTCTCATCGGAGCGTTCGGAACCTCCCATCTGTCCGGACAGGAATGGCTGCTATTGAATGTACTGGCAGCATTTCCACTGCTGGCTCATGAACTGGTAGTGATGTTACGGAAGTGAGTACGCTTATCCGGGCTTACCGACGATTCAGAACGATAATTCGCCCTATAACTTCAGGCAGATATTCTTGCGTATGCAAGCATCTGCCGAATACCCTGCCTGAAGCTACATGGCTCTGAATAGTCGTAATATTCAGAACCCCATTCGCAAAATCGCATCTCCGATGCTTTCCTTTTGCTCATGTGGTTACTTCGCCACATAAATATAGCCAGAGGATCTTACGAATGCAAGCATTCGACGTTCCTCCGGTTATATTTACGTGGCTCTGAATATTTACAAAAAGTTAACATTTTCCTTGTATGGAGTTTATAGTCAATAGTTACAATAAAATTGACAAATAACTTTCATGGGAGGGCAATGTGATGAAAATTATCAGAAAAACAGCGATTGTTATGCTTCTCTGCCTCTATTTTCTGACATATGGTGTATTGCCGCAGGTACAGGCCGCAGGTAAAGACGCTCCTGTGATCGTGGTAGCGCATCGGGCGGGGGCAAAAGTAGCTCCGGAGAACACGGTGGCGGCCCTGGAACAGGCCATCCGGGATGGAGCGCCTATTGCAGAGATTGATGTGCAGCAGTTGTCGGACGGAACCCTGATCGTTATGCATGACAGTAATTTTAAACGGACCACAGGAGAGGATATCTGCGTATGGGATGCGGAGGCAGATGCTCTCAAAACCCTGGAAGTGGACAGCGGTTTTTCGGCAGCATACCGGGGAGAACAGATCCCGACACTGGAAGAAATGCTTGCCTGTGCCAGAGGCAGGATCACTCTGATGATCGAACTGAAATATACCGGACAGGAGGATGCACTGGAGGAAAGCGTGCTGACTCTGCTGCAGGATTATGATATGGTGGATGAGTGTATTATAGGCTCCATGAACAAGGGAATCCTGCAGAAAATGAAGGAGCTGGAACCGGGGATTTCAACAGTTTTTATTGCCCATGATCTGGAAGAAGAGGATTATGAGCTGGACTATGCCGACAGCTATAGCATCGAGGGGAGAAATCTTACAGTGGATATGGTAGATGCCATTCATTACTGCGGAAAGTCGGTATACGGGTGGACAGCCAATACTTCCGGTGCCATGCTTCGGATCGTAAACTGTGGGGCGGACGGTGTGATCACGGATGATGTGAGATTATTACAGACATTTTTGAGAGAACAGGCTTGCCGTAAAGCGTTTGCAAGTGTATACTGATTAGTTATAATGAGGGGAAGAATACGGAAACAGGTTGGTGTATATGAGTAAAATATGGGAATTTTTCGAGAATCTGGGTGAATATGTATATGTGGCAGATGCAGAGACTCATGAATTGATATATATGAACAAGAAGACTCTGAAGAGCTATGGATTTCAAAGTCTTGAAGAGATCATCGGGTTAAAGTGTTATGAGATATTGCAGGGAAATTCTCTGCCCTGTGGAATGTGTAATAATGAACAGTTAAAGCCGGGTTTTTTTAAGGAATGGGAATATTACAATCCGCTGCTGCGAAGAGAACTTCATATCAAGGACACACTGGTAGAAGAAGACGGGAGAAAATACCGTATGGAAATCGCCATAGATTGCGGCAATCTGAATGAGAGAGGGCACAAATCCGAAGATTACCGTAATATGGAGGCTGCGTTGAATGAGGCCATCCGTGTGGCACAGCGGCAGGAGAGCATGGATCAGACACTGCAGGTGCTGCTGGAATTTGTCGGAAAGAATCTGGAAGCGGGACGGGCCTATATTTTTGAAAAGGATGACCACGATCATGACCACAATACATACGAATGGGTAGCCAAGGGAGTCTTACCGGAAAAGGATACCCTTCAGGATCTACCGCCGGAGATCTTCGCGGAATGGTATCGGAAGTTTGATGAGAATCAGAGTATTGTCACAGAGAATCTGGAAGAAATGAAAGATGTGGATCCGAAGATGTATGAAGTTCTGGTAAGACAGAATATTCATTCCCTGGTGGTGGTTCCGCTTTATGATGATGGGAAAGTAATCGGCTTCTACGGAGTAGACAATCCTTCGACCAGATATTTTGAATTTGTGTCGGAGATGCTGCAGATCATGGGACACTTTATCGTATCGTCCCTGAAGCAGAGAAATCTGGTACGGGAGCTGGAAGTGATGAGCTATTCGGATCCGCTGACGACATTGGGGAACCGTTATGCTATGAAGAGGTACATTGAGCAGGTGGATCATACCGAGCCCATCGGTGTGGTATACTGTGATATTACAGGATTAAAACGGATCAATGACAGTGAAGGCCATTCCACCGGAGACCGCCTGATCTGCAGGTGCTGTGACTGCCTGAAACGTGTATTTGAGGGAAATGGAATGTTCCGTATCGGCGGAGATGAACTGGTGGTTCTGTGCACTGGAATTTCTGAAAAGGAATTCTATCAAAAGGTGGAGGAATTAAAAACAGAGCTGGCAGCTCATGATGTCTCCATGGCAGTAGGAGCAGCGGTGAACACTCTGGAAGCCGTGGGAAAGGATCATTTACTGACGGAGTCCGAGAGACGGATGTATCAGGACAAGGCAGAATACTATCGCAGTACAGGGCTGGACCGCAGAAAGATCTGAGAATGGAAATCCCCAAAGCTATTTTGAAAGTTTATATGTTGAGAATTTCTATCAGGCAGTTCCCTTGACGGGAACTGCTTTTTTCTATATTATTTATATAGGTTAGCTACAACTAACTCAATGACTTTTGGATGGCAGGAGGTGAAGCGCTGATTGAGTCAGGAAACGTGGGAGATCCTGTGTGAAATGGAAGCAGACGATGTGGAACTACAGTTGGCTTTGCAGTGTGCACCGCTGATCACGGGACTTAAGATTTCCAATCTGCTGACGATTTCCCCGGAAGGCTTTACACAGGTGGGAAGGATCGTTGAAGGCAGTGTGCTTTCCCTGTATCCCTTGTTGGAGACAGAGGAGAAAATGGTAATACTGTTGTATCGGGAAGACCGGCTGGAAAAGTATCTGAAAATGCCGCAGGTAAAGAAACTGCTGCGGGAGGCAGGGTACGAATCCGATCGACTGGAGGATATTTTGCCGGTATTTTGCGATCGTTATGAAACCTATACAGAGAGAGGGAAGCCGTTCCCCCACGAACTGGGATTGCTGTTAGGATATCCCCCGGAGGATGTGGAAGGATTTATCAGACATCAGGGGAAGAACAGCCTCTGCACCGGTTATTGGAAAGTATATGCGGATAAAGAAGGAAAACAGAGACTTTTTGAAAAATATGAATATGCCAGGGAAAATTTGATCCAGCTGTTGCATTATGGATTAAAGATGACAGAAATCATAGATATCTGCGGATGTACCGCAGCATAGAAACAGGCACGGAAAGGTGCGGAAGGGAAGGAAAAATAAATGGATAAGATTTATGTAGTATTCTGGACACAGGGTGGTAACACCCAGGCTATGGCAGAGGCCATCGGAGAGGGTATCCGGGAAGCCGGGAAAGAAGCGGAGGTAGTATTTGTGACCGGTGCCAACCTTGACGAACTAAAGGCTGCTCCCAAGTTTGCACTGGGCTGTCCCGCGATGGGAGCGGAAGTCCTGGAGGAATCCGAGATGGAGCCTTTTGTATGTGATGTGGAAGGCTTTGCTTCCGGCAAAAAGATCGCACTGTTCGGCTCCTATGGCTGGGGAGACGGTGAGTGGATGAGAGACTGGAGCACCCGTATGGAAGCAGCAGGAGCTACTGTGTTGAACGGTGAGGGCCTGATCTGCCATGAGACACCGGACGAGGATGGCCTGTCAGAGTGCAGAGAACTTGGCAAACAGCTGGCAAACGCATAAGGTATCTGAAAGCAAATAAGACAACATAACAAAAAGATTCATTCCCCGGGTGGAGAGTGAATCTTTTTGCTATATGTATGTGCTATGCTTTTTTGCTGCCACTTAAATAATAGCGTTCCTGTGCCACGGTCTCGGGAACCGGAATATTACCGTTTTGCAGCTTTCGGGTCAGAACATCCAGATGATGTAAGCCTTGGGCTATCTTGATCTTACGGCGATCCAGAAGATCGGCATACAACGGGTTCTGAGCCAGCGTATTGCAAATATCCTCCGGGAACGGGCAGTAGGTGAACATGATCTGACGGGCTACTTTGTTCAGTCTCGGGGATCCGGCACCTTCGAAGAGCACCCAGATCATATAATCCCTTACGAACATTTCCTTGAAACTGTTCTTGGCACGCTGCAGGCTGGATTTTACCTTTTCCTTGGCCTCTGTACTCAGATCATGGTTCTTGCGGTAGAACTGGATATAATCGAAATATTCACTGGTCAGGGAACTGATGGAGACATCGTTCCAGCGGTTACCCTGGACTCTCTTGCACAGCTCCCAACGGAATTCACCGGTCAGGTGGGTGAAGGTCGTCTTCAGATCCTCCAGATGGAAAATGGAGAAGACCATACGACCGGGGCTGTTACGGCGCTTGCCCTCAATTTCCTGCCACATGACACCGCGGATACCGACGTTGGGCATCAGGATGATGTCCGGCAGATATTCCAGATGAATTGTCTCCTTACCCATGACATCTATGTGCTCCATATCCAGACTTTCTCTATAGAATGCCGTGTAATCTACCCGGCGGATCTCCTCGAGAATCTGGGAGACACGGGAAACGGTGACATAGGAGCTTTCCAGATCCTTCAGCACATCATCTGCGCAGAACAGCGGACAGAAAGTAGTGATCCGTCCGAAGGTGATCTTGTTGACCTGAGGGAACATATTCCGGAGCTCGTAATTGACCTTGGCCATGGGATTGTTCTCCAATGCCTTGAGCTCTGCATCCGTAATATTGCCACCGACCTTTTGTTTGTGAATATAATCGGAATAATCCTGGTCAAATTCGTTCCGGCTGGGAGATTTCTTCCCGCGGAAGATGGCCATCAGCCAGTCATAAAAGGTATAGACACCGATATCGCTGTGATCCGACATGGCTTCTGCCATGCGGTACAGGGTGACTGCATTTTTCAGACCGGCCAGCTCCTCATCCACATAACCGAAATACAGAAACATTTTGACCGGCATGGGAATGTTCGGCTGTTCCAGCGTCTGGGTGAACAGGAGGGAGTAGAGCAGATAAAATTCTTCGGTCAGCTGTCTGCGTAAAAGAGCGACATCCTGATCCTGGGAAGCCCGGTCGGACAGCAGCTTGTAAGCGTGGACATGCTGACGGAAGCTGGTCACGGTATCCAGATCCGAACCGGCGTAATCCAGAATAGTGTTCAGCGATCCGGCAAGCTTGCCAAGGATCTCGGAATCTCCGGAAGAACCTGCCTCAGCGGAATCCTTGGATTCCATGAGATTCAGGCTGCTCTGGAAGGTCTGGGATCTGGAGGCAAACAGTTCCTGATCGATGAAGGACAGATCGCCGGCCTTAGAAAGCATACGATGAATGCGGTCGTAGACCGCCTTGCTGTCTTCATTATCCTGTCCCAGTTTATAGAACAAAGAAGTATAAAAATCAAAAAGATCGTTGCCGGATTCCCGGAAATAGAAGGAACCGACCTGCTGCAGATAGTGGAACTGTTCCTCCAGGCTCTGGTAAGTACGGCGGAAGTCCAGACTTCCCTTACGCAGCATACCAATGGACAGATCCGACTCCTGTACCAGGATCCGGTAATTGTCCGAAGCCAGGATCCTGCTTAAGCCCATGTAATAGCCGTTCAGCCAGATGTCCGGTGAATCATCCCCAAGAAAAGCATTCAGCTCATCGAAATGTTCCAGGGATCTCGCTTGCAGACGGTAACGGCTACACAGTGTATTGTAGGTGGCAATATCATCTGTCAGAGTACGATACAGCTCACTGCAGTTCAATTCCGAAATGGAACTGCGGTTCAGCAGAATATTGATCTGACGGAAACAGGACAGACAGAACAGACGTGCTACGTCCGGGTGCTTCTGTAGAATATCATTCAGGGAATCCAGACTGGTCAGGGGATACGTCAGGATCGTTGTATCCTCCAACGTGGTATAGCCCAGCAGATGGATTTCGGAGCAGATCTCACAGATACTGATCACGTCTCCCTTTCCCAGAGTATAAGAGCCGCCGGGATATGATACATCTACTTTACCGTTGGTAATCAGATGCAATGCAGTCATGGGCTGCCCATAGCTATATATAGTTTTCCCCTTCTCCAATACGATTCCAGCCATTCCAATACCTCGTCTTATCATACAAATATTTAATACACATTATACACCATAATACCAACAATTTTCTACTGTACTTTTGATAGAAATGTGATAAAATAAAACTACATATGTGTCACTTTTACATTGACAGACGAAAAAAGCGATGTTTTCGGTAGAAAACGGTACATGGAAAGGTATATTGGGGTTATGGAACAGAGCAGTGAATACAGAGAGCAGTTGCTGGAATCATATAAGCAGGCAGTGAGGCCGTTACTTCCCTACCTGCCCTGGCTGGAGCAGAGCGCCGGCAAGAGAGCCAGCTCTATCTACAGCGGACAGGATATCGGAGTGAATTCCGTGTCTTTTCCGGTATATGACGGGACTCTCCTGAATTTCGTCAGGGAAGCGACGAAAAGTCCCCTGATGGATCGCAACTATGCCTATGTATACACAAGACACCGGATCCGCACTCATCAGGAGGAGCGGGATATTATTCAGAAAGCAGGATGGAAGGAATGGGATATCCTCAGAGGAATCCTGTCAAAATATGTCTTAGGCGGCAGAACAAAGGGAAATCTGTGGAGCGAGGCGGTATCGGAGCGGATCTTTTATCTGGTACTGAAACAGATGCAGGAGATCATTGAATTCTGGGATAAGACACCGGCGAACGGAAAGCTTTGAGTGGGGAAAGGCAGGATAGATCCATGGGAGAAAAATCAGTACAGAAAAAGCGATATATCGTAGAGAAAGCCAGAGAAGTATTTGTGGAGAAGGGCTTCAAAAAAGTAACGATGAAGGATATTGTAGAGGCCTGCGACATCAGCCGTGGCGGACTCTATTTATATTTTGAGAATACCAGTCAGATCTTCATGGAAGTGTTGCGCATGGAGAGTGAGGAGGCGGATGACGTATTTTCCGACAGTATTACGGAGGATGCTACCGCAGCGGATATCCTGCTTCTGTTTTTAAAGGAGCAGAAGAAAGAGCTTCTGCGCAAGAAGAATACACTGACGCAGGCTACCTATGAATTCTATTTTGAAAACGAACTGCCCAAGAGAGACAATATTTTAAAAAAGCAGTTTGATTCCGCAGTGAAGATCATTGAAAAACTGATCGAGGCAGGTGTGGATAACGGAGAGTTTATCTGCGAGGACTGTGAGGGAACTGCGAGAAATATTATGTTTGTGCTGGAAGGACTGAAGATTTCGGCCCAGACCATCGGCGTGACGGCGGAAGCGGTGGATCGTGAGATCCTGTATCTGTTGCGCGGATTGGGTGTAGAAGATTAATATGACAACGGGTGATGATGCTTCAGGGAAAGTTTCCTGAAGCATTTTCTGTGTAGAAAAGCTGCAAAGAGATAAAGAGAGGGAAAAGGTAAGTATGACAGAAACGATCATCAGCATGGAACTTCCGGCGGGAGGACATCTGGCAATCCGCAGGAACCGGATCCGTCCGGAGGGAGAAGAACGGAATTTATCCAGAATCAGTCTGGTGTCCGGCATCCACGGGGATGAACTGGAGGGACAGTACATCTGTTATGAGACGGCGCGAAGAGTAAAAGAGCATCCGGAGTATTTGAAAGGAATCGTAGATATCTATCCGGCATTGAATCCGCTGGGAATCGACATGGCCAGCCGGACGGTGCCGAGACTGGATATGGATATGAACCGTATGTTTCCGGGAGACGCATCGGGGGATATGATGGAGCGGATCACGGCAACTGTGGTGGATTCCCTGATCGGATCCGATATTTGTATCGATCTGCACGCCAGTGATATTTTTGTGCGTGAGATCCCACAGGTACGACTCAGTGAAGATTTTGCGGAGGCACTGCTTCCCTATGCGAAAATGACCAATGCCGACATGATCTGGATGAATGCCACTGCCACGGTGCATGAATCGACGCTGGCCCATTCCATGAATCTGCTGGGAGTTCCCACACTGGTGCTGGAGATGGGACAGGGGCATGACATCCACAGATCCTTCGGTAATCAGATCGTGGACGGTATTTTCCACATCATGAGTGAAATGGGGATCTGGACAGGCCCGGAGCCAAAGGTGCAGGAGCCTGCGATATCCAGTGACGGTGAGGTGGAGTTTATCCGCAGCAAGTCAGACGGTGTGTTCCTGCCACTGATCGAGCACAACCACTATGTGAAAAAAGGAGATCTGATCGGGAAAGTGGTGGATCCATTTGAAGGGACGGTGAAGCAGCAGATCCGTACCGCAAAAGGCGGGCTGTTGTTTACCCTGAGAGCTTATCCGGTGGTCTATGAAGGAGATCTGCTGGCGCGGATCCTGACGGAGTGAAAAGATTATGTTTGAGAGAGATATTTATACCATACATTCGACCTACAGAGAAGATATGCGCATCAAGGGCTTTCAGTTCGGCAAGGGCGAGAAGTCTGCCTGCATCGTGGGCGCAGCCAGAGGTAATGAGATCCAGCAGATGTATATCTGTTCCCAACTGGTGAAGACACTGCGGGAACTGGAAAACAACGGCTGTATCAGTGCCGGCAAACAGATTCTGGTGATTCCTACCATCAATGCCTATTCCGTGAATATCAGCCGCCGCTTTTTCGGTGTCAAGGAAGCGGATATCAATCGGAGTTTTCCGGGAAATGATTACGGGGAGCCGGCGGACCGTCTGACCAATGCGTTGCTTACGGAGATCCGGGATTACGTTTATGGGATCCAGTTTACGTCCTTTTACAGACCGGGAGAATTCGTGCCCCATGTGCGTATGATGGAGACAGGCTATCAGAATACGTCGTTGGCGAATCTGTTCGGACTTCCTTATGTGGTGGTGCGCAAGCCGGTACCCATCGATACCAAGACACTGAATTATAACTGGCAGGATGAGATGACGGCCGCCTTTTCGGTATACACGAATCAGAATACCCAGATCGATGAGGTGAGTGCAAGACAGGCGGTGGCAGCGGTCTTACGTTTCCTGAAACGTATGGGGCTGATCCGGTACGAGAGTCATTCCGGCTATATCAGTCATGTTATATATGAAAAGGATCTGAGTGATGTACCTGCGAACCGGGCGGGAATTTTCCGGGGAAAAGTACATGCGGGAGACGATGTGCGCTATGGAAATGAGATGGCAGAAATTATAGACCCTTACGATGGAACGGTGAGGGAGAAGATTCTGGCCCCCACGGACGGCATCGTATTTTTCGCCCACACGGAGGCCCTGATCTGCGAGAAGGACATCGCTTACCGGCTGATCCACAGACTGCATGAATGACGAACCGTTCAAAAAGGCAGGTAAAATCTATCTAAATTTGTTGTTTTCTGCTATTGTGGGAAAATATAGTATGTTGTATGATACTATTCAGAACCATGTAAATATAATCATATGTACGTCAAAGGCTCGCATTGTAAGGGCATCTGATGATATTTATATGGTGAGATAACCACATGAGCAAAAAGTAAGCATCGCAAGATGTGGTTTTGCGAATGGGGTTCTGAATAGTGTCGCATAGTATAAAATTTCGGAGGAGAGACATGAGCAACGTAAGACGTATCTATGTAGAGAAAAAGGAACCTTATGCCGTCAAGGCAAAAGAGCTGCACGACGAACTGAAAAATTATCTGGGTATCGATGTGGCAAAGGTTCGTGAGTTTATCCGCTATGATGTGGAGAATATTTCGGATGAGGTGTTTGCAAGAGCCTGCAAGACTGTATTTTCCGAGCCTCCCGTAGATGATCTGTATGAAGAGACCATCGAGATTCCTGCGGATGCAAAAGTATTTTCCGTAGAGTTCCTTCCCGGACAGTTCGATCAGAGAGCGGATTCCGCAGTGCAGTGTGTGAAGTTCTTAAAAGAGGACGAAGAACCTGTGATCCGTACCGCTGTGACTTATATGATCGAAGGACAGGTGTCCGACGAAGAATTTTCCAAGATCAAATCTTACTGTATCAACCCTGTAGATTCCAGAGAGACCGGCATGGAGAAGCCGGATACTCTGATCACGGTGTATGATGATCCCGCTGATGTTGCTGTTTTTGACGGCTTCAGAGATATGGACGAGAGCAGTTTAAAAGCTCTGTATGAATCTCTGGGACTTGCCATGACCTTCAAAGATTTCCTGCATATCCAGAAATATTTCCATGATGATGAGAAGAGAGATCCTTCTATGACGGAGATCCGTGTACTGGATACCTATTGGTCCGATCACTGCCGTCACACCACTTTTTCCACCGAGCTGACCGATGTGGAATTCGGTGAGGGTTATTATCGTTCTCCCTTAGAGACCACTTACCAGAGCTATCTGGATACCAGAGAAGAGATCTTCAAAGGCAGAGAGGACAAGTTCGTCTGCCTGATGGATCTGGCACTGATGGCCATGAGAAAGCTGAAAAAAGACGGCAAACTGGATGACATGGAAGAATCCGATGAGATCAATGCCTGCTCCGTAGTGGTTCCCGTGGAGATGGATTACGGTGACCATAGAGAGACTGAGGAGTGGCTGGTATTTTTCAAAAACGAGACCCACAACCATCCTACAGAGATCGAGCCTTTCGGTGGTGCTGCCACCTGTCTGGGCGGTGCCATCCGTGACCCCCTGTCCGGCCGTGGCTATGTATATCAGGCAATGCGTGTCACCGGTGCTGCGGATCCTACCGTTCCTGTATCCGAGACTTTGCACGGCAAGCTCTCCCAGAAGAAGCTGGTAAGAGGCGCAGCCAGTGGCTATTCCTCTTATGGTAACCAGATTGGTCTGGCTACCGGCTTTGTAAAAGAGATCTATCATCCTTCTTATGTGGCAAAGCGTATGGAGATTGGTGCCGTTATGGGCGCAGCTCCCCGCAGGAATGTTATCCGTGAGACCTCTGATCCCGGCGATATCATCATCCTGTTAGGCGGACGTACTGGACGTGACGGCTGCGGCGGTGCGACCGGATCCTCCAAGGTACATACCGATACTTCCATCGAGACCTGTGGTGCTGAGGTACAGAAGGGTAATGCACCGACCGAGCGTAAGATCCAGAGACTGTTCCGTCGTGAGGAAGTCAGCCGTCTGATCAAAAAATGTAACGACTTTGGTGCCGGCGGTGTCTCCGTTGCCATCGGTGAGCTGGCAGACGGTCTGACCGTAGATCTGGACAAGGTACCCAAGAAATATGCCGGACTGGATGGCACGGAACTGGCAATCTCCGAGTCTCAGGAGCGTATGGCAGTGGTAGTAGATCCTAAGGATGTAGATACTTTTCTGGGCTATGCAAAGGAAGAGAACCTGGAGGCTGTTCCCGTAGCAGTTGTTACTGAGGAACCCAGACTTGTACTGAACTGGAGAGGCAAGCCCATCGTGGATCTGAAGAGAGCTTTCCTGGATACCAACGGTGCCCATCAGGAGACCAAAGTAAAAGTAGATATTCCTTCCGAAGAAGAGAATTATTTTGATAAATGGGCTGTTCCCGCTGTAGGTGAGAAACTGGAAGAGGGCGATGTGAAGGGTGCCTGGGTGGCACTGTTAAATGACCTCAATGTATGTTCCCAGAAGGGTCTGGTAGAGATGTTCGACTCCTCCATTGGTGCCGGCAGTGTATTGATGCCCTACGGTGGAAAATATCAGCTGACTGAGACCCAGACCATGGTAGCCAAACTGCCTGTACTGGAAGGTAAGACCGATACCGTGACCATGATGAGTTACGGCTTCGATCCGTATCTGTCCTCCTGGAGTCCTTACCACGGAGCTGTCTACGCAGTGACAGAGTCCATGGCGAAAATCGTGGCTTCCGGCGGTGATTTCAGCAAGATCCGCTTTACCTTCCAGGAGTACTTCCGCAGAATGACCAGCGATCCTGAGCGTTGGAGCCAGCCTTTCGCAGCACTGTTAGGCGCCTACGATGCACAGATCGGGTTCGGGCTGCCCTCCATCGGTGGTAAGGACAGTATGTCCGGTACTTTCAATGATATTGATGTACCTCCCACACTGGTATCTTTTGCAGTGGACGTGGCAAAATATGGCGATATTATTACTCCGGAACTGAAGACCCCCGGCAATAAGCTGGTACGTTTTTCTATTAATAAAGACGATTTCGACATTCCGATGTATGAGAATGTGGCAGAATTATATGGCAAGATCCACGAACTGACCGAAAATGGTACGATCGTATCCGCTTATGCTCTGGATTCCAAGGGTGTGGCAGCAGCTGTAGCAAAGATGGCCTTCGGTAACAAGCTGGGTGTGAAGATCGACGATGAGGTAACCACAGACGACCTGTTTGACAACGGACTGGGCGATATTCTGGCAGAGATCCCCGCAGACAAGATGGCTGCACTGGAAGAGAAGGAACTGGATTACACCGTGATCGGTACCGTGACCGAGGAGCCTGCATTCGTATATGGTGATGTGAAGATCACCATGGAAGAGGCACTTGTTTCCTGGACTTCCAAGCTGGAGAAGGTATTCCCCACCAAGGCAGTGAAGGGTACCGAGGCAGTGGCAAGCAATGTTTACAAGGCAGACAGTATTTATGTATGTAAGCACAAGATCGCAAAGCCTACCGTATTCATTCCGGTATTCCCCGGAACCAACTGTGAATACGACAGCACCAAGGCATTTGAACGTGCCGGAGCCCATGTGGAGACAAGAGTGTTCCGTAACATGACCGCAGAGGATATCCGCGAATCCGTAGAGGAATTCGAGAAGTCCATTGCACAGGCACAGATCATCATGTTCCCCGGCGGCTTTTCCGCAGGTGATGAGCCTGACGGCAGCGCAAAGTTTTTTGCAACAGCATTCCAGAATGAGAAGCTGAAGGAAGCGGTCATGAAGTTGTTAAATGAGAGAGACGGACTGGCACTGGGTATCTGTAACGGATTTCAGGCTCTGATCAAGCTGGGACTGGTTCCTTACGGCGAAATCACCGGTCAGAAGGAGGATTCACCTACCCTGACCTTCAATACCATCAACCGTCATATCTCCAAGATGGTATACACCAAAGTCGTATCCAACAAGTCTCCCTGGTTACAGGGCGCTACACTGGGTGCTACCTACTGCAATCCCGCATCCCACGGTGAGGGCCGTTTCGTAGCACCGAAGGAATGGATCGACAAGCTCTTTGCTAACGGACAGGTCGCTACCCAGTACGCTGACCAGAACGGTAATGTATCCATGGATGAGGAATACAATGTCAACGGTTCCTACTGTGCGATCGAGGGTATCACATCCCCCGATGGCAGATGCCTCGGTAAGATGGCGCACTCCGAGAGAAGAGATACCGCTGTGGCCATGAACATCTATGGCGAGCAGGATATGAAGATCTTTGAATCCGGGGTACAGTACTTTAAGTAAATTGAGAGTTAGTTAAATACATTGGCAAAATCCACGAACTCCCGGAGCATG
>NZ_QUEC01000041.1:0-21225 GCF_003478095.1 Clostridium sp. AF34-10BH
TGCAACATCAGATAATTGTGTATTATCCTTTATTGACCACCATTACATCCTATTTCGACTATGTAATCTTAGCGACTTTTCTTAATTATTATACTATATGTTTTTCTCAAAGAACACTTCGATTTATCGAACGCTCCCCTACTTAAAAGGCACCGATATTCCACCGATGCCTTCCTTACAACGCAATATGTATCTTTTTATCCACTATTTTCCGGGCTGCCTCTGCACAGTCCAATGTAATTTCCCGATTCTCTATATCGTAGATTTCAGCTCCAAGGATTTTGTTGATTCCATTATTGCCGGCATGCAATATTGGCAGTAATTCCTCTGCTTCTGCCGCGATCCCTTCATTGTATAATGCCTGTACCAGTTTTGGGGTGCTGAACAGAATAACGCGTTTTCCCCAGTATCTTCGGTTCACCTGTCTGAAAGCGGCATCTATTTTACCCGCAGCACCCTTATCATCTGTAATCACACAAAATTTCCCCTCTTCTTCCGGTAATTTTGCAAGGACATGCAGACATACCGCAAGCAATTCTTCCCCAAGGTTGTCTCCGGATTCCTTATTGTTTCGCACACCGGAGAAAAAACGCATATAAAAGTCCTGCGTGTTTTTACTCTTCTCCTCCACAATATTTCGAAGGCCCTCATCTTCAAGAAGCGTCTTTGCTATTGTACTTACCGGACTGTTGATCATCCGGATTGCCCAGATCAGGTAATTGTTCACCTGTTGTCTGGAAGAAAAGCAGCTCTCCATAATATCCTGCAATTATTCTCCCGCCATCCCGGCTACCACCGTCACAGATTCCTTCCCATAATACTCCGCGCAGGCCGTATTTACCCACACATAGCCATTCTCGGGCTGCAGATCGGTATACATGAGCAGTTCCACATAATTCAGCGGTCGGAATACCGGATTTTTCACGGAATCATCCTTCAGCACCGCGATCCGCTCTTCCCAGCCGGCGCCGTAGGCCTGTGCCCAGCCGTTTCTCCACATGCGGTAGGCACGGTAACTGGTGGTGCTCTGGACATTGCCAAACAGAACGACTGCTGCCAGAAGTGCCCCCGTCACTGCAAAATAACGCAGGAGGTATTTCTGTGCCAACAGGTCTGCCTTTTCGCTCTTTTCCGCTTTCAGAACCCGCTTTGCGATCCAGCCACACCAGTACAGTACATTGGCTACCATCCACAATACATAGAAATACCATAGGATAGCTCCCTGTCTGCCGCCGCCCATGGTGCCGTCCACGTAGATCGTTGCAGTAGCCTGGGAGGCGTATACTCCGAAAGTCAGCGCAGTAAACAGGCCGGGGAAGCGAAACTCATAGTTCATTTTTCTGACCGCTTTCCAGAAGAAAGGGATCAGCAGAACCAGTAGCAGCAGGACCTTCAGATTCGTCCAGCTGATAATATTCAGAAAAGTTCTCTCCAGGGACAGCCAGATGGCCATCAACGGGGAATTGGCTGTGCTGCCGCCAAAATTGCCGTTGAGTCTGGTTGCTGTCAGCGGAGAAGTCACACACATCAATACGCTGAGTGTCTCTAACAGTGTCACGATCCAGGTCCGGCGAAAAGCATCTTTACGGCAGATCAGGAATAAGATCTGCAGACAGATCAACAGGCACATGGTGGATACGCTGGTGGAAAAATTGTTGCCACCCACCAGAATCGCCAGCAGGCAGGCCAGCACGGTAAGCACGACCCGCTTTGCCTTGCCGGTCTCGCGAAGCGCAATTTCCAGATACAGTGTCAGCAGGACCAGTGACAAGCTATACACAAAAGTGTAATTCACCGAACCGTTATACCAATAAAAGCTTTCCTCCGGATAGGGGCAGTAAAGCACCTGGAGAATTGCCATGGGAATACCGATGGGCAGGATCAGCCAGCGGTTCTCCTTTGCCTGGCCCGCAATGCATTCTCTGAGCAGCAGGAACTGGGACAGGATCACGGAACCGATCATCAGATAGGGGGTGATCCGGTAAAAATGTTCTCCAAATGCCGCAGGCTGCAAAGCCGACAGAATCAGTATGGAAAATCTGGCTTCCCACACATTTTGTGCCAATGTCTGGTATATCGCATGAAATACACCGGCGATTCCTTCTCCGGCCTGCATTGCCCGGTACATATATTTTCCGAAAGACCAGTCATCTGCAGAGGGATAATCGTATTTTGCGATCGTAAACAGCGGCCACAGGATCACCGCCAGTGCCAGGATCCACGCGATGTGGATCAATATCATTTTCTTTCGTTCTGTCAGTTTCATTGGTATAAAATATCCTTTCTTACAATAGATCCGGTGTCCAGTCCATATCTACATCACTTCCGCCGCTGTCTCCACCGGAACTGCCGCTGTCACTGCTTCCGCTATCGTTGCTGCCAGAATCACTACTGCCGGAATCACTGCTGCCGCTGTCATCATCGTCGTCATCGTCATCATCCTGCGCAGGTTCCGGGGTCGGAGCCGGTGTGGGCGCAGGGGTCGGAGTGACTGCAGGCTTTGTCGCAGCAGGTTTGGTCGTTGGCTTTGGCGTGGTGCCGGGATTCTGGGTGGCTGCAGGTTTCTGAATACTTCCACCGGTCTTGTCTCCCGACACGGTTCCGCTGCCGGTGATCGTCTGCCCATCGTTACCGGCTGTACTGTTGCCATCTGCACTGCCGGTGATTTTGCCGGTAATGCTTCCTGTGATGCTTCCGGATGCAGTGGTATCATGGTTTTCTTCATAAGCCGCAAAAGGATCCTGTTTTGCCATTTCTCTGACCGCACCGGCGCTGACCCAGTATTTTCCGTCAAACCATTGTACTTCTCCGTCAAAAATACGGATCTGCGGGGTATCACTGTCTATGGCACCCGTGGTGTTGTCCGCTGCGTTGCCTTTCTCTCCGCCGTCCGTGGCGGCACCGGTTCCCTCTGCTGTATTTGCATTGTCCTCTGCTGTCATATCTTCTGTCACCTCATAGGACGTGTATTCCGGACGGGTCTCCAGTCCTATCATTTCCCCGCAAAAACGATACTCCTCTGCGGTAATATCCCCGCCGATTCCCTGCCACAGGCAGTTCTCACCGGTAGCATCATAGGCATAGAGGATCAGATCCGTATAATCTGTTCCCTCCAGCAGTTTTTTCTTGATTTCTTCGGAGGGCTGCTCTGTCAGGATCTTTCCTTCGGAATCAAAACTTCCCGTGTAAGTGATATATTCCATACCCTCCCGGTTGCTCCAGAGGGAATAGACATCCAGCGCACCTTCTCCGGTATGGACATCACAGGTATAGTCTCCCGTGAGCACACCGCCCTGCATGGTTCCCTGTTCATGGGTAATGCTCCCGGTAGCGCTGTCCACGCTCCAGGCTTCGAAGGTACCGTTCCAGTCCTTCATGGTTTCCGGTGTATCTGTCAGAGGCGCTGTTGTATCCGAAATCTCTGTCGTTGTATTTTCCCGGGCTCTGGCTTCTGTGGTTCCCGTTTCCTGTGTGGCATCGGAATTCTCAGTTTCTGCCGGATCCGCGATGTTCTCGTCCGCACCGGCCGCTGTCACTGTTACCAGCCGGATCGTTGCACCCTCCTGGCTCAGGAATCGTTTCGTGTCGTTTCCGGTATACCACACCCTGGAGAAGCATTGTCCCTCTTCCGTATAGCCGGTCTGTACATAAAGCAGAGGCTGACTGTCTCTTTCCAGATAGTAGTTTCGCTGTCCCTCTTTCAGTTTGGGCATCATGGTGGTGAACCAGTCCTCGCTGTCGATGAGATTCACGCTCTCACTCAGATACCCGGTCAGCTCCAGATCATTTTGCATTTCCTGTGCACGGCTGCGGATCCCCTCTGTCTCTTCCTCCAGATTCACGCTGATCTCCTGTAGAGCAGCAAATGCTTCCTCATCCGCATAGAGCCGGTAATCCTGTTCCAGCATATCCCGCTGTTTGCGGATGTATTCCGCTCTGTTGTAGGCATCGGCCAATGTCAGATAATCCTCCTGGGTAAACTCTCCTTTATTATATTTTGTCTCCAGATTGAGAATCTCCAGCTCCAGCTCTGAGAGCATCGGCTGTGCCTCTACGGGAGTCACGGCATCCTTCGCATTTTCATCACTGCCATCTCCGCAGGCCGTCAGGGATGTTACCAGAACAGCGCTCATGGCCAGTGCCAGAAATCTTGTTGCTTTTCTTTTCATCTTTTTGTCCTATCTTCTAT
This sequence comes from Clostridium sp. AF34-10BH, assembly GCF_003478095.1. NCBI lineage: Bacteria > Bacillati > Bacillota > Clostridia > Eubacteriales > Clostridiaceae > Clostridium > Clostridium sp. AF34-10BH. The sequence continues at coordinate 4,190 of NZ_QUEC01000041.1, forward strand.
ATTCTATGATGTCGAGACCAAATGCTCTCGACCTTGATACCTGAGAATCATTCCGTGCTGTACGTTTCCACTATCCTGCCCGATATTCGCATATCATTCCTGTGCATCACTGATGAGCTTCCGCAGGAAAGCATCCGCCTCCGAGCCCTGTGCATAGGTTCCCATGTTCAGGACCTGCTGTGCCAGAGCATAGATGCTGCGGGCCTGCACCGGACCGTAAATGGTAATGTCCTTGCCATCCTTGTTCAAGATGATGTATCCGCGGAATGCATATTCCACCTTATACTGGTTCGCCGGAAGGCCGACCAGTACGGAAGTGAACCGGTATCTGCCACTCACGGTCTCATAAATACTATCCTGATGGGTGCCGTTGGCATTCGTACCGAAAGCCAGTCCGCTGATGACTTTTTCGCCGCCTTTGATCATGGGATAGCTTGTCCGGTTGGCATTGTTCATGACCAGTGTTCCGTATTCCTTCAGATGATAGCCGTTCACACCATTTCCCAGCAGTTGTGCTCTGAGGTCCGTACTGATACCGGTCTTAAAGCGGATTCCCGCTTTTCCGGTAATCCGGATGGAAAATCCATGGTAGGTCAGCAGATCCGTAAGTCCCGGCTGTTCTGTGGCCACATAGGCATTGTTACGATATTCCAGGGTCCAGACATACATGCCGATAGGCGCTCCGTTCTCATTATACCGGTACACGACCGCCGACTGGGCATTTCCGTTCGGCAGTTTGACGATACGGCGGTTATTCCGCACCTGTGGTGTATAGGCAATACCGTCCACGTAGATCGTGGAAGCATCGTAACCCGACGGTACCTGCAATACCACATTGGTAGAGGAAGTCGGCATCGGGCAGGGGCTGGCCGGCATATTTTCATAGACCGGAATCTTGAAGACAAAGGTATTCTCCAGCGCTCCCGCACTTTCATACAATTTCTTCATGCTCAGTGCCTCACTGGTGGGTGCTGAGATGTTCTGCATATACTGATGGGTATATACCGGATTGCTGGCAGTGGGGGATACATTGAATTTCTGTAAATACAGGGTATCCTGGCCCTTACGTATGTAGCTTGCGGAGATTACTTCCGCTCCTCCAAGGATCGAGTAGTAGGCTCCATGCCAGTCATGATCTTTGGCATAATTCAATCCATTGCGGATCACTTCTTCATTGGTACTGCCGGAAGCTCCCACATTGAAATAATTGTAATAATGTTCATAACCGGGATAGGTGCCGGAGATCAGCGGGGATGTCCCCTCTCCCTGCTCCTGCAGTACTCTGGCTGCCAGATGGAACGGGCTGACCTGCCGGTTCTCCTCCGCACCGATGGACCAGAAAATATGGTAGAATTTCATTGAGGTCTCCGGTGCGTTCTGACTGCTGTTCATGAAGGTTCCCTCGAGGAAATTCTTTACCGCTTCTTCCGTATGATAGCTTGCGTTGTAGGTCAGCTGTTCAAACTGGAAAATAGCATTCTCCTGCAGGGAATTTCTGGGGTCCATGTATAATTTCAGTACATCCTCCGAAGCGAAATACCAGTTGGGGCTGTGCTGTCCTTCCTTGCAATAATCCCCGTAACTCTTATAGACCAGACTTTTTCCACCCTGCAGTTCGTTGTTGACTGCGGTCTGGAAATCCAGTCCGGTATTCTGTCGTACAAAAGTCCAGTTGGGATGTTTCTGTTTCAAAGCCTGCAATGCCGGCCGGTAGCTCTCCGGAAACTGCTCGATGTCCGCATAGACACCGGTGGCATTTTCCTCTGCCAGCATAACCGCCGCCCCGGGATTCATGCCGTACAGTTCTTCCCATTCCAGAAAACGTTCATCCGAGCATGCCAGATAATCCCGGGGGATATATCCCTCGTAGACCTTGCCCTTTACCTCGGCGGATACTTTTTCCCAGACCTGATAGTCTTCATCCATCGTCACATCCCGGATCTCCACCATCTGTCCACTGGGCACGGTGACCACTTTTGTGCTGTCTTCCGACGCTTCCGCACGGATCGTCAGATCATCGCACAGATAGACCAGTGCCATGACTTCCCGGTCTTCTACGATATTCTGCAAAGCCCCTCGTGCTTCTTCGATCCATGCCTGATCTTCTTCATCCAATGCATGCGTCTGATAGGTATTTCCCTCGTAGGTGAATATAAATGCCGCCAGGAGAATTGCTCCCAGAAATGCCAATTTTCTCTTCATGTAACGTGACTCATTCCTTATTCTATGGTTGCTGTGTTGCCCGTTCTATCCTGCCTCTACGTCGGGCATCACTCTATGTGCTTCAGTTTCTTATGCAGTACCCGGATTCCCTTCGGTGCAATGGCAAACAGTGTATGATAACACTTGTTCTTTTTGGTAAGCCAGGGATTTTTCATGGCTCTCCACCAGCCGTGACGCAAGTCACGCACCACCCTGCGGTAGAATGCGTTGTCCCCGGTCATCTGGGCGATAGGGATGTGCAGCAGATAATCCAGCCGCTGGAAGATCCCGAACCGGAATGCGATTTCCGACAGCTCCGGATATTTTTTATCCACCAGTGCAAGCACCATGTCCGCATTGTCGATATTGTCGGCGAATACTCTGGAGAACCGGTTCTTGTCTCTGGTATTGCTGTCCGGACGATAAAATACATGATATGCCTGTCCGGGAATGCATGCAATCCCCGGAACTGCACTTTCCTCCCGGGTCAGCATTTTTACTAATAAATGAAAATCTTCATTCAGTGCCCCCACCGGAAATTGTTCTATGGTAAACAGGTCCTTCCGCAAAAGCTTGGTACAGAAGGAGCAGTCTCCGCGGTGCATCAGAAGTTCCTTCAGAAAACCTTCTGCCGGGATCACCTGTTCCGTTGCCACCGGCTCACAGATATTCGGTAAAATATTGCCGTCTTTGTCGATTTCATCTCTGCCGACCTGCGCTACGGGCATTCCGGTCTTTTCGATTGCCCCGTACAGCCGCTCATACATATCCGCATCCACGTAGTCATCGCTGTCCACAAAGCCCACATATTCTCCCCCGGCCTGCTGTAATCCGAAATTCCGGGCGGAAGAAGGCCCGCCGTTCTTTTTATGGAAGACGCGGATTCTCTCATCCTCCGTTGCCAGCCGGTCACATAATGCCGGTGTCTCATCCGTGGAACCGTCATCGATCAGCAGGATCTCCAGATTTTCGTAAGTCTGTGTCCGCAGGCTTTCCACGCAGCGGGGCAGATACGGTATGATATTGTACACCGGCACGATCACGCTGATCAGCGGTTGCTTGGTTACACTACTGTTCACTGTTTATTCTCCTATACATAGACCGCTCCGGGATCACAGGGGCCGGAGAGCAGGGGCCGTCATTCCATAATTGTGGAATCACCGGGGCAGGTGTTGTGATGTCCTGCATCACATCCTGGCCGGCATCCGGCATTTCCTGTTCTTCTGACATTTCTGGCAAGAACTTCATTTTCCGGCACAGTTCGATCAATCTTTCCGCAGCCGTCCGGGCATTCCATTCCCCGACAATGGTCTGCTGTGCGTTTTCTCCCAGTCTGCGGCACTCTCCGGGATCTCTGAGAAGCCGTTCCACGGTCCGAAATAATTCCTGTTCCTCACCGTCCCGGTACATACTGCCGTTTTCTCCCTGACGGATCAGCCAGGGAGCCGCTCCGATCATATGATCTGCCACCACAGCACAGCCGCTGTTCATGGCTTCATTCACCACTGCCCCCCAGCCTTCTTTGCGGTCACTGGTGACCAGATAGATTTCTGACTTTTCCATGGCCGCCCGGACTTCTTCCGGGCCTTGAAAACCGGGAAAGGTGATCACGTCGGTCACTCCGAGTTCCTCTGCCAGACGATGCGTCTCTTCCTCCAGTTCCCCTCCGCCGATCATGGTAATATGAAACGTATTTTCTTCCAGATGTTCTTTTAAATAAGATGCTGTTTTCACCACCAGCTCCGGATGCTTCCAGTCGATCATCCGGGCCGCCCACAGAATACTGCCCGGTTCTTTGTGATTGAAGGGCTGCCCTGCCTCGTAATGCCTGGTCTCCGGGAAATAGCCGAAGCGCAGCATTTTGCCGGGGTAGGCATGGATCAGGTGATAATCGCAAGGCACATAGGCTCCTGCGCACAGGAAATACACCGGTGCCTTACGGTATCTGGTGTGATCCTTGTATTTTTGCAACAGGCCTCTCGGAGAAACAGCCTTCCATTGCCCTTCCTTATATAAGCGTTCATTATAACGGAAGATCGGTTTTCCGGCAGTCAGTCTCTCCTGAATATAGCTTTCGTCATCGCATCCGCCGAAGATCACCACATCCGCGGTAAACAATAGTTTCTCAAAATCTTCCGCATCTGTGACGGCGTTGCTGTTCGACTCAGAGCCGGGCGTTTTCTCCACCCCAGACTTATGTGCACACGAATTCTTCGCAGCGTAGCGCACGTAGGGACGTTCCTCGGCCTGCCAGCCCATCTTCACCCGCTCTTCTTCCATGGGCTGTGTCTGCAGGAAACAGAAATCTCCCTCCAGCAATTCATACAGAGCATCACAGAAGGGCAACTGATGATGATTAAAATAGTTTGAGACAAATATCAGCTTCATTCCTTCCTCCCTGCTATGTTTGCATAGATTTCCTGCAATTTTGCGAAATTCTGCTCTTTATCATGGGTTTTTCTTGCATGTTCTCTTGCATTTTTTGAGTATTCCAACATTTTCTCCGGAGAACTCCACATTTCGATAATAGAACTTGCCATGGAATTTACAATATTTTCCAATTCTTCTATTTTTGTCGTTTTATAATTTCGCATGTTATTTTTACTTTCAGAAGCATCTGACGCATATTTGTCATTTTCAGCCACTTCCGACAGCTGATGTCCCCGGCACCACAGACCGTCCCTTCCGCCATCAAACAGGCTGGGGATTCCCCCTACCTCCGTGCTGATGCAGGGAACTCCCAGAAGCATGGCCTCTCCCAGGGAATTCGGTGAATTTTCCAGAGAGGAACAACACAGGAACAGATGACTTTTCAGAAATCTTTCCTTCATTTCTTCTCCGGTCAGTTTTCCGAGGAAGTGTACCCTGTCCTCCAGCTGTCCTTCCCGGATCAGTCTACGCAGGTAACGGCCATATGCCGATATTTTCAGCTTTTCCTTCGACGTCCGGTATGCCGTCAGATCATTTCCTGCCACATACACCTGTACCCGGGGATATTTCTCCCGGATCTGTGGCAAGGCCTGCAGCAGATAGTGCAGTCCTTTCAGAGGATAATCCGCCTGACTGACGAAAATGGAATAGGGTTCACAGTGCTCCGGCTGCCATTGTCCTTCATAAAAGGAAGCCCGCAGGGTCTCATTCATCGTATAATAATGTGCCTTGGGATTCCACGCGGTAGTCACTGCCCTGTCCCAGGCGGTTCTTCCGGTGATATTGCCGGCAAGTCCTATTGCTTCCCTCTCCATTACACCTCTGCGGGCAAATTTTTCCTGCTGGCTGCGCAGGGTATCCTTCTTCACCAGATCCCGGAAAGTGGTCTTGTGGATCTCCGATTCCGGCATATCGGCAAAATATGCCTCCGCACACAACGTACAGATTCCCTGAATTCCCACCAGTATCTTCTCCTTGTGGGGAAACACCCGGCATACTGCCAGTGTGTGTGGATATTCCGTGCCGAAACAGTGGATCACATCCGGTGAAAAGTCTTCCGTGATCCGATGCAGTTCTTCTTCCAGCAACGGCTGATATCTGTCGGGGTGTACGGTGTCTTCGTGGAATCCATAACATGTGATATTATATGTTTCAGCATCTGTATTTGTCTGTAAATGCTCCCGGTCTTCTTTTTCCCGTGGCATTGCTATCTGCAGTCTCCGGGGCACCTCCGTATCTGCCGGCACCGGGAATGCCACAGCCAGCTCCAGGTCACTGGAATTCTCCGCGGCTACCTGCTCCAACAGACCGGACAGCCAGCCCTCTTTATTCGAAGCTTCTTTATGCAATGCTTCGGCTATGACCGGAAGCATGATATTGCAGACCCACAGCACTTTCATAAATTAAATCCTCTTTTAATTAAAGATCCAGTTTAGATACGGAAGCAGCCGTATCTCCACATCATACATTCCCCGCAACAACATTACGAAATACAATAGATATGCTACAACAACGCCAATAATACACAGGGTTCGGAACCATCCCTTTTTGGCATCCTTCAGCACACCCGGAATCAGGAAAATCTGGCTTTGGATCAGGTAATATGCCACCCGGGATACTTCCGGGATAAAGGAGCCGCAGGAATAGAGCACCAGTCCCGCCAGATTCAGGTAGAAGTAATAACGGTTTCTGCGATTTTCCTGAACGCTGTCCTTCCAATAGATCAGGCACAGTATCAGCACTGCCAGGCATTTGGCGATGTTGACATAGGATAACTGTCCGTTGTCGAACATGGAATCCTTGTAATAGGGATAGAACCGGAAGATAATATTCCGGTACACATCCTGTCCGAAGATCAGAGATAAGATCAGTAATACGCCAACCGCATAGTGCCACTTTTTCAGCCGGATCCGGCACAAGAGATCTATCACAATATATGCCGGGATGACCAGCAGTACCGATTTGTGGATCGTACAGCCCAGCAGCACCCAGAGCAGAAACTTCCCATATTCTCCCCGCAGCACATATTTCTGCGCATACATGACCAGTGCCAGTGCGAAATAGTAACGTACCGAATTCATACTATTAAAGTAAAATCCCTGTGTCAATAACAGGAACAGGGAAAATACATACCAGTCCGCCTGATCATGCAGTGCCTTCAGGAAAAAGAAGACTGTAATCAGGGAAAAGAAGCCAAAGATCGGAAGATAAGATCCCTCTCCGAAAATCAGATGGAAAAATTTCACCAGATACACAAAACCGGTTTCGTAGGAGACATGCCTTCCCTGATCGATCAGCTGAAATTTCAGCCAGTAGACCCAGTAATCACCGCCCACAGCAATGCGGCAGGCAGAAACCCCGGCCAGGAGACAGAAGATGGCGAATTCCGCCACAGCATTGCACGCCTGCTGTCTGTCCGGCCCGGCCGCCATCAGATCCCCGGAGGTATTCCCACGAAAGGAGCGTCTGCCGGACAGATATTCTGTCGTATAGTCACGATTTTTTACCAGAAAACCGAATGCTACGGTAACAGCTGTCAATATGATATACACCAGTGCGCTCTTCTCCATGTGGAACCTCCTTTCTTTATGGCCTTTTTTCCAAAAAGCAAGCTATCGTCCTCCTGCCTCCCGGATGCCGTCACGCATCCACTGTCTGGCCTGCTGCAGGCTTACCTCTGTGCACAGCGTACCCTTATGAGCATACAAAAACCGCAGTGCCAGCGGCCATTCCAGCCATCCATACAGATAATGATACAGTACTCCTCTGTCATGGAAAAATTTTTCATTATAGCCATGAAACCAGGTGGATTCCCCGGCTTCCTCTCTGCCGATGGTCACCGGTGCGGTATATACACGGCAGCCTTTTTTAATAAACTCTGTCAAAAACAGGCTGTCTTCTCCATTGCTGTATTTTGCACCGCCGCCAAACAACAGGGAAAACGTGATTCCCGATCGCAGCAGGCTCTCTCTGCGTACAGCAAAACTGACTGCGCCATACCGCCCGCAATTATACCAACGTACCGGTTTCCGTTCCGTAATATGGTAGGTGCGGCGTTCTTCCTCCACCTCAATATTGAAAATGATCATATCGGCCCGGGGATTCCGTTCAAACTCCGCAAGAACAGCCGCCTCATAACCATCTTCATACACAATATCCGCATCCGAAAAAAGGCAGATGTCTCCTTCCGCCCGAAGAATGGCCTCATTGCGGCTTCTGCCGATGCCACGATCGGGAAAACTGCAGAAACGGATTCTTCCGTTCCCCGGAGATATCTGCATTTCCTCCTGCCCCAGCCGGTCGCACTGATTGATGATCACCGCGTCCGATTGCAGGTTCATATGTTGTACGGTCTCCGGAAGAGAAGCATTCATTACCGATGCCAGAACTTCTACCTTCATGCCTGCTCTCCTCCGTATTCTGTGTCCTGTGTCTGTATGGCTCCCGGCAGAAAATAATAGCTGCGGATCAGCTGTTCATCCGCATTCCACAGGAAGGTTCCGTCCACAGAGCAGTCCTGGGTATGCAGATACTCTAATACCGCTTCCAGTCTCTTTCCCACCCGTTCTCCGGCCGGCACCGCCAGCAGAAATGCATCTGCCTTACGAAGTGTCTCTCCACTCTCCGGGCATAACAGCGGACTGGGAACCGCTACATATTCCACCGGTATTCCCTTCCGGGTCTTATCTGTCTTAGCCAGCTTCTGCAAATCCTCCACGACTTCCTTCGGATCCGCTTCCGGCAGTGCCACACATACTGCCACACGGCAGATTTCCGCATTTTCGGACTCCTTTGCCTGCTTTTTATCGTACACTTTCTCCAGCGTATACATCAGATTTTCCGCAAATCCCACACTGCGCACCGTTCCCAGACTGTTCAGTCCGTAGCGTCTGCGAAGTGTTGCCGGCAGCCAGATGCTGTCCTGCGAAATCTCCACCAGCAAAAAGATCACCACTGCAAAAAACAGAGACAATACCGCCGCCAGAATGACTGCCCGCACCGGGCGCACATCCGGTACCACGACTTCTGCAAAATCTCCGTGATCCAGCACTTTGATCCGGTCGATCTCCACGATACTCTCTGCGAATTCGTCACACATGGTATCTTCTACTGCGTGGGCCAGAGCAATACTCATCTCCGGATCCTGAGTTGCCGCCTGCGTCACCGGAACACTGAAATCCGAGGGAAGTGTTGCCGAGAGATCTGCGATCCACTGGTCTCTGCCCAGAGACAGTGCTTCCGAAGCTCCATTGTCTCCCCGTTCCACAGCCTCCTGCAGATGCTTCTCCACACCATCCAGAAATTCTCCCGTATGGATCATGGTGTTCCATGTAGCCTCGTTAATGTAGTACGCACCCGCCGCATTGGGGTTCTCTTTATATTCTACCTTATAAGTGGAAGAAGCCGCATACCCGGGATCGGGCTGCAGCACCACATTTTTTACATAATAACCGCCGCCGAACAGTAATGTTCCCACTACTGTCACAGCCAGTATTTTCCACAGATCGCGGCATAGCCGCAGACACATAAGTCTCAGGTCGAAGGGCTCTTTTCCGTAGCTTACTTCCATGCGTCTACCTCCTGCCTTCTCAGTTGTCATCCTTCTCGGCACGACCATCGTAGGTTGCCTTGAAAGCCGTTACCTGTTCGCTCTCCACACCCTCGGTACTGTCCGGCCAGAACAATACCTTCAGTGTCAGAAGCATCAATTTAAGATCCAGCCACACAGAATAATTCTCGATATATGTTAAATCCAATTTTAATTTATCATACGGAGAAGTATTGTACTTTCCGTATACCTGTGCGAAACCGGCCAGTCCCGCTTTCACCTTCATACGGAATGCGAACTCCGGCATGACTTCCATGTACTGTGCAATAATCTCCGGGCGCTCCGGTCTGGGGCCGATGAAAGACATATCTCCCCGCAGAATATTGATCAGCTGGGGCAGTTCATCCAGTCGGCATTTGCGGATCACCTTACCCACGGGAGTGATACGCTTATCCCCTTTCTGTGCCAGACGTGCCACGCCGTCCTTCTCGGCATCGGTGCGCATACTGCGGAACTTCATAATATAGAATTCCCTCTGTCCGATGGTGCAGCGTACCTGCTTGTACAGCACAGGACCGCCGTCATAAAGCTTGATGGCAAGCGCTGTCAGAAGCATCAGCGGTGAAGTCACCACCAACAGGATCAACGAGCAGATCACATCGATAGATCGCTTGATGAACCGCTGCTCCATACTCAGGGAGTACTCTCTGGTCAGCAGGATCGGCGTATCAAATACATGCAGTTCCTCGGAGCCAACTAAAATAACATCTGATATTTTAGGCATGACATAGACACGGATGGAATGGGCATAGCAGAATTTCAGTATAATATTACGATCCTTTTCATTAATATCCCAGATTACTACCGCATTAATCTCACCGTTCCGGTAATTGTCCAGAATCTCCCGGCACAGTTCTGTCGTACCTTTTTTAATGTGCTCACATTTTGTGATCTTATATTTGTCCTTACGGCTTTCAAATTTGTTGACAATGTATTCGATGGGACGATCGCCGTGGATCAGCAGAAGCTCCCTGGGCGGGAATGCTGTACGATAGATCTTGTTGGCAATATTGGCATAGATGATCACCGCTATGATCTGTAAAAATACCATCAACAGGAACATATCCGCCGGAAAAATGCTGCGGGCCATCATACACAGTTCCGCATAGATCAGCACATCCGCCATCAGGGTTGCAAACACCTGGGAGAAAATGATCTCCGTGTTTTTCATGTATCCCAGACGCATGCCGCCGTAGGTCACGGAGAAAAAAATCAGGATTGCACTGTAGATACCGTTTTCCAGCAGAAAGCCACGATACCAGATCTTCTGCAGGGGATCTACCAGCTGGAACTGGAAATGGAACTGCCACATGTAGGCAAACAGGCTGATCTCCAGCAACAGGCAGATCATCGACAACCCTATATTGATCAGACGCTTAAAGGATTCCCTTTTCCGCAGTCGGTTTTCATAATAATTACCGTTTGTATTCAAAACAAACTCCTCCTATACTCTGCGTTTTACGGCGCGTACCGCCCAGAAGCAGAAATGCCAGGCACTGTTCGGCACTGACATGCCTTCCGCCTTACGGTACAGATTCCAGATCCTCCGCAAAGCTTCCAGCTTATTCGATGACAGGGATTTCCCTGCTCTCCGATATTTTACCAAATTTTGATCCAAACCACAAGCTACATAACCCTCCCGCAGTATTCTCCACCACAGGGCAGTGTCCTCACTCTTGATCTGGGGCATCTGCAGTTGTTCTTTCGACAGCTGTTCCATATCGAACATCACGGTACTGGTAAAGATTGTGGTATTTTTCAAAGCTTCTTTATAAGTAATCGTGGCCGGCACACGGACAATCTTTCCGGTGCCCTTGCCATTCTCATCGGCGAATTCATAGCCGGTAAACACAAAGGCTGCCTGTTTCTCTTTCAGAAAGGCCAGCTCTTTTTCCAGCTTGTCCGGTGTCCACAGGTCATCTGCATCCAGATAGGCCAGATACCGGCCTTTTGCTTCGTTGACTCCCAGATTACGTGCTCTCGCCGCCCCCAGATTCGCAGAGTAAGTCAGCATGCGGATTCTCGTATCTCCGGTTCTCTGAATATATTGTTCTATGATCTCCCTGCTGCGGTCCGGGCCGCAATCCTCCACCAGCAGCAGTTCCCAGTGTGGATACGTCTGTGCCCGGACGCAGTCCATCGTTTCTTCTATATAACGTTCTGCCCGGTACACCGGCACCACAATACTGATCAGTTCCTGTTCCATTTTGCTTTCCTGTTCCTAATTCTTACAAATCGTTATAGTTTTCCCTATCTTTCCGCAAGATGCCTACTTACATCACGATCAGGAAATATCCGCCAAAGGACCGCAGTCTGCCGTCCGCAGCCTCTTGCAATTCCTTCTGTACATCCTCCGACAAGTCCTCCGGCAATAAAATGTAGTCTATACCGGCCTTCCCGGCGCTGTCAAGGCACGCAGCAAAATCTATTTTCCTGCCACCGGCTTCTGTCGTGGTATTTTCATCTGTCCGCAGATATTCCGTCTCCCCGGTAGTCTCCAGGTGGCTCATCCACAGATACATATCTTCCTGCCAGGTCTCATAGGTATCATAGGAGTAGCTGCCCAGCGATGCATCCCAGATGCTTCTGCCGTATACCGGGTGGATCTCAGCGCTGTAGGCTCTGGCAGCCTCCATAACCTCCTTCGGCGCCCACAGACTGTATTCCCGTGAGTTTCCTTTTTCCGCATTGTATACAGAAAGCTGCTCCAGAATTTCCCTGGCGGGAGTTCCCTGTTGCTGTCCGGGCATTCCCGTCAGTGCCGGTATCTGCGTTGTCTGTGCCACGGTCCATTCCGACACCGGGTTTCCCCCCAGGAACAGGATGCCCAGCAGGATCAGCGCAGCCATCCCGTTTCGCAGGCTTTTCTCTTTTAATAAGTTACACAGAAAGTCCGTTGCTGCCCATGCGATCAATGCTGTCTGGGGCACCGCCGCCCAGATCCATACATAAGAGTAAAAGGCGGTCTGGTATTTTAACAGGATCAGTGCCGTTACGGGACAGATACAGCCAAATGTCACCAGTGCCCCGTAAAGATACAGCCGTTTCCGTGCTTTTTCCGCCCCGGATGCATTGGCTTCCTTTCCGGAACCATAGAGGACAAATCCCAGATACAGGATCGCCAGCAGCAAAAGTGCCGCAAATTTTCCATGTTGTGTATAGTCGGTCCAGCCTGTCAGGGCGGACTGCAGAAGTGTCATCATTCTGTAGCCTCCTCTCCTGACCTGCCATGTGCATCAGTCATTTTCCGTTTTTCCCATCGTTTCCGGAACTGGGAAACCAACGCTCCAAGCATCAGCCATGCCACAGTAACAAGCAGGCAGACTCCCGCGCCATACAGGGTCCAGACTATGCAGGCCTCCGCCAGGATGCAAAGGATCACGCCCGTATATTTTCTGTCCATCAGACAGGACAGCAGATACGGAAGCAACACCGCCGCCCGGATCGTCACACCGCGGAATCCTCCGTAAAACACATCAAATCCATCCACTCCGGGCATATAGGCCCCTGTACTGAACAGTATTCCCACGATCAGCAAAAACGTCCGTCTTTTCACAGAATTTTCCGGAAAAAGTGCTTTCCCCAGGCTTCCGTAAGCTACATAAGACAACAGCAGCGTAATGCAGGGGATCAGACGATACACCACGTCTACGGGTGCCATACCCGTAAAACGGCTGATGGCCCCGTACAGAGTGGGCAGGCACAATATTTTCAGCCGTAAGGACATCCCCATCGAATATGCCGTCCCCGTGAGAGGATTCACGGTATAAACAGCATTTTCCCTGAGAAATGTGTTCACGGTCTCCACCGTCATATCTCCGGTCAGCCACATGCGGTTCCCCGTCAGTATCCGCAGGATCTGCAGCAGGATCAGAAATGCCAGGATGCCTGTGAGAATCTGTGTGCTTTTTTCCTTTGCCGTGTCTGTCCCGCTGTTTTGATCCGCAACCGGATCATTTTTACCGGCTGTGGCCCGTTTTCGTGTCTGTCTGGATATTACAGACAATAATATCGCCGCCAGCAGAACGATTCCCACCTCTGCCAGCAGCAGATCCGTTACAGTCAAAAAAGACCACCCTAACAGGCAGCCTGCCAAATGGGCGATCTCTGTCAGCCCGATAATGATCAGGCTCCCCCCGATCAAAATATCCGATGTCCGAAAAGTCATTTCATCTCCCATACCCGCCTTTTTCTTACACGGGCTTTTGTACATCTTACCATATTTATATGGACTTGACAAATATAACAGCATTTCCATACAACAAAAAACCGCGTACCGGAAACTTCCCCATTCCGATACGCGGTCTTTCTCAGTCTGCAGAGGAGAATACTGCATCTGCTTAATTAACAAACTCTCCCTGTTCCAAATAATTAAAATTAATATGTTACATAGCCTTATAATCCAGTCGGATGTTGTCGGCGATACGTGCGATGTACTCGCTGTTCGTAGGTCTTGTCCTTCCGGAGGCTACAGAATAGCCAAAAATCTTTTCGAATGTCTCCACATTTCCTCTGGACCAGGACACTTCAATGGCATTCCTGATCGCGCGTTCCACTTTCTGATCTGTGGTCTTGAAATGTTTCGCGATGGTGGGATATAACAGCTTTGTAACGCTGCTTACTACCTCCATGTCTTTCCCTGACAAAATGATTGCATCACGCAAATAGTGATAACCCTTCAAATGCGCCGGCACCCCTATCTCCAACATGATTTTGGTTACATATCTCTCTAACTCTGAATCTTTTACTGCAACAATATCCAAAACAAGTCCCCCTTTTTACTTGTCGAGTATTGCTCCTCTGCAGTGACTGATAGAGAAATCATATCATAGCTGTCGATATTTGAAAAGACATTTTTCCGTTAAAATATAGTTAAGAAACTAAAAATGTTACATTTTACCCATATTTTGTAACATTTTTACGTACATAAAAAACGGATATTTATGCTGTTTTTCTTAAATTTCCTCTTTTACCAGGTAAATCGGACGGCGTTTTACTTCCATGTATGCCTTTGCCAGATACTGCCCCAGAATACCCGTGCAGAAAAACTGTACGCCGCTGGTCATCAGGATGATGCACACCAGAGAAGGCCAGCCGGACACCGGATCTCCGAAGATCAGCTTCCGCACGATGATAAATATGATCATCAAAAAGGCAATGATGCAGAACAGCACGCCCACAAAGGAAGCGATCAAAAGCGGTGCCGTGGAAAATGCGGTGATACCGTCAAGGGAATATACCAGGAGCTTCCAGAAATTCCACTTGGTCTCGCCCTTGGCGCGCTCTACATTCTCATATTCCAGCCATTTGGTCTTAAAACCGACCCAGCCGAAGATTCCCTTGGTAAAACGATTATATTCCCGCATGGACAGGATGGCATCCACCATCTGTCTGGTCATCAGGCGATAATCTCTCGCTCCGTCCATCATTTCCGTCTGGGAAATCTTCTTCATCAGATGGTAAAATCTTCTGGCAAAAAAGCTGCGGATCGGCGGTTCGCCCTTGCGGGTCACGCGGCGGGTCGCTACAGAATCATACCCCTGCCAGATCCATTCAAACATCTCCGGCAGCAAGGAAGGCGGATCCTGCAGATCCACATCCATCATAACCACGTAATCGCCCTTCGACTTTTCCAGTCCGGCAAACATCGCCGCTTCCTTTCCGAAATTTCTGGAGAAAGAGACAATATGCACACGGGAATCCTGTTCGATCAGCTTTTTCACTTCTCTCACAGTGCCGTCTTTGGAACCGTCATCAATATAGAGAAGCTCCAGTTCTATTTCCTTTTCCTTGAAAAAGGGGTCATTTTTCGTCAATTCCTGATAAAACAGGGCAACGCTTTCTTCTTCATTATAGCAGGGAACGATCACGCTCAATAAGCTCATTTTGTAATCTCCTTATGTTTTCCTGTCGCTTTTTCAGGCTTATCTGCGCCACTGTGCGACAGGTAACAGTTATATTATACTATCCTTCGATGCATCATTTCAAGGTCAACACTGTACTTTTTCCGCTTTTTGGATTATACTGGATTTATATATGTCTGTTCTGCAAACTACAGCATATAGGAAACGAGGTTATTTATGACTTTTTTTGAACAGTTTTTCAGCAATACCATTTTCCTGACTGCAGCCTTCGGCTGGCTGGTGGCACAGGTTCTGAAGACGCTGATCCATTTGATTGTCTCCAAGAAATTCGTTGCGGAGCGCCTGGTCGGCAGCGGCGGTATGCCCAGTTCTCACTCTGCTACCGTATGTGCCCTGGTAACAGCGGTCTGCTACGAATACGGTGCGGGAAGCTTTGAATTTGCCATTTCCCTGATCCTGGCGATCATTGTAATGTATGATGCTATGGGAGTACGCAGAGAGACCGGTATTCAGGCACAGGTATTGAACGAAATGCTGAAGGTCTTCGAAGATATGGGCCGCAGTGAGATTTCCGCCCATGATAAATTAAAGGAATTCGTTGGACATACTCCCCTGCAGGTGTTGATGGGTGCGCTGTTAGGCATTTTATGCGGCGTGGTCATTTACAGCTTCTTACTCTGATAACCGATCGAGGTGTGATTATATGTGTAAATATAAATTTCGACGGCAGTTTCTGCAGACTGCGGTGCCTCTTCTGCTGACTGTCTCCATGATGCTTACCGGATGTGGACAGACGGGTAACTCCGATTCCCTGGTCCGTCCGATCCTCCCGGATAACAGCCCGGATTCCTCCACGGTTTCTTCCGGGGAAAAGCTTCCGGATCCCGTAACGATCGTTGTAGAGGATGATTCCACTCCTCCCGCTGAGGGCATGGTCCGCAGCCGTCTTACAAACGAATGGGTGGATGCCGATGTGGCTGCCACACGCCCCATTGCCGTAATGATTCCTAATGAGGCCTCTGCGATCCCACAATACAGTCTGTCCGATGCTTCTATTATTTATGAGGCGAATGTAGAGAACCGTATGACCCGGATGATGGCAATCTACGAAGACTGGCAGAATCTGGACAAGATCGGCAATATACGCAGTCTTCGTGATTATTATGCTTACTGGGCATTCGAATGGGATGCTTTTATCGTACATTTCGGCGGTCCGTTTTTCATCAATGAGCTGCTGGCGCAGCCGGATACTCAGGATGTAGACGGTACCTCCGGCAGTGATGAGGCTGCCTTTTTCCGTACTACCGACCGCAACAAGCCCCACAATGCTTATGCTTCCGGTGAAGGGCTGCAAAAGGTGATCGAGAAAAAGGGCTACAGTCTGGGATACCGCGGACTCAGCGATGAGAATCATTTCAGGTTTGCCACCAAGGCGGAACCGAACACCCTTGGGCAGTATGGTGCCAAAGCAAAGGATGCCACCTATATCGATATGTCCGGGTGTTATCCGCTGACAAGGTGTTATTTTGAATTTAACGAGGATGACGGCCTCTATTACCGTTCCCAGCATCTGTCCGGCAGCACAGACGGCCCTCATATAGATGCCGCCACCGGAGAGCAGCTGACTTTCAAAAATATTCTGGTACAGAATACGTTTCACGAGGAACTGGGCGAGGGGTATCTGGCTTTTCAGTGTCATGACACCACCCGGGACGGCTGGTTTTTCACCAATGGCAGAGGAATACATGTGAATTGGGAGAAGACTTCCGATTACAGTGCCACCAGATATTACGATGACAACGGGGACGAGATCATCCTCAATACCGGCAAGACCATGATCTGTATTATCGAAGATGGAGATTCCTTTACGTTCCATTAATGTAAATGGAAAGTTAGTAAAGAAATGCTATCAAATCCCCGTAGCCCTTGGC
>NZ_QUEC01000042.1:0-20554 GCF_003478095.1 Clostridium sp. AF34-10BH
AAGGATGTAAGTTAAGGTATAAGAGATAGAGTTTCAGTGTTCGGTTTTGAAGGAATAAATTAAAAACGATAGCTTTCTGCTATCGTTTTTTTTTATGCATTAATTTCAGATAATTGTTTCTTTTTTTAAAATATATGTTATAATTAATTGAGAAAGTAGTAAAAGGCTGCATTGCAGGCTTCTTAAAATATATGGCATAAAGAATATGGCATAAAGAACAAAAGCAGCGGGAAGGGCACAGGAGTAAGTATGGATACTAAGATATTACTTGAAAACGGAACAAATGAATTGGAGATTCTGGAGTTTACCCTGGCAGGTAATTCCTACGGAATTAATGTTGCCAAGATCAAAGAGATCATCACCTATCAGCCAGTAACACCGGTTCCGAATTCACATCCCAGTATTGAAGGTATTTTCATGCCGAGAGATACTATGATCACCGCCATTGATCTGAAGAATTGTCTGGGGCGTGGTGAATCTGAGAAAAAAGGATTATTTATCGTTACCAACTTTAATAAGCTGGATATTGCATTCCATGTAGAATCTGTATTAGGTATTCACAGAGTAAGCTGGAGAGATATTATTAAGCCGGATATCACCATTTCTGCAGCAGATGAGAGTGTTGCTACCGGCATTATCAAGAAGAATGACAAGCTGATCATTATTCTGGATTTCGAGAAGATCGTATCTGACATCAATCCGGAGACAGGACTGAAGATGTCCGAGCTGAATGAACTGGGAGAGCGTACAAGAAGCTCTGTTCCTATTCTGATTGCAGAGGATTCCCCTCTGCTTAACAAGCTGATTGTAGATTCCCTGAAGGCAGCCGGCTATGTAAATCTGATCCATACAGAGAACGGTCAGAAAGCATATGATGTTATTACGCAGTGCAAAGAGGATGGTACACTGGATCAGCATGTTCGTTGTATCATCACCGATATTGAGATGCCGGAAATGGATGGTCACAGACTGACCAAGCTTGTGAAGAGCGATGATGCGACCAAGGACATTCCTATTATCATTTTCTCATCACTGGTTAATGATGACATGAAGAGAAAGGGAGAGGCTTTGGGAGCAGATGCACAGCTTTCCAAACCCGAGATCGGTAATCTGGTAAGAATTGTGGACGAACTGGTAGCAGAGAAGCATTTAGACAGATAGTAAGTTTAGAGAAGCAAAAAGGCTGGGATAGTCCCAGCCTTTTGCTATAATATCAGGATACAGTTATGGATAAACAAACAGAAGAAATTCTTCAGAAAATTGAAGAAGCGGAATATGTGCTGGTGGGCCTGGGACAGGAGTTTGACATGGAATTTTTCCTGCAAAGCAGAGAAGATTACCGCAGAATCCGGGAACAGTTACAACAGCAGAATGTACTTTGGCTTTTGCCTTATGTGGAAGAACAATTCCGCAGACAGTATTTGCCGGAGATGGAAGCAGAGATCGAGAAGGGATTGCAGAAGCTGGCAAAAGTATTGGAAAAAAAGAGTTATTTTGTGGTTTCATCTTCGCTGAATCATAAATTGGCAGAGGTTCCCTGGAAAAAAATGTTATTGAAAAAAGAGCGATTCGTGGCACCCTGTGGAGACTGGACGAAAAAACAGTGCCCGGACGGGTGTGAGGAAGGCATCCAGACAGTGACAGAAGCAGATGAGGAACAATTGCAGGAGAGTTTTAAGAAGCTGCAGACTAACGGGTTTTCGGTTCCGGATTTGGGAAAATGTCCAAAGTGCGGGAAAAAGTTGGTACTCAACAATGTCTATGCCGGCCGATACGATGAAAAAGGATATTTGAAAACCTGGACAGAATATCAGAACTGGCTGCAAAATACCCTGAATCATAAAATGGTGTTGTTGGAGATTGGGGAGGGGAACCGTTTTCCTACGATTATACGTTCCCCTTTTGAGAGAATCGCTTTGTTTCAACAAAAAGCAGACCTTTATTGTATAGATGGAGAACAAAATCCCATTGCCTGGCTGCTCAGCCTGTGTTAAACTTAACATGTTAGTAACTTGTGAGAAAGCGGAGGAATGACATATGCCTTCACAGGAGGAATACCTGGATAATTTATTAAAAGGAATTGAAACAGAAAATACGGAAACAGAGGTTACAAAGGAGCCGAAAATGACCGGGACGGAGGAAGAAACTGCCAAAGCACCGGAAACGCCGGAGCCTGTGGAAGAGAGTGGAATTCAGGTCGATATGAGCGATATGGATGATCTGCTGCAGTCGGCGCTGGATGCTCAAAAAGCTGATTCATCAGAGCAGGAAACGGAAGCAAGTCAGCCTGTAGCGGAAAATACAGCCATTCTTCCAGAGGAGACAGCTTCTATGTCTGAGGATGAAATTAACAGGCTATTGCAGCAGAGCCAGGAGCAATCCGGGGATGCTCCGGCACAGGAGAGCAACGATGCTAATGACGATCTGATCAAAATGTTGGAGAATGCGGATGACGAGGGATTGTCAAATATTCTGGATCAGGTGACACCGGAGACTGCACAGCCGGAGGAAACAGCAGAGCGGGAAGAAGACAACGGCAAGCGCGGAAAAAAGAAAAAAGAAAAGAAAAAGAAGGAAAAGAAGCTGGGATTTTTTGAACGGTTTAAGAAGAAATCCAAGGAAGAACCGGAAGCAGCACCGGATGAGACAGAATCAGCACAGCCTGCGGGAGAGGAAGTTACATCGGATATCCCGGAAACTGTGCCGGATGATCTTGCGGATCTGTCTTCCCTGAAGGATGGCATGGATGATACAGACAAAACACCGATGGAGGCTTCTGACAACACGGAAAGTGTAGAAAGTACGGAAAATGCTGCGGAAAACGGAGATGCAGGAGGCCTGGATGACGATCTGGACGCTTTACTGGCGGGAGCATTTCCGGAGCAGTCGGAGAACAGCACGGATAATGCATCCGGAGAACCGGAATCTGCAGATGTGATGGATATTCTGAAGGCTGCAGGCGCAGACATCATGGATGAGCCGGAACAGAAGAAAGAGAAAAAAGGCTTTTTTGCCAAATTATTAGATCTGTTCACCGAGGAGGACGAGGAAGAAGAGGAAGCGGATCAGTTGCAGCTGTCCGATGAGAACAAGAAGATCCTGGAAGAGATGGACAAGGGCGGCAAGAACAAGAAGGGAAAAAAACAGAAAAAGCCTAAAAAAGAAAAGCAACCCAAGCCCAAGAAACCGGCAAAAGAAAAAAAGAAAAAAGAAAAGCCGGAAAAGGAAGATAAGCCGTCAGTATCGGAGAAAAAGCTTTCTCCGAAGAAAATCCTCCCGATTGTAGTGGTATGTATTTCTCTGGGGGCGGTGATTCTGTTGCTGGGTAACTTCCTGGCGGATTATACCGCGAAGCGCAGCGGTAGAGAAGCTTACTATGCCGGAGATTATCAGACCTGTTACCAGAATCTGATGGGCAAGGAACTGGATGAGACAGAACAGGTGATGTACAGTCAGTCCGAGAGTATTCTGACCATCCGTATGTGGCTGCGGGAGTACGAAGTATTCGTAAACGAAGGCTCTGAATTGGAGGCATTGGACAGCCTGCTTCAGGCAGTCAGGGATTATCCGACATTGTTAAATTATGCGACACAGTGGAATGCGCAGGATGAGGTAAGTCTGGCATTCCAGGATATTTTGAATATCCTTTCCCAGAAATATCAGTTAAGTCAGGAAGAGGCACAACAGATTGCGGATATTTCCGATAATGTAGAATATACGAAGAATGTAATGTTGGTTCTGCAAAGGCTGGGACTGGGATTCTGGGAGTTCCCGCAGGGAACGGTAACGGAGGAAACATCTGCACCTAATACGGAGGAGGCGCCCGCACAGCTGCCGGATCCTCTCCCCGAGGAAGAGGAGATACAGCAATGATCACAGTGCTCGACTATGATGCTGGCAACATAAAGAGTGTAGAAAAGGCATTGAATTTTCTGGGAGAAGAGGTAAAGATTACCAGAGACAGAGAGGAAATCCTGTCCGCAGACGGTGTGATCCTGCCGGGTGTGGGAGCGTTCGGTGATGCCATGGAAAAACTGCACCAGTACGGACTGGTGGATGTCATTCATGAAGTAGTGGACAGGCAGATCCCTTTTCTGGGAATCTGTCTGGGCTTACAGCTGATGTTTGAGAGTAGTGAGGAGACACCGGGAGTAGAGGGACTGCACCTGTTAGACGGTAAGATCCGAAGGATTCCTGCGGCAGAAGAACTGAAGATTCCGCATATTGGCTGGAATGACCTTACTTTTCCCAATGAAGGAAGACTTTTCCGAGGCGTGGAAGAGCATTCCTATGTATATTTTGTACATTCCTATTATCTGGAGGCAGCAGATCCTTCCATTGTTACTGCCACCACAGAATATGGAACTTTGATTCATGCTTCCGTGGAAAAGGGTAATATTTTTGCCTGTCAGTTCCATCCCGAGAAAAGTTCCCGGGTGGGAATGAAAATTCTGCAGAATTTCATAGAGATCACACAAGAGTTTCGGGAAAAAGATAAGCAGGGAGGAAGATAGTGTGAAAATAAGCATGATAGCTTATTTTTCACACGGCTATTTGTGCGGCAGACGTCACAAAGTAGCTCTTATCGCAGAATCAAATTTTAAATTTGATTCGCAATTCCTCCGACGGAAGGAATCGTCTGCGGAATGGAGATTAATATGCATACCAAAAGAGTAATTCCCTGTCTGGATGTGAAGGATGGCAGAGTAGTAAAAGGTGTGAATTTTGTGAATTTCCGGGATGCCGGAGATCCGTCGGAGGTAGCATCTGCTTATGATGCAGCCGGTGCGGACGAAGTGGTATTTTTGGACATTACGGCTTCTGCAGACAGTAGAGCAACGCAGTTAGAGTGGGTGCGGAAGGTAGCCAGCAAGGTATTTATTCCTTTCACTGTAGGCGGAGGAATCCGTACCGTGGATGATTTTAAGGCGATATTGAGAGAAGGAGCAGACAAGATTTCTGTGAATTCCGCAGCCATTATGAATCCGCAGCTGATCAGTGATGCAGCAGAGAAGTTTGGCAGTCAGTGTGTGGTGGTCGCTATCGATGCCAAGAAGCGGGCAGACGGCGGTGGTTGGAATATTTATAAAAACGGTGGTCGTGTGGATATGGGCATGGACGCTGTGGAGTGGGCCAGAACCGCAGAGAAGATGGGAGCCGGAGAGATCCTGCTGACCAGCATGGACGGTGACGGCACGAAGGAAGGCTATGATCTGGAGCTGACCAGGGCTGTGGCAGAGAGTGTAAGCATTCCGGTTATTGCATCCGGCGGTGCTGGACAGCTGTCTCATTTCTATGATGCTCTGACAGAGGGAAAGGCAGAGGCAGTTCTGGCGGCATCTCTGTTCCATTACAAAGAATTAGAGATCAGGCAGGTGAAAGAATACCTACGGGAAAAAGGAATCAGTGTCCGTCTCTAGGGACGACAGGGAGGATTTGACTATGGCAATGATCACGAATGACTGGCTGACGGCTTTGGGCGGAGAATTCCACAAGCCTTATTACAGACAGCTTTTTGAATTTGTCAAAAATGAATACAACACCACCGTGGTCTTCCCACCGGCGGATGATATTTTCAATGCATTTCATCTGACGCCGTTAAGCAAGGTAAAAGTGGTGATTTTAGGACAGGATCCTTATCATAATGTGGGACAGGCTCATGGACTGTGTTTCTCGGTGAAGCCGGATGTAGATATTCCCCCTTCTCTGGTGAATATTTATCAGGAACTTCACGATGATCTGGGATGCTATATCCCTAACAATGGTTATCTTGTAAAATGGGCCGAGCAGGGTGTCCTGATGCTCAATACGGTGCTTACTGTGCGGGCACACATGGCCAATTCCCATCACGGGAAAGGTTGGGAAGAGTTTACAGATGCCGCCATCCGGGCACTGAATGCACAGGATCGTCCCATTGTGTTTATCCTGTGGGGCAGACCTGCCCAGATGAAGAAAGCTATGTTGAACAATCCCAATCATCTGATCTTAGAGGCCCCTCATCCCAGCCCCCTGTCTGCCTACCGCGGTTTCTTCGGCAGCAGACCTTTCAGCAAGACCAACAACTTCTTGAAAGAACACGGCGTGGAGCCCATCGACTGGCAGATTGAAAATGTGTAAATTGTGAGTTACGAGCCATGCAAAAATAGAGTGGAACACCCCGATGGGCGCTTGCGCACAAGCGAGGCTGGTTCACTCAGGGTGCATGGCTCGTAACGTAGTGCTGCCATACCCTCCACGAACGTCCGCCTGTCGCGAACGTCCTGTTCGCACCACCCTGATTTTCAACACTTTTCGAGAAAATGTCACCACCGTCCGACAAACATCCCCGGAAGGATATTCCATCCGCTGCGGACGTTCTGCTTTTTTCATAATATCTGTACACCATAGGCATTTCTGCTGCAGCCATTTCTATTGCTTTGGTGCAAATCGCATTAAAATAGCAAAATCAGTACAAAAAACCTCTAAATCAAACATTTTTTGTACTGATTTTATTATTTTTCCTATTTTAGCGAAAATAAGCTCTTATAAAAGGCCAAAATCTCCTGTTTTTGTATTTTTTTAGCAAAAAAAGGCGTTTTTAATACAAACAGAACTCCCGGAGGAGTGGCATCACTTTCTATTTCTTTACTGACATCTTTTCTCAATAAGTATTTCCCCTATTGACAAAACAAGGAATCCTTACTATAGTGTTCCTGTAAAGAACTACTAAAGGAGCATCTATGGAAGAAGCGGCAATCATAGAACAACTAACCCTGTTCGGGCTGAGCAGGCAGGAAGCTGCAATATACCTGTGTCTTCTGAAAAATGAGGAATTGACAGGATATGAGGTGGCGAAGCTGACCGGAATATCCAGGTCCAATGTGTATAATGGACTGGCATCCCTGGTGGAGCATGGTGCTGCTTACGTGATGGAAGGGACATCTACCAAATATCTGGCTGTCGCACTTCCTGAATTTTGTGATAACAGGGTCCGGTATCTGATGAAAGTAAAGGAGCGACTGGTAGCCGACGGTCCGAAAAAGTCTCTCCCCCGGGAAGGTTACATAACCATTGAAGGATATGAGCACATCTGTGATAAAATCCGGCATATGATTCTCGGAGCGGAAATGCGGATCTATTTTTCCGCAACAGGAGCTTTTTTGGAAGAATGGACAGAGGAAATCCGGGAACTGGTGAAGGCAGGGAAAAAAGTAGTCCTGATCTCAGAGGATAATAAAGAACTTTTTTCCAAAGACGAAGAATTATGTGACGGTATCATACAATACCGTGTGCCGGAGCATTTCAGAGAGCCTAAGGAAGAGGAACAGCAGATGGATCAGATCCGTCTCATCATAGATTCCGAGTACATTCTCACCGGTACGGTGACGGGAAAGAGCAGTGATACCTGCCTTTACAGTGGCCAGAAGAATTTTGTCAGAGTCTTCAAGGATGCCATGCGCAACGAGATCGCCCTCATTCGGTTGAAGCAGGGTGAGCAATAATTATGTAGAAAACGCTTTTGCCGGGTGGAAACGGCCGCAGCGTTCTCATAAATAGGATAAAATAGAAAGGGATAGAAAAATGAGTATCAGAGTCGCAATTTTAGGTTATGGTAACTTAGGAAAAGGAATGGAATGTGCAGTAAAGCAGAATGATGACATGGAGCTGGTAGCCGTATTTACCAGAAGAGATCCTGCTACAGTAAAGACTTTAACAGATGTGAAGGTTTATAATGTAGATCAGTTGCTGTCCATGCAGGACAAGATCGATGTCCTGGTGCTGTGCGGAGGCTCCGCAACTGATCTGCCCAAACAGACCGCAGAGTATGCAAAATATTTCAACGTGGTAGACAGCTTTGATACCCATGCGAAGATCCCCGAGCATTTCGCACAGGTAGATGCTGCAGCAAAAGAGGGCGGCAAGGTAGCCATGATTTCCGTAGGCTGGGATCCCGGTATGTTCTCCCTGAACAGACTGTATGCCAATGCCATTTTAAGAGACGGCAGCGATTATACCTTCTGGGGTAAGGGTGTCAGCCAGGGACATTCCGATGCCATCCGTCGTATCCCCGGTGTCAAGGATGCCAAGCAGTATACCATTCCCGTAGAGTCCGCACTGGAAGCTGTCAGAAACTGTGAGAATCCGGTTCTGACCACCAGACAGAAGCATACCAGAGAGTGCTTTGTGGTGGCGGAAGAGGGCGCAGACAAGGCACAAATCGAAGAGCAGATCAAGACCATGCCCAACTATTTTGCAGATTATGATACTACTGTACATTTCATCACTGAGGAAGAACTGCAGAGAGATCACGCAGGTATCCCTCACGGCGGATTTGTACTGCGTACCGGCAAGACCGGCTTAAACGGTGAGCACAACCATGTGATCGAGTACAGCTTAAAGCTGGATTCCAACCCGGAGTTCACTTCCTGCGTACTGACCGCTTATGCAAGAGCTGCTTACCGCATGAATCAGGAAGACCAGAAGGGCTGCAAGACCGTATTTGATGTGGCACCTGCTTATCTGAGCACTCTGACTCCGGAAGAGATGAGAAGCGCGTTACTGTAAATAAGATAGATGCAGAGGAGATACTTATGGAAAAAAAGGCATTTGTTACCAAAGAAATGATCGAAAAGATCGCAGAAAAATATCCCACACCGTTTCATATCTATGATGAAAAGGGAATCCGGGAGAATGCGAAGGTGCTGAAGGAAGCTTTTGCGTGGAACAAGGGCTACAAGGAGTTCTTTGCGGTAAAGGCGACTCCCAACCCTTTTCTGATCAACATCTTAAGAGATTACGGCTGTGGATGTGACTGCTCCTCTCTGACAGAGCTGATGCTCAGCAATGCTATGGGGGTAAAGGGAGAGGACATTATGTTCTCCTCCAACGATACCCCGGCCCATGAATTCGAATATGCGGCAAAAATCGGTGCCACCATCAATCTGGATGACATCACCCATATCGATTTCCTGGAGAAGACCATTGGTTATCTGCCCAAGACCCTGAGCTGCCGTTACAATCCCGGCGGATATTTTTCCATCAGCAATAACATCATGGACAATCCGGGCGATGCTAAATACGGTTTCACCACGGAGCAGATGTTTGAGGGATATAAGATCCTGAAGGCAAAGGGTGTGGAGAATTTTGGTATCCATTCTTTTCTGGCCAGTAACACGGTAACGAATGACTATTATCCCACTCTGGCAAGAGAACTGTTCGAACTGGCAGTAAAGCTGAAAGAGGAGACCGGCGCACACATTACCTTCATCAATCTGTCCGGTGGTATCGGTATTCCTTACCGTCCGGATCAGGAACCCAACGACATCAGAGTCATCGGCGAAGGCGTGCGTAAGGTATATGAGGAAGTTCTGGTACCGGCAGGCATGGGTGATGTGGCAATCTACACAGAGCTTGGTCGTTATATGATGGCACCTTACGGACATCTGGTGACCCAGGTCATCCATGAGAAGCATACTCATAAGGAATACATCGGTGTGGATGCCTGTGCCGTGAATCTGATGCGTCCCGCCATGTACGGCGCTTACCATCACATCACTGTACTGGGCAAGGAAAACGAGCCCTGCGACCACAAGTACGATGTGACCGGTTCCCTGTGCGAGAACAACGACAAATTCGCCATCGACCGGATGCTGCCGAAGATCGATATCGGTGACTATATTGCCATCCACGATACCGGTGCACACGGTTTTGCCATGGGTTACAATTACAACGGTAAGCTGAAATCCGCAGAGCTTCTGCTGAAGGAGGACGGCAGCGTGGAACTGATCCGCCGTGCCGAGACACCGAAGGATTATTTTGCAACCTTTGACTGTTTCGATATTTATAATAAGATTAATTTTGACGTATAACACTTACCCATAGGAGGTTGGCGTGACTGCTTGCAGGCAAAGCAGACCTCCTATGAGGGAAGTGAACGAACATGAGCAAGAAGGGCGATAGCCCGGAATGCGAATGGGAGTACCCATAGGAGGTTGGCGTGACTGCTTGCAGGCAAAGCAAACCTCCTATGAGGGAAGTGAACGAACATGAGCAAGAAGGGCGATAGCCCGGAATGCGAATGGGTGATATAGGAGGATACGAAGCAATGAAATATCCGAAACATATACAGCGGGGAGGGACCATTGGATTTGTGGCCCCTTCTTTTGGCTGTCAGATAGAACCTTATTACACTGCCTTTGGCAATGCCCAGAAGAAATTCCGGGAAATGGGCTATCAGTTACAATTAGGCCCCAACTGTTATGCCGGAGAGGGCATTGGTATCAGTAACACCCCCGAAAAATGCGGGAAGGAGTTGACGGATTACTATTGCAGCCCGGAAAATGACTGTCTGATCTCCTGCGGTGGCGGAGAACTGATGTGCGAGACCATGAGCCATGTGGATTTTGAGCGTCTGCAGGCAGCAGAGCCCAAGTGGTATCTGGGGTATTCTGACAATACCAACATGACCTATCTGCTGGCAACCATCTGTGATACCGCCTCCGTCTACGGCCCCTGCGCGGCCGCCTTTGGCATGGAGCCCTGGCATGCATCCCTGAAAGATGCCTTCGGAATATTGACCGGAGAGACCAAAGAGGTGCATGGATATGACAAGTGGGAAAAGGAGTCTCTGAAAAATGAAGAACAGCCTCTGTTGCCCTATAACACCACGGAATCCAGAGTGCTGAAAAAGTATCTTGGCAGACAGACAGCAGAAGAGGAACCGGAGATCCGCTTTTCAGGTCGGTTGCTGGGCGGCTGTATGGATTGTCTGGTGAATCTACTGGGAACCCGGTTTGATAAAACACAGGATTTTCTGGAAAAGTATAAAGAGGACGGAATCATCTGGTTCCTGGAAGCCTGTGACCTGAATGTTTTTGCCATCCGCAGAGCCATGTGGCAGATGGAGGAAGCCGGATGGTTTCAGTATGTCAAAGGTTTTCTCATCGGAAGACCGTTGTGTTTCGGACAGGAGATGATGGGACTGGATCAGTACCAGGCAGTTCTGGCCGTGGCGGGAGAGAAGAATGTTCCCGTGATCATGGATGTGGATCTGGGACATCTGGCACCCATGATGCCGATTGTCACCGGAAGCTGTGCGGAAGTACAGGTACAGGGCAATGATGTCACCCTCCGTTATGACTATCGGTAAAATGTATAAATTCATAGAAAAAGTGTAGAAATAAGAAAAGGCTCATCCCAAACGGGAGAGCCTTTTCGTGCGTCTATGGAACGCTCTATTCGTCGAAAACGATATTAGCAGCCAAAATTGAAGTAGCCGCAGAATGCATTCAACCACTGAGAACAGTTAATGAATTTGAAACACATACTTTCTTCCTCCTTTTCCTGTTGCCTGGTGTTCGGTTACGTCTGTGTTAGCTAAGCACAAATGAATTGTAACAATTTTGTAACAATTAATCCATAGGAGATGATTGGAAAAAAATTAGAAAAAGCAGGAAATGCGATGTGGTTATAAAAATACAAAAAGAAAGCGCAGAACCGATTTGATTCTGCACTAACTGCCGGCAATGGGACTTGAACCCATACGGTGTTGCCACCAACAGATTTTGAGTCTGCCTCGTCTGCCATTCCGACACGCCGGCATTCAAACACTCACAACAGAGATTATCTTATCATAGATTAAAAAAGTTGACAAGAGTTTTTTTTCTGGAATCTTGCTACTATTTTTCTAGTCTTTTTACACAAGATGTTGTATAGTAGAAGTGTATGAGTATATGGGAACGCAATCTGTAGAACTGTTTTGGAATAGGGTGGAAGCATGAATTGCAAAGAATTTGAAAAGAATATTCCTGATTTCATTGCAGGAAAACTGGATTTTCAGACCTTGCAGGAATTCGGGGAGCATATGCGGGAATGCCCGGGCTGCAAGGAGGAATTGGTGATTCAGTTCCTTGTAACGGAAGGTATGCAGCGTCTGGAAGACGGCGATGCTTTTGACCTGCAGAGAGAACTGGAACTGAGACTTGCGGAAGCAAAGCGCAAGGTAAGATTTCATATGGCTTTTCTGAAGACAGGGGCCGTACTGGAAGTGCTGACGGTGATTTTTCTTATGGGATTTCTGGGATGGATCATCTCTTAGCGACACCTGATAGAATCAAGAGGATAGAATTAAGATAGGATAGACAGAGTATGAGTCAGAAACTGGTATTGATCGACGGACACAGTATATTGAACCGGGCATTCTACGGAGTGCCGGATCTGAGTAATGCAGAGGGACTGCACACAAATGCCATTTATGGTTTTTTGAATATTATGTTTAAAATTCTGGAGGAGGAAAAGCCGGAATATCTGGCAGTGGCTTTTGATGTTCATGCACCGACTTTCCGCCACAAAATGTATGAGGCTTACAAGGGAACGAGAAAGCCTATGCCGGAGGAATTGCGGGAGCAGGTGCCCGTCATGAAGGAAATCCTGAAGGCCATGCATATTACCATTATGGAGCAGGCGGGACTGGAAGCAGATGACATTCTTGGAACGCTGGCCAAAAAAGCAGAGCAGGCCGGATTGGAAGTATCACTGGTCTCCGGG
The DNA here is from genome assembly GCF_003478095.1 of Clostridium sp. AF34-10BH. Taxonomy (NCBI): domain Bacteria; kingdom Bacillati; phylum Bacillota; class Clostridia; order Eubacteriales; family Clostridiaceae; genus Clostridium; species Clostridium sp. AF34-10BH. The sequence goes on from NZ_QUEC01000042.1 coordinate 12,526, forward strand.
GACAGAGATCTGCTGCAGATTGCCACGGATCATATCAAGATCCGGATTCCGAAGACGAAGCAGGGCAGAACGGAGATCGAGGATTATTATGCCGCAGATGTACTGGCTGCCTATCAGGTGACTCCGTTACAGTTTATCGAACTGAAAGCCCTGATGGGAGATACCGCCGATAATATTCCAGGAGTGCCGAAGGTGGGGGAGAAAACCGCACAGGCACTGATGGTGGAGTACGGTTCTCTGGATAATATTTATGCCCATGTGGAAGAAATCTCGAAAAAAAGTATCCGGGAATCCCTGATCGAGCATAAGGATCTGGCAGATCTGAGCAAGACGCTGGCAACGATCAAGACCGACTGCGAATTGCAGTTGGATTACGAACAGGCCAGAGCAGAGGGGTTCTATACCCCGGAAGCCTATACCTTGTGCAAACGTCTGGAATTCAAAAATCTGTTGGGAAGATTTGAAAAAGATGCCGCCGCCAATGACAGCAAGATCGCAGAAAGCTTCCGACAGATTGAAGATAAAAAAGAATTTTTACAATATCTGAAAAAAGCGCAGAAACAGAAGGAGATCGGCCTGTGGCTGATCACGGAACCAGTGGATGCTACTACGAAAAAAGAAGAATTGCTGGGGGTGGCATTGTCTGTGTCCGATGAGGAGACGGTATTTTATGCCCTGACCCATGAAAAGGAACCGGAAGGGCAATTAAGTCTGTTTGCGGAAGCGGTGGAATCTGTGGATGACACCGCAGAGATCACGGAAGCTCTACAGGAACTTTCCGCAGGTACGGATACACAGATCGCTACCTTTGATGTGAAGCACCAGTATGACTATCTGGACCGCAGCAGTACAGAACAGTATTTTGACGTATTGATCGCGGCGTATCTGCTGAATCCTCTGAAGAATGATTATGACATGGAGGCCATTGCTTCGGAGCATCTGGGAATTCTGATCCCGGGCAGAGCGGAAGTATTCGGCAAGAGAGATTTCCGGACACTGCTTTCCGAGGACGCCGGGAAAGCCATGGAGTATGCGTGCTACGGAGCCTATGTCTCCCGGAAAGGCAAAAAAGTCCTGAAGGACAAGCTGGAGGCAGCAGGCATGAAATGTCTCATGGAGGAGATGGAGATGCCTCTTTCACTGGTACTGTATGACATGCAGAAAGAAGGTGTGGCTGTAAAGCGGGAGGAACTGAAGGCTTATGGGGATGCACTGGTGGCCCGCATTGAGGAACTGGAACAGTCCATTCACATACAGGCAGGAACAGAGTTCAACATCAATTCCCCCAAGCAGCTGGGCGAGGTACTGTTTGAGACCATGCAGATCCCCGGCGGCAAGAAGACCAAGACCGGATATTCCACAGCTGCGGATGTGCTGGAAAAGCTGTCGGCGGATTACCCTATTGTAAGAGATATCCTGGAATACAGAGGTCTGACCAAGTTAAAGTCCACCTATGCAGACGGACTGGCAGCTTTTATTGAAGAGGACGGCAGGATCCATACGAATTTCAATCAGACCATTACTGCTACGGGGCGTATCAGCTCTACAGAGCCGAATCTGCAGAACATTCCCATGCGTATGGAACTGGGCAGACAGATCCGCAAGGTATTTATCCCCAGAGAAGGCTATGAATTCATGGATGCGGACTATTCCCAGATCGAACTGCGTGTGCTGGCTCATATGTCCGGAGACGAACAGCTGATTGATGCTTACAGACAGGAAGAGGATATTCACCGGATCACGGCATCCAAGGTATTCCATACTCCTTTCGAGCAAGTCACGGATCTGCAGCGCCGGAATGCCAAGGCAGTCAATTTCGGTATCGTCTACGGTATCAGTTCCTTTGGACTGAGTCAGGATCTGAGTATCAGCAAAAAGGAAGCGGCACAGTACATTGAACAGTATTTTGCCACTTACCCGAAGGTGAAGGAATTCATCGACAAACTGGTGGCGGATGCAAAGGAAAAGGGCTATACGGAGACCATGTTTGGCAGAAGACGACCTATCCCGGAACTGTCATCCTCCAATTTCATGCAACGGTCCTTCGGCGAGCGAGTGGCCATGAATGCCCCTATTCAGGGAACGGCGGCGGATATTATCAAGATCGCCATGATCAAGGTATGGAAAGCATTGAAAGAGGAAGGGTTAAAATCCCGTCTGATCCTGCAGGTGCATGACGAACTGTTGGTCGAGACCGCACGGGAGGAAGAGGCAAGAGTCCGTGAGATCCTTACGGAAAATATGAAGTCCGCGGCAGATCTGGCGGTGACGCTGGAAATCGATCTGCACACGGGCAATAACTGGTATGAGGCGAAATAAATGCGTTTTATAGGTATTACCGGCGGTGTGGGTGCCGGGAAAACAGAGATTTTAAAATATATCGGACAGCATTATAAATGTGAGATCTATCTGGCGGATGAGATCGGGCATAAAGTCAAGGAACCGGGAACCGAAGGCTATCATGCGCTGGTAGCGCTGATGGGAGACGGAATCCTTGCGCCGGACGGACAGATCGATAAGCCGGTAATGGCGGCAAAGATTTTTGCAGATCCGACACTGTTGGAGCAGGTGAATGCCATCATTCATCCTGCGGTTAAAAAATATCTGGCGGATCGTCTGGCAGAGGCAAAGAATAAGGGCGATGTGGAACTGTTTTTTGTGGAAGCGGCACTTTTGATCGAGAGCGGGTATGAACATATAGTGGATGAAATGTGGTATATCTACGCCAGAGAAGATGTACGCAGAAGAAGACTTTCGGAAAGCCGCAATTACACACCGGAGAAGATAGAAAAGATCATAGCATCACAGCTTTCGGAGGAAGAATTCCGGCAGCATTGTGATTTTGTCATTGATAACAGTGACAGTCTGGAAGACAGCTACAGACAGATCAGACAGAAACTGGAGGCATATTCATGGAAGGAGTAAAAGAAAAACAGGGACAGCTGGTATTCGGACTGGATATCGGTACGAGAAGCATCGTAGGTACGGTAGGATACTTAAATGGCGGGAAGTTCCATGTGCTGGCACAGCGCTCCAAGGAGCATGAGACCAGAGCCATGCTGGACGGACAGATCCATGACATCGGCAAGGTGGGAGAGACTATTTCCCAGGTAAAGGAACAGCTGGAAGCGGATCTGGGCAGAGAACTTACGGAAGTATGTATCGCAGCTGCAGGCCGTGTGTTGCGTACCGTCACTACCTATGTGGAGCACAGCTTTGAGAGCGACCGGGAGATCACGCAGGAAGATGTGTATTCCTTGTGTACCATGGGCGTGGAGAAGGCTTACGAGGAATTCCAGAACAGCAATACGGATACAGATATGAAATTCTACTGTGTGGGTTATACGGCCATGCGGTATTACATGAATGGCTACCAGATGGGTAATCTGGAGGGACATAAGGCAAAAAACATTGCAGTGGATCTGATCGCCACGTTTCTGCCGGATGATGTAGTGGACGGTCTGTATAAGGCAGTAGAACTGGCGGGCCTGCATGTGGCGAATCTGACACTGGAGCCTATTGCTGCCATTCAGGTAGCAATTCCGGAGAAGTTCCGTATGTTAAATATGGCATTGGTGGACGTGGGTGCAGGCACCAGTGATATTTCCATTACCAAAGAGGGAACCATCACAGCCTATGGCATGATCCCCGTAGCAGGAGACAGCCTGACGGATATTCTGGTACAGCATTGTCTCGTGGAATTCGAGGTGGCCGAGCAGATCAAGAGAAAATGCAGAACCCAGGAGACTATCGAATACGAAGATATCATGGGACTGCCCCAGACCATCAAAGCCAGCGAAGTGCTGGAACTGCTGGATCCGGAGATCGAACGTATGACCCAGCTGGTATCCGATACCATCAAAGAACTGAACGGGGACAAACCGGTCAGTGCCGTGTTCGTGGTAGGCGGCGGTGGAATGGTGCCCGGTTACACGGAGAAGCTGGCAGAGAAGCTGGGCATCGTGAAGGAACGTGTGGCAATCCGGGGACAGGAAGTCATGCAGACCATTACATTTGAACTGGAAAATGCCAGAAAGGATGCCATGATGGTAACACCTATCGGTATCTGTTTAAGCTATTATGTACAGAGCAATAATTTTATTTTCGTGGAATTCAACGGAGAGCGGGTAAAACTCTATGATAACGGCAAATTATCCGTGACAGATGCCGCCATGCAGATGCAGTTCCCCAATGACCAGCTGTTCCCCAGAAAAGGGGAAGCCCTTCTGTTTACTGTCAATGGTAAGACCCGTATGGTGCGGGGCGAACAGGGAGAGGCAGCAGTCATCCGGGTCAACGGAGACGAGGCGGATATGTATACCCAGGTACATAATGGGGACCGCATTGTGGTAACACCTTCCACGGAGGGCGAACCGGCGGTGCTGGAGCTGGGAAAACTCTCTGAGCTGGGGGATGCACTGCAGGTCTATGTGAACGGTAAACAGATCAGTCTGCCGAAGACAGCGGAAGTCAACGGTCACAGAGAGAATGAATTCTACCGGATCGGCCAGAACGATGATATTCGGATTCGGAATTCTTATACTGTAAAGGAAATCGCAGAATTTCTGGATGTGCCTCTCGGTGCGGATATCAGGGTCAATGATACAGCGGCGCAGCCGGATACCAGAGTTTATGAGCATTTCACCGTAAGCTGGGATATGAAGAACCCGCTGCCGGAAGGGAGTTATGCAGATCTGCCGGATGCGGACACAGAAGAGGATGCCTATAGAGAAGAGCCTGTTTATGGAGAAGGGCCTGTGATGCAGAAAGCAGAGGCTGTGGCAGGAGAAGCGGCGATGACACAGGGGACAGAGACTGCGGCAGAAAACGGGACGGCTTCCGTGACAACGCAGGGGACTTCCGGGAAGCAGGACGAAAAGTACGAAAGCGTGGAACAGACGGCACAGAGCCAAAGCGTGGCACCACAGGGACCGCATCCATTAACAGTGATCGTGAACCATTCCCCCATCACCATGCAGGGTAAGGCTTCCTATGTATTTGTGGATGTGTTTGATTATATTGATTTTGATCTGGGATCCTCCGCATCCGCAGGCAGATCCATTGTGACGAACTTAAATGGACGCCCGGCACAGTTCATGGAACCTTTGAAAGAGGGAGATGTGATAGAGATCTACTGGAAAAGCATGCACTAGTATGCATTAATGCCGAAGATGGAAAACGGAAAAGAGTAAGACAGAAGTAAGATAGAAAAGAGATTAAGAAGTTATGAGATTATGTAGTATTGCCAGCGGCAGCAGCGGCAACTGTATTTATGTGGGATCAGAGGCCACGCATCTGCTGGTGGACGTGGGAATCAGCGGCAAAAAGGCGGAGGCCGGGCTGAACAGTCTGGGACTCACCGGAAGAGATCTGGATGGCATCCTGGTGACCCACGAACATATGGATCATGTGGCGGGACTGGGTGTCATGGCGAGAAAATATGAAGTGCCGATCTATGCCACAACGGGAACCCTGGAAGAAATCCAGAAGATGGGGAATCTGGGCAAGATCGATCCAACCCTGTTTCGGGAAGTGAAGGAAGATGTGAAACTGACTATCAAGGATTTGACTGTCAATCCCATGAAAATCTCCCATGATGCGGCACAGCCGGTGGGCTATCGTATTGCTTACGGAGATAAAAAGGTGGGAATCTGTACGGATTTAGGAGTCTATAATGATTACACCGTGGAGTGCCTGAAGGGAATGGATGCCTTGCTGCTGGAAGCGAATCATGATGTGAAGATGTTGCAGGTAGGACCTTATCCCTATTATCTCAAACAGAGAATTCTGGGGGACAGAGGACACCTTTCCAATGAAAATTCCGGCAAGCTGCTCTGTCGAATCCTGCATGACAAGCTGCAGGCTATCGTGCTGGGACATCTCAGCAAGGAGAATAATCTTCCGGAGCTGGCCTATGAAGCGGTCCGGATGGAAATCACCATGGGAGAGAACCCCTACCGGGCGGAAGACTTCCGGATGATGGTGGCAGACAGGAGCAATGTATCTCCGGTGATCAATATTGCGTAGCGGATGCGCAGCGCATCAGCCAGCATTATTCGTTGGAGCCGCATCATAGCACGCTTTTGCGTCATTTCATGACTAGCTTTGCTCCATAGTTTGGCGCTCGGTGCCTGAAACATATTCGCTCACAAAATGATGCAAGTATGATTTCTGTGTCTGAATATGTTCATAGGCTGAACTTGAGGTTGCAAATTGTAGTAAAGTGTAGTTTAATAGATAAAAATAATAGCATGATTTCATGCAGAAAATGAGGGCGATTATGAAAAGAACAATTATTACGGTAGTTGGTAAGGACACAGTAGGCATTATCGCAAAGGTATGTACCTATCTTGCGGAAAACGGCATCAATATCCTGGATATTTCCCAGACCATCGTACAGGGATATTTTAACATGATGATGATCGTTGACACCAATCAGATGCAGAAAACTTTTGGTGATATGGCAGATGAACTGGCTGCTCTCGGAGAAGAGATTGGCGTAGTGATCAAGTGCCAGAAGGAAGAGATCTTTGACAAGATGCACCGCATCTGATAAGCCCCACGATTTCGAAATAAATAAGACCCGAAGGGGCAGATAGGAGCCGTAATGATCAATTTATATGAAGTAACAGAGACCAACAAAATGATCGAGGAAGAGAACCTGGACGTGCGTACCATCACACTGGGTATCAGCCTGTTAGACTGTATCGATTCCGATCTGGACAGATTAAATGAGAAGATTTATAACAAAATCTACGAAGCAGCCAAGGATCTGGTGAAGACCGGAGAGGAGATCTCCAGAGAATTTGGCATCCCCATTGTAAATAAGAGAATTTCCGTAACTCCCATTGCACTGATCGGTGGTGCGGCATGTCATACGATAGAAGACTTTGCAAGTATTGCAAAGACATTGGATAAGGTAGCACATGAGGTTGGTGTGAACTTCCTGGGCGGTTATTCCGCATTGGTCAGCAAGGGAATGACCCCGGCGGACGAACTGCTGATCCGTTCCATTCCTCTGGCGCTGTCTACCACAGAGCGTGTGTGCAGCTCTGTGAACCTGGGCTCCACCAAGACCGGTATCAACATGGATGCCGTAAAGCTGATGGGTGAGATGGTCAGGGAGACTGCAGAGTATACCAAGGAAGATGATTCCCTGGGCTGTGCAAAGCTGGTAGTATTCTGTAATGCACCGGATGATAATCCTTTCATGGCAGGTGCCTTTCATGGTGTGACCGAAGCAGACAAGATCATCAATGTCGGTGTCAGCGGCCCCGGCGTTGTAAAGACCGCACTGGAAAAGGTGCGCGGCGAGAACTTCGAGGTTCTCTGTGAGACTATCAAGAAGACTGCTTTTAAGGTAACCCGTGTAGGTCAGCTGGTAGCACAGGAGGCATCCCGGATGTTAAATGTTCCCTTTGGCATCGTGGATCTGTCTCTGGCACCGACCCCGGCCATCGGCGACAGCGTAGCGGATATCCTGTGTGAGATCGGTCTGGAACATGCCGGAGCTCCCGGAACCACTGCCGCCCTGGCGTTGTTGAATGATCAGGTGAAAAAGGGCGGTGTTATGGCATCTTCCTACGTCGGCGGTTTAAGTGGTGCATTCATTCCTGTCAGTGAAGATCAGGGAATGATCGATGCCGTGAATGCCGGAGCCCTCACCATCGAGAAGCTGGAAGCCATGACTTGTGTCTGCTCCGTAGGTCTGGATATGATCGCCATTCCCGGAGACACCAAGGCAACCACTATTTCCGGTATCATTGCGGATGAAATGGCCATCGGTATGGTGAACCAGAAGACCACCGCAGTCAGAATCATCCCCGTAATCGGAAAAGGCGTGGGAGAGACCGTAGAGTTCGGCGGCCTGTTAGGTTACGCACCCATCATGCCCGTGAATACCTTCTCCTGTGATGCTTTCGTCAACCGCGGCGGCCGCATCCCCGCACCTATTCATAGCTTTAAGAACTAACTGGAAAGTTAGTTTGGTGTAAATAGTCCAAAAACGATGAATTCCGTACAAAAAAAG
>NZ_QUEC01000043.1:0-18921 GCF_003478095.1 Clostridium sp. AF34-10BH
ATGCTCCGGGAGTTCGTGGATTTTGCCAATGTATTTCACTAACTCTCAATTTACAGCAGGCTGTCCAGTGTCTCTCTGATCGCCTTGATGAAGTCCAGGCTGTTGAGGATCACGGGATGCTCACAGGTAGAGATCAGGGACAGGCTCTTGGTCATCTTGCCGTCCTCGATGGTCTTGATGCATGCCTGCTCCAGCTTGTCTGCGAAGTTGCACAGCTCGGGGATCTGATCCAGCTCGCCGCGCTTTCTGAGAGCTCCGGTCCATGCGTAGATGGTAGCAATGGAGTTGGTGGAGGTCTCTTCACCCTTTAAGTGCTTGTAGTAATGACGCTGTACAGTTCCGTGAGCAGCCTCATACTCATAGACGCCGCTGGGAGATACCAGTACGGAAGTCATCATGGACAGATCGCCGTAAGCGGTAGCTACCATATCGGACATTACATCACCATCATAGTTCTTGCAGGCCCAGATGAATCCGCCCTCAGAACGGATGACACGGGCTACGGCATCATCGATCAGGGTATAGAAATATGTAATGCCCAGTTCCTCGAATTTTGCCTTGTACTCGTTATCATAGATCTCCTGGAAAATATCCTTGAAGGTATGATCGTATTTTTTGGAAATGGTGTCCTTGGTGGAGAACCACAGATCCTGCTTCGTATCTACGGCATAGCTAAAGCATGCTCTTGCAAAGCTCTCGATAGACTTATTCGTATTGTGGATACCCTGAATGATACCTGCTCCATCAAAATTATGGATCAGTTCACGGGTCTCGGTGCCGTCTGCTGCAGTAAATACCAGTTCTGCCTTACCGGGGCCGGGTACCTTGATCTCAGTATTTTTATACACATCGCCGTAAGCATGACGGGCAATGGTAATGGGCTTGGTCCAGTTCTTGACATAAGGAACGATACCCTTTACCAGAATCGGTGCACGGAATACAGTACCGTCTAAGATCGCACGGATGGTTCCGTTGGGACTCTTCCACATTTCCTTCAGATTATACTCTGTCATTCTGGCAGCGTTGGGGGTAATGGTCGCACATTTTACAGCAACGCCGTACTTCAATGTGGCATTGGCAGAATCCACGGTTACCTGATCATCGGTCTCATTACGATGCTCCAGTCCAAGATCATAGTACTCTGTCTTCAGATCGATGTAAGGCAGTAACAGTTCATCCTTGATCATCTGCCAGAGGATTCTGGTCATTTCGTCTCCGTCCATCTCTACGAGAGGGGTTGTCATTTTGATCTTTTCCATAATGATTTCCTTTCCGGTATTTATTCTTTTACTTTGCAATAGCTATCCAGAACCACATTGGCAAAATCGCTTCTGCAAGGCTTCACCGAATAACATGCCTGCATGTTATTTGCTCATGTGGTTACTTCGCCCATTGGCTCTGAATAATTACATTCTACAGTAATTTTCACAGACAGGCAACCTATTCCTGCGGCTTATCCTGCTGTGCATAGGCCTCGTTCAGACCGTTTTTCACCATGTTGTCATAGGCGTTGATCATGTGCTGGTGTGCCAGCTGCTCTGCCAGATCGGCATTGCCTGCCTTGATGGCCTCCATGATCTGCTCATGCTCTTCATTGGATTTGGGACCGCGGTTGGCACTGGCCAATGTTTTCTTGCGGACACGCAGGACATACTGATGGAAGTCCTTCAGCTGATGCTCCAGCATCTTGCTGTCACATGCCTCATACAGAATATCATGGAAACGATTATCTAACTCCGCCAGCTGCTCCAGATGCCCCTTCTGGGCATGGAACTTGGACAGATAGACATTCTCTTCCATCTCTTCCATCTGCTCCTTGGTGATATGTTCCGTAGCCCAACGGGCACACAGACCTTCCAGCAGGGAACGGATCATGTAAATATCCTTCACATCCTTCTGGGTAATACCGGTGACATAGGCTCCCTTGTTGGGGATGATCTGAATCAGTCCCTCCAGCTCCAGCTGACGGAACGCTTCTCTGACGGGGGTTCTGCTGACTCCCATCTCCTCGCCGATGGCCACTTCCTTCAATTCTTCATGTTCCTGATATTTTCCGCTTAAGATGTCTTCTCTCAGCTTGTGAAATACCCGTCCCCGCAGGGAGAACTTATCCGTTACTTCCTGCTTTACATCATACTTACTCACTATAATCCTCATTTCCGGGCAGCAAAAAATGCCGCCATATTTTCTTACTCACCGATCTTCAGGTTCTTCTCCAGGCAGATACGGTTGACGCAGGCCACGATCTCTTCATCCGTAAGCACGGTGACACGTCCACCGGCGTACTCCTCGTCTACCCACTTTTTGATCTCCGCTACCAGTTCGGAAGTCTTCTGTACCTGCTTGTCTCCCTTTAACTTATAATAGGTGTTCAGCCAGTGTGCGATACCTGCCAGACCGGAGGTGTTGGAAATAGCGCACAATACCGGACGATTCAGGAATTTCTCGGTATCGAAAATGTTGTAGATCTCTTCGTTCTTAAGCAGACCGTCCGCATGGATACCGGCTCTGGTCACGTTGAAATTCTTGCCGACAAACGGGGTTCTGGGCGGGATCTGATAGCCGATCTCCTTCTCATAGTACTCTGCCAGCTCCGTGATGACACGGGTATTCATACCGTTCAGATCACCCTTCAACTGTGCATATTCGAATACCATTGCCTCCAGCGGTGTATTACCGGTACGCTCACCGATACCAAACAGTGAGGTATTTACACCGGAACAGCCGTACAACCATGCTGTGGTGGAATTGGACACCGCCTTGTAAAAGTCATTGTGACCATGCCATTCGATCAGCTCATGCGGCACACCTGCGTGGGTATGGATTGCGTAAATGATACCCTGTACACTACGGGGAATAACGGCACCGGGATAGTTGACACCGTATCCCATGGTATCGCAGGCCCGGACCTTGATGGGGATCTGATACTCCTTCATCAGTTTCATCAGTTCCAGGCAGAACGGAACCACATAACCGTAGATATCCGCTCTGGTGATATCCTCCAGATGACATCTGGGGCTGATACCCTCCTCCAGACAGTCACGGATAACACTTAAATAATGATCCATAGCCTGTCTTCTGGTCATTTTCAATTTCAGGAAAATATGATAATCGGAACAGCTGACCAGAATGCCAGTCTCCTTCATTCCGATCTCTTTTACCAGCTTAAAGTCCTCCTTGCTGGCACGGATCCAGCTGGTAACTTCGGGGAACTTGTATCCCCTCTCCATACATTTATAAACAGCATCTCTGTCCTTCTTGCTGTACAGGAAAAATTCACTGGCGCGGATCATTCCGTTGGGGCCGCCTAATTCATGCAGATAGTCATAGATCTTTACGATCTGCTCTGTGGTATAAGGTGCTCTGGACTGCTGTCCGTCTCTGAAGGTAGTATCTGTGATCCAGATATCCTTTGGCATGTTATGAGGCACGATACGATCATTAAAAGGTATTTTGGGGATTTCGGAATAAGGGAACATGTTACGGAACACGTTCGGCTTCTCCACATCATCCAGTATGTACATATGCTCTTCAATCTCCAAAAGGTTGTTCTTCGGATTCATGGAGACCGGACGATTCTGAAATGCATCACTTTCTCTCATTGGTATACCTCTCTTCCCTGACATTCGATATCTGCAAGATTTTATAATTTTTACTCTGCGCAGTAAAAATACATTTTGTAGTTCTCGTATCATTGTATACAATCATACCATTTGTGTCAATATCTTTGGTATTTATTTTATTGACTTATTTTAATCATATTTTTTATTTTTCCCAGTGATTTTATCCTTTTACTTGTTTTCTAATAATCTCCGTACATTAAGCATGCCGAAGCCCTGCTTGTTCCACGGCTCTCCCAGATCGGTAGCTGTAAGGGACAGCAGACGAACAAATTCTTCATTGGTAATTCCCGGATATTTTTCCATAGCAAGGGCTGCCGCCCCGGATACAATGGGTGTTGCCATGGATGTGCCGCTTTTTGCTACATAGGGTCTGTAGATTCTGCCGTTCCGGTTCTGCCAGAAAGCATTACAGGACAGAATCCTTGTCCCCGGAGCCACAATATCCGGTTTACGGGTCACATCATATCTTCTGCCCCTGCCGGAGTATGTCTCACACCTTCCGGGATCATTTTTACAATATCTTCCGTCATGACAACCCACCGTCAGAACCTTTCTGCTACTGGCCATCTCCGAAATACTACCGTCCTCCGGACCGGTATTACCTGCAGCGCAGACCACGAGAATATTATGATCCCACAACAATTCCAGAGATTTTCGCAACATCTGCTCCTTGTAACGTTCCTTCAGGTCTCCGATCCCCACAGAGATATTCAGAACACGGACTCCATACCTGTTTTTCACCCGCAGTACCCATTCCAGAGCTTCCTGCATGGAATCACAGGAGCCCTCCCCCTGTCTGTCCAGCACTTTTCCCACCACAAGCTTTGCCTCCGGTGCCATTCCGCGAAATCTTCCTCCGGACAGTTCTCCGCTTCCGCATACAATCCCGCAGACATGTGTCCCGTGTCCATTATCGTCATACGGAAAGGAACGGCCTTCTACAAAGTCGGAAAAAGCAAGCAGCCGTCCTATCAGATCCGGATGATAAGCAATTCCGGTATCCAGCACAGCAACAGTCACAGACTTCACACGTCCTGCCCCACTATGCAATTGTTCCGGCACCTGTACCTGTTCCCTTACCCGCTGCATCTTGTTCCTTCCCCGTAAAATAAGACAAAACCGGCATAAGACTTATTCTATCTTATGCCGGTTTCTTATCCTGGTGTCGGTAAAATCTGACCCTTATTCATTTATAATTTCGATTCCCTCCGGGAATGCGCTGTCACCAATATTGGTGACACTTGCAGGCAGATGCACCTTTTTCAGTTCCGTATGGCTGCGGAACACTTCATCAGCGATCACACGAACACCATCCGGTATGGTCACTTCGGGAAGGTCCCCCTTGTAAGCCACCAGAATGTCCCCGCTGATCAGGTAATCATCCATGCTGTTTTCTTCAAAATCATCCATCCATCCGGTATGCGTAAATGCCTTGGCTTCCACCCGGGTCACCGTATCCGGCAATATCACACTATTCAGATCATCACAGTGATAAAATGATGCATAATCAATAGTGGTCACACCTTCCGGGAACGTCACACTTTCTGCCGAGCTTCTGGAAAAAGCAAAGCGTCCGATCTCCGTGGTTCCTTCTGGTATACTCACTGCTCCTACCGACTGGTTCCTGTAATATTTCCATTCCGGAATTTTGCCATCTTCCGTTTCCGCCGTAATATCCTGTGATTCCCCACTGGTCTCTTGTCCGGTTTCCGGTTCTGTATAACCCTGTTGTACTGTTTCTTCCTCGGGCAGCATCATTACCATCGCATGATTTCCTACGACAAAGGTACTGCCAATCACATTTCCGGGCACCGGTGTCGGTGCAGGAGTCGGCGTTTCAGTGGGGGCAGGCTCTGTTGTTGCCTGTGAATCCGAAGTTCCGTCTGCCGCCGGTGTCGCCATCGGCGCTGCCGTTACCAGAGGACTCTGACTTTTCTGCTCTGCCAGCTTCTGTGCAAACTTTGCAGCCACGCTGCCTTCGTCCGCATGAATCGTTACGTTATCACAATTTAAGAATGCATCGTCTGCAATGCTTGTCACCGTGTCCGGAATATAAATATCCGTAAGGTTCGTACATCCGGCAAATGCCTGTGCATCAATACTCTGTACATTCTCAGGGATCGTGATCTGTTTCAGTCCGGTGCATCCTGAAAAAGCATATTCATCCACTGCGGTAAGACCTTTGCCAAGTACAACCTCTTCCAGATTATCACAGCCCCAGAAAACATAGGCATCCATGCGTTTCACCGACTTAGGAACCACAACAAGCTGTACCTTCTGGTTATTTTCAAAAGCACTCTCACCCACGACCTCCACCGTATCCGGGATCGTGACACGCTCATCAGTGCCTCTGTATTTTGTCAATGTACTGCCTTCGATCAGAAAATCGGAGGCAGACGCTGCCGCATCTGCCTCCGACACAGGAAGATGTGTCAGGATCAATGCGGTAGCTATCAATGCCAATGCAACTACCAACTTTTTATGATTCATAAACCTTCCCATCCTTTATTTTCACTAGGCTCTTGCCTTGCGCAGAGTCTTCTTATCCTTCTTCATGAAGAATACTATGGACAGACATGCAAGACCCAGAGACAGGAACCACTTCGGATGAATGGCATCTCCGGTCTTAGGAGTGCTGTCTGCGATTGTTCCGGCTGTCAGGTTGTTCGTATCCACATAGATCACATACGGTGAGAAATGCTCCGCCGTAAAGGTAATGCAGGATACTCCGGAAATCGTGGAGAACTTCGGTGTCAGCTTGTCCAGCTTACTGTTAACAACTCCTGCCACCTTGTTGTTACCTGCATAGGTGATCAGAGAATCCGGGATCGGCAGGGTAATGCTGATGGACAAACCTGTAGTATCCGTGATCTTGTTATTGCCGGTGGAATCATAGAGACTGATATCCATCGGGAAATACTTGATGGCACTAATATCGTTGCCATACTCTGCCATCAGCGCCTTTACTACTTCCTCGGAAGCAGATGCGCTCTCAGTGATCTTGATCACAAAGTTATCGGAAGATCCGTTTACCGTAGCAGATACCACGCCGGTATTGGACAGACCGTTCTTGTCAATGACAACGGTGGTTCTGCCGCCGGAGACATTTCCTGTTGTAGTACTGTTCGGTCTTCTGTTGGAATTGGAATTCGTGGAATTACCGCTTCCTGTAGATTTATTTGTTTTATTACCTGAACCGGATTTTGCAGTATAATTTGCAGTTACCGTTACATTAGCTTCCGGCATAGTGATGACCGTTGCAGACAATACCTTGCTGGCAATCTTCGTATTGGCCGGATCTATTGACCAACTACTGAACTGTTGGTTCGCCGCAGGGTCATTTGCCACGATGATCGGCTGGGAACCTGCCACATAACTTCCTGATCCGGAACCGTTTTTAACCGTCAGAGTATACATCTTGGCAGTAGTTCCGTTGTTATTATTGCCTCCCGGACTGGTGCTTGCTCCGGGACTGGTGCTTGCTCCGGGGCTGGTGCTGGTACCCGGACTGGCCGTTCCTCCATTATTAGAGCCGCTTGCCTCATATACTGCATAGAAATCTGTATTTTCTGTGATAGCTGTAGCAATATCCGGCAGCCATTCCTTGAAGGTGTAACCACTGACCGTAGGGGTCTGGATACTGGGTGCAACCGTTCCCTTCTTGATCGTTGTCTGATAGAACACTTCCTTAGTCACACTGTTGATATATCTGACTACAATATCATCTTCACTCAGCGCTTTATATTGTGCCATGGTGGTAAAAGACTCTGTAATATTGGTCAGCGGTCTGTCCCATCCGATGAAGATATAACCGTCTCTCACAAGATTAGATGTATTGGGCAGATCCGCATCTGCGATGCTGCCGCCAGAGGATACCTTGATCTCCTTAATTACCGTACCATCCCAATCCTGGAAGGTTACGGTCAGCTTGTTGGCATCTGGATCTTCCTTGCTATACATAGCTGTAATTGTAACATCTGCTGTGATTTCACTGGGATCCGGATCCCAATACTGGAACACCTCTCCACTCTTACCTGCCGGAGTTGGAGGCGTTGCAGCTTCACCGCCCTTAACTCTCTGCTCTGCATCAGGTACCAGAGCATAGCTGCCTAATTCTTCATTCCAGTCTCTGAAGTTAACGGTAAAATACTCTACCAATGGAGTAGTATCTACTGTAAAACCCTTTAACTTTGCGTAATTATACAAGTAACTGTTTTCCGGACTGCAGATCACCACATCCTTTGGATCCGGATTTGCCTTGAGCAGATCATCAAATGCATGCTGGCCGATAAGGTTCAGATACTGACTCGCCTCCAACCGCTCCATACCACTGTTCTTGAACGCATAATCTTCAATAGTGGTACAGGTAGTGGGCAGCTTAATCGTACGCATTTCCGCTGTATCTGCAAAGGCATATTCAGGCACCGTTGTAATCTTACTTTCCGTAAGATCGATTTCTCTCAGGGCATCACATCCCTGGAATGCTCTGGGTGCAATGGAAGTAACTCCTGCCAGTTCAGAAGGCTTTACATATTTACTGGTTCTGCCTTCCAGGCACTCAATAATCCTTGCCTTGGCACCACCGCTCATTCCATAAATAATGGACTCATCACAGCTGAAATAGTCATTTCCCAGGAATGCCACATTGCTCAGCTGATTGCATCCGGTAAACGGAATCAGTCCCAGACTGTTGATCGTTCCGGACAATGTCACATCATTCAGGGCAGGACAATCCTTAAAGACGTAGTCCCCGATGGAACTCATATTTCCGGTGATATTGACTGTTTCCAATGCTGCACAGCCTTCAAAAGCATTTGCTGCAATGGATGCCGTATTACCAAGTATATTAACTGCCTTCAGATGTTGGGCAGCATCCGTACCATCCTCGCTTCTGAAGTCGTTTGCTTCAATGGTGTCCAGACCATATATGGTAACGGTCTTATCTTCCTTAAGGCTGGCTGCAGCTACATCCGCATTCTCTTTCTCAACGAACAGTCCGTCTTTAATTGCCTGAATACCCTCAGGTATTACAACATTCAGTGCAGAGTCGATAAACTGCTTCTGGTCTTCTGTCAGAGTCTGGTTGTGCGTATATTTATCCAATGCTGTCCCTGCAGCTTTTCTCTGAGCATCTGTCAGATAAGGATAGTTTGTTTCATTTGTATATCCGCTCAGCTGCGAGAAAGCAGGGAAATCAATCAGTTCACTGACACCCTTTTCCTCATTGTACTGTACCACCAGATTGGTCGGCCAACCACTGCAATATCTGACATAAGTCTTCAGCTGACTGCCGTTATTATATCTTCCATCCTCACTCATGGCATACAGGTAAGGAGTGGAGGTCGGCGAAACCTCTCCTACAAAGGTAAGTTTTACACTGGGTGAATTGTCACTGTCATTTTTCACACCGGTACAGCTTCCTCTATGAGCCGCACCTGTATAATCCTGTGTCTTAAAAGCATCTGTTCCTATTGCAACAGAACTGTTATTGAAGATCACTGTTGCCAGATTATGACAACCCTTAAACGCATTGGCTCCTACAGATACAACACTGGCGGGTAAGGATACCATGGTCAGATTACAGTTGTTGGCAAAAATGTTGGCTCCAATATTATAAATATGGTAAGGTCCGATAGGATCCGGAATCTCCAGTGTCGATACATTTTCTCCTACCGTACTGGATATCAATTCATTGTTGGAATTTACCACATAAGTAGATCTACCTGTCTTCCCGGTCACATTAGGATCCTGAACCGTAAGTTCATATTTGTCCAGTTTCTCATATTGTGTAGTCTCGGAATTATAGTCAATATAACTAAATGCAAAACAGTTCTCTCTGGTAAAGCTATGGATTGTGGAATCGTCTCTTCCCTCGAAGTAGAAAGTTCCGTTTACCGGATCACCTGACAGCATTTCCTTAAAGCAGTCAAAGCAATAAACATCCCCGTCTTCCTTCTCCGTAAATGTCATTTTCTTGCTGCGGGCAGTGATATATCTTAAGTTCTTGCATCCCTTGACCAGGGAAATATCCACTGCTTCATTGTAGTTTGCCGGGAAGGTCAGAGAAGAAAGGGTCTCACAGTTTTCAAACACATTCCAACCCAGTTCTGTCAGATTGCTTCTGTCATTGGCATCGCCATAATTACACATTACAAAGTCGCTTAAGAAACGGCACTCCGCAAAAGCAT
Source organism: Clostridium sp. AF34-10BH (assembly GCF_003478095.1). NCBI lineage: Bacteria > Bacillati > Bacillota > Clostridia > Eubacteriales > Clostridiaceae > Clostridium > Clostridium sp. AF34-10BH. The sequence goes on from NZ_QUEC01000043.1 coordinate 9,812, forward strand.
AGTCTCCGACATAGCTGACATTGATGGGCAAAGTAAACTTCGTCAGGTTCGTACAACTGTAAAAAGCATGATCTCCAATCTGTCCCAGACTACATAAATCAGGGATTGCAACATCTCTTAAGCTTCCGCAACCGGCGAAAGCATAGTTACCGATTACTTTGATACCATTACCGAAAGAAATGGAATCCAGACCGGTACATTCATAAAAAGCACAGTTACCGATACCGATCAGATCTTCTCCAATGATCAGAGTTCCGATGTTACCTGCCTGAGCAAAAATACCCTTGGATGCGTTAGCCTCGGTGATATAACCGCCACCGGAAGGAATACTCCATTTATATGTATTGGAATCCGGATCCAGTGTAGAATCCAGATACTGGTTACCGATATATCTTACCTTACCATCCTTAATCCACTGATGATCACTGTCCAGTGCATTGGCATAGTTCGCATAAGTTGCCGGATCACCGCTCTCATCCTCAGCATTAAATACAGTTTTGCCGGTAGCGCCTTCTTTATAATAGAAGAACTGTGTCAGAACATCCATGTTTTTCCATGCATTATCTGTTGCATAGCAGGGCTTGATCTCACCGGTATAATAGGTTTCTTCCACCTGTACATATAACAGTTTGCCTGTAATAGGGTCTTTTGCCTGAGTGACTCCATCATCCCCCAGAATTGGCTGCGACGTATCGTCTACCATTCTGATATGTGGCGTAACTGCTTCATAATACAGAGGATTTCCCAATCTGTTGGCAGCCACGTAACCGTTACCGGTACCCAGGTTACCGGTAGGCTGTATGTAAGCATTAACCGTGTTCGGAATGGTCAATGTATTATTGGGCAAGGTATTGTCCTTGTTATATCCTAACAGGATTGCAGACCAGTCACCTCCGTTCTGGATATAAGCGAACTGGTAGTTACTGCCGTCCGTTTCGTTGGTACCGGTCGTATAAATAGTCGTTCCTTCCGCAACCTCCGGGATCAGATTATCCATTGTGGGTATATTGCTTCCCGTCAGCAGATCACTCTGCTTTTCTGGAGCATTTCTGCGAATGGATACCTTATATTTTGCGCCGGTATGCGTATCCACATGTGAATGCGCAGCCTGCGCCACAGCATCTTCCTCCGCACGCAGCCCCTCTGTAGGAATTGCCGCTACTACGATCGCCGAGACCAAGAACAATGTTCCCAGGGTTTTCCTTACTGTCCTTTTTAATCTTCTGTTAGTCTTCTTTTTACCCTTAGTCATCCTTTACTCCTTTGTCGTCACCTTTTTGGCAACCACTACAAATCTGCCGTTTTTCTCCTGGTAATCACAGGTGGACAGTGTTAAAAGCTGGTCACCGAACGAAGCTGTGACTCCTGTGTCATATAATGACATCTCTGCCATATCATTCATATAGGAGTCAAATTCCTGCTCGCTCTGGGCGTCTATAAACTGATAATATTTAAATACGATTTCATCTTCACTATAGACCCGGGATCTGAATACATACATGATCTCATACAGGCCTTTTTCATAGATGGTGTCAAACTGTATGTAGGGATGTTTCTCACAATAGCTCTGGTCGCTATATGAAGATAAGCTTCCGAACATCTGCCCGCTCTTCATATGATGTCCATATAGAATGAAGTTCGTGCTGGGCTTGAGCACATCACAGTCCTTGTCCATAAAAATGGATCCGTTCTTATCATACTCCTGATTCAGATTATGATCCAGATAATATTCATTATCCGTTGTCTGCATTACAGGGTAATCTATATTAGTATCGTCAATTTTTACCCATCCGATTAGTCTTTTGTTCTTATTTAATAAATTTTTATATTCATCCAGTACCGGAGGGGGCGTACTCTGCGTTTCATCCGCGGTGTAATGGATCACAGGATCCTGATTCTGACCGGTTGCCGGCTCTTTATCCTTCAATTCACTTAATTGCTTGTAATTATCGGCAGTACGGATGTTATACCAGTTATAAATTCCGAAATAGCCAAGGCATGCCACTGCGATCACACTGCAACAGACCACAAGAAGTTTCCTTCGTTTCTCCTGTTTTTTCAATTCTTCCTGAACGATTTTGTCAATCTCTGCCTCGTCAAACTGCGGTTCTGCTTTCTTCTTCACAGAAGTCTTCTTTTTTGTTGTCGGCCTCTTTTTGGGAACTTTTTTATCAGGACTTTCTTTTTTTACAGTTTCTTTTTTCTTTGATGCTTCTTTTTTATTTTTGGGAGTTTGGGCCTTCCCGATTGTTTTTGTATTTTCTTTCTGAAGAAAATGTCCTTTCGCCGGAGATGTTTCCGGTACTTTTCCTTCCTGTCTTTGAATGTCCTCCGACAGCTCTTCCATGTAATCCTGTCCCAGAATACTATGGAATCTACACCTGCCGCTGCGGATCACTTCCAGCAGTTTCTTCTGATCTGCCAGGCTCATCTTCTTCGTCTGTACCCGAAGATTCTCGATCACCTGCTGATCCTTCAGGGCATTCTGATAATCCGCCTCCGTGCGGAACTTTCGCCCCTCTACCACATATATCTTCTGTGCCATCTATCTATCCTTAATTTAAAATCTGTCTTTTCACAATCTATGCATGTCTATATAGATATCTATATTTTACTATATCCGGAAATTATTGCAAGTCTTTTCCGGAAACATTGACAGGCTCCCCCGCATACAATAGAGCATAAATAAAATGTGGAGGCACTAAAAATGAGTGACTTAACTGCTACAAATTGCGGCTGCAATAATTCCTGCGGCAATAACAACTGTGGTAACGGTATCTTCGGCAACAGCTGCATCTGGATCATCCTGTTGCTGTTCTGCGGCGGTGGCTGCGGTAACAACAACGGCTGCGGGCTGCTGGGCAACAACAATGGCTGCGGTGGCAATGACTGCTGTGAATGGCTGATCTGGATCCTGCTTCTGTCCTGCTTCTGCGGCGGTGGCTGCGGTAACAACAACGGTTGCGGTTGCTAATCTCTGATACTGCTTTCCGGGATCTCCCGGAGCTTTGTAGGCACGATCACTCCGGGGTACGGACTTTTCTGTACCCCGAAGGATTGATCGGCATAAGCATGCTGCCGCTCTCATAAAATACTAGTAACTCTTTTGCAGGAAGGTATCGGTACATGGATGATAAGAGAATCGACAAGGCGGCGGCCTTTGACACATTATTCACTTCCAACCGCATTCAGATTCTGAAAATACTGGCTTATTATATGGATCCCCGGCTGCTGAAAGGACTTGCTGTTTACATAAAAATGTCGGAGTTGCAATACACGCTAACACTTTTTCGCAGGCATCCGGAGACTTCTCTGTGCATTGCTCCCTCTTCTGCAAACGAAGAAACTGCCACTGAACTGTGTAATGATCTCATGCCCTTGTGCGACGAGACTCAGAAATCAGCTCTTCGACAAATCACACAAATGATGGACAATATTCATAATTTCCAGGAAATGATGGAAATGGTGCAGACCATGCAGGAATTGTTCCCGGAGGGCTTCTCCGATCTCTCCGGCATGGATCCGTCTATGTTGTCCGGTCTTTTTTCCACTGCAAAATCAGACACAGGAGGTCAGAAAAATGGACTATTCCAAGACACCCCTCTGGATGCAGGATGATCTCGTGAAGGACATCCCCAGAGAAAAACTGGATTTTCTCTCGAAACTTTTTGCCCAGGGGCACGGTAAAAGTCAAAAAGAAATGATGGCACTTCTCATGCCCGCCATGCGTAAAGCAAAACAGGAGCACCTGACTTTTACCCCGCAGGAAATGCAGGCTGCCATCACCGCTATCAAAAAATACAGTACGGAATCGGAACTTCGTCAGATTGAAAATATTCTGGTGAAAAGCCGATCACAAAAAAATAACTCCCGGCAGGCTTAATGTCTGTCAGGAGTTATTTTATTCAACGTTCAGCCAACGCCATTCGCAAAGTCGCGTTATCACGCTTTCCATCACTACGTGACTACCTTTGTTCATAAGACGGCATTTACCTCATGGACATATTCGATCATAAAATCATGCTTGCATGATTTTATTTCACTTATTTGTCCATGGCTGAACTATTTTGCTACGATGTTGACGATTCTACCGGGAACATAGATTTCTTTTACAATGTTGCCGGTCAGCTTGTCACCCAGAGCTTCTTTTGCCATAGCGATGACGTTTTCCTTGGTCTCATCCTTGGAAACGTTAATGGTCACACGCATCCTGCCGTTGACCTGAACACCGATCTCTACTACGCTCTCCACGGTCTTCTCTTCCTCGTACTCAGGCCATGCTGCCTGATACAGTCTGCCTTCGAATCCGGCAGTCTGCCACAGTTCCTCGGTGATATGAGGAGCCACGGGGTTCAGCAGAGTAAGCAGTGTCTTGTATTCGCCTCTGGTAATAGAGTTCTTCTTGTAGAACTCATTGATCAGGGACATCATAGCTGCGATGGCGGTGTTGTACTTCAGGTTCTCGAAATCGCTGCTGACCTTCTTGATGGTCTGGTGCATCTTGGTCTCCAGATCTGCGCTGTAGCCTTCCTCGGATGTTAATATATCCTGTAACTTCCATACTCTCTCCAGGAATCTGCGGCAGCCCTTTACGCCTTCCTCACTCCAGGAAGCGCTCAGATCAAAGGCACCGATGAACATCTCGTAGGTACGCAGAGTATCTGCACCGTAATCCTGTACGATGTCATCCGGGTTTACAACGTTGCCACGGGACTTGGACATCTTCTCACCATTGGAGCCAAGAATCATACCGTGGCTGGTTCTCTTCTGATAAGGTTCCGGAGTAGGTACTACCCCCTGATCATACAGAAACTTGTGCCAGAAACGGGAGTACAGCAGATGCAGTGTGGTATGCTCCATACCGCCGTTGTACCAGTCAACCGGCAGCCAGTACTTCAATGCTTCGGGACTTGCCAGTGCCTTGTCATTGTGAGGATCGGTATAACGCAGATAATACCAGGAAGAGCCAGCCCACTGAGGCATGGTATCGGTCTCTCTCTTGGCAGGACCGCCACAGCAGGGACAGGTGGTATTTACCCAGTCGGTCATGGCAGCCAGAGGAGATTCTCCGGTATCGGTAGGCATATAGCTCTCTACCTCGGGTAACTGCAGAGGCAGTTCGCTCTCATCAATGGGAACATATCCGCACTTATCGCAATGCACAATAGGAATCGGCTCACCCCAGTAACGCTGTCTGGAGAATACCCAGTCTCTTAATTTATAATTGGTCTTGCGGTTACCGATGCCCTTCTCTTCCAGATAGTTCATGATCTTCTCTTTGGCTTCTGCCACAGACAGGCCGTTCAGGAAATCGGAATTGACCAATGTACCATCAGCAACATCGGTATATACAGCTTCTTCTACGCTGACAGGGCTCCCTGCAACAACTTCAATGATAGGCATACCGAATTTCTTTGCGAACTCCCAGTCTCTCTCATCGTGGGCAGGAACTGCCATGATAGCGCCGGTACCGTAAGTCATCAGTACATAATCGGATACCCAAACAGGGATTTCCTTGCCATTCACGGGGTTGGTAGCGGTCAGGCCCTGAATGCAGACACCGGTCTTATCCTTTGCCAGTTCGGTACGTTCAAAATCGGACTTCTTCGCAGCCATCTCGCGATATGCCACGATGTCATCCCAGTTCTTGATCTCATCTTTATATTTATCCAGAACAGGATGCTCCGGAGATACTACCATATAAGTAACCCCGAACAGAGTATCCGGTCTGGTGGTGTAAATGCGCAGCTTCTCATCCTTGCCTGTCAGGGTGAAATCAACCTCGGCACCCTGGGACTTACCGATCCAGTTCTTCTGGGAGACTTTGACACGCTCGATATAATCTACGGTATCCAGTCCCTGGATCAGCTTGTCAGCATATTCGGTGATCTTTAACATCCACTGGCTCTTGACCTTACGGATGACTTCGGAACCGCAACGTTCGCAGACGCCGTTCACTACTTCCTCATTTGCCAGACCTACCTTACAGGAGGTACACCAGTTGATAGGCATCTCCGTTTTGTAAGCCAGTCCTGCCTTGAACAGCTTTAAGAAGATCCACTGGGTCCAGTGATAATACTCGGGATCTGTGGTGTTGATCTCTCTGTCCCAGTCGAAAGAATAACCTAAGGAATGCAGCTGATTCTTGAATCTTGCCACGTTGTTCTTGGTTACGATCTTGGGATGGATATGATTCTTGATCGCGTAGTTCTCGGTAGGGAGACCGAATGCATCCCATCCCATGGGATACAGCACATTATAGCCCTGCATTCTGCGCTTACGTGCTACGATATCCAGTGCGGTATAAGGTCTCGGATGACCTACATGTAATCCCTGTCCTGAAGGATAAGGGAACTCTACCAGTGCGTAATATTTGGGCTTGGAGAAATCGTCGGAAGTCTTGAATGCTTTTTCATCATCCCAGACAGTCTGCCATTTTTTCTCTACCTCTCTGTGATTGTAAGGTACTGCCATAATTATTTCCTCCTAAACTATGAGAAGCTTTCTATTTAAATTTTTTGTTCTCAAGTCGTTAAAAAACTATCGATTATTTTATCGTGTTTTCCCGATACTGTCAAGGACTGCGGCTCTATCCGCATGGTTTTTTGCATATTTTCGTCTGCCGGGGCATATGCTGTATACGAGAGGTGATGAATCATGTTTGCATGGATCACATTACTGATCAATCTGATGCAGCGATATCGATGATATTTACTGCACAATACCGAAAAAGAGACCGGAAAGCCAACCGGTCTCTTTTTGCTGTGTATGTTATGTAATTACTCGTTAGTCTTCTGCATTGTTCTCCGCAACCTTTGCTGCTCTGGCCGCTACTTCCTTCTCCTGTACGTCGGAAGGTGCCTGCTCGTAGCGGGCAAATTCATAGGAATAATCCCCTCTGCCTCCGGTCATGGAACGCAGATCTGTGCAATAACCGAATAATCCGCTCATGGGAATATCCGCTTCGATGATCTGCTTGCCGCCGCTCATGGGTGTCATGCCCAGCACCCGGCCTCTTCTCTTGTTCAGATCTCCCATGATGTCTCCGGTATAGGCATCCGGCACGGTAACCTTTAAGGACATGATGGGCTCCAACAGAACGGGGCCTGCTTCCATGACACCTTTTTTGAAAGCCTGGATAGCCGCGGTCTTAAATGCCATTTCCGAAGAATCTACCGGATGATAGGATCCATCATACAGTACCGCTTTGACACCGACTACCGGGTAGGCCGCCAGAGGTCCTCTGCCTACGGATTCCTGAATACCTTTTTCCACCGCAGGGAAGAAATTCTTCGGTACCGCGCCACCTACGACTTCTGTTGCGAACTCATAGGGTTTGGTCAGATCGCCGGAAGGTGAAAAACGCATTTTTACATGACCGTACTGACCGTGTCCTCCGGACTGTTTCTTGTACTTATATTCCACATCGGACTGTTTCTTGATAGTCTCTTTGTATGCGATCTTCGGTCTGGACAGCTCGATCTCTACTTTGTATTCGTTTAACAGACGGCTGACCACGATATCCAGGTGCTGGTCACCCATGCCGTAAAGTAAGGTCTGGCGGTTCTCCGCATCGTTCACCACCCGGATGGTCAGATCTTCATGGGTCATCTTCTGCAATGCCTGGGAGATCTTATCCACGTCCGCCTTATTCTTCGGCTTATACCGCATATAGGTATAAGGAGTGGAAATATCGAACTTGCCATATTTGATGGTCGTGGCCTTGGTAGAGAGACTGTTGCCGGTTCTCGCTGCAGTCAGTTTCGCCAGTGCTCCGATATCTCCGGCATGCAGTTCGCTGACTTCAATGGGCTTATTGCCCTGCAGTACATAGATTTTGCCGATCTTTTCCTCAATGTCACGGTCTACGTTGTACAGCAGGTCGTCGGTCTTAAGTACACCGGAGTTTACCTTGATCAGAGAGTATTTTCCGATGAAAGGATCCACTATGGTCTTCCAGATATAGGCGGATTTTGCCTTGGCGAAATCGTAATCCGCATGGTAAATCTCATTGGTCTTTAAATTGATGCCCGCCACTTCTCTATTCTCGGGGCTGGGCATGTATTTGACAATATCATCTAACAGTGTGTACATACCCTGACACAGGATGTTGGAACCCATGGTCATGGGAACGATGCTGCCATCGCAGACATTGGTACGGAGTGCAGCACGGATCTCTGCCTCAGAGAAGGTCTCTCCGCCGAAATACCGCTCCATGAATTCTTCACTGGTCTCGGCTACGGCTTCCATCAGAGTATCACGGCAGATCTGCAGGTTGGCCTGGCTGTAATCCGGTACCTCACAGGGAACAACTTCCTTACCCTCCCAGCGGTTACCGCTCTCAGTGATAACATTGATGTATCCTACGAATTTCTCGTTCTCACGGATTGGCAGATGAAACGGTGCCATCTTCTTGCCGTACAGATTAGTCATATCTTCCACTACCTGACGGAAGGAAGCATTATCCACGTCCATGTTGGAGACATAGATAAAACGGGGCAGCTTGTATTTCTCGCAAAGCTCCCATGCCTTCTGGGTGCCGACTTCGATGCCGGACTTGCCGTTAACTACTATGATGGCTGCTCCTGCGGCACTGACTGCCTCTTCCACTTCTCCCACGAAATCAAAATAACCCGGTGTATCAATAATATTGATCTTGTATCCTTCCCACTCAATGGGGATCACGGAGGTACTGATAGAGAAATGACGTTTCTGTTCTTCTTTACTGTAATCACTGAGGGTATTGCCGTCATCTACCTTGCCCATACGGGAGGTGATACCGGACAGATAACCAAAGGCTTCTGCAAGACTGGTCTTGCCACTGCCGCCATGGCCCAGTAATACTACGTTACGGATCTTGTCTGTTGTGTAAATATTCATATCCCATCCTCCATTTATTCTGCATTTTGGGTATTTTGTCCAGCCGTTGGATTGGATTTTTAACCCCTTACGTGTATTTTACTAAATATATGTTACTATTACAAGTAAATATTGTTAATTATTTCATATTTTTGTAAGTTGTCAGAACTTTGCAGCATGAATAATTGGACAAGACAGGTAAATTGAGAGTTAGTGAAACAAATCCACGAACGCCCATGGCGGACGGAATG
>NZ_QUEC01000044.1:0-18568 GCF_003478095.1 Clostridium sp. AF34-10BH
TCACACTCGGAGACCGATATCTGCCTGAGGGCCTTCTGCCGCTTCGGGAGTTCATCTGGTTTGCCAATATTTATTTCATTAACTTTCCATTTATACAATCACAATCGGCGTCCGATATTCATTCACCATTTCCGTCTGGTTCTTTAAGGCCAGATTCCCCAGATAGATCTGATTGCGGAGGATATCCAGATCCAGCATCCGCAGAGATTCGGGAGAAAGCGTCTGTCTGGCGTCAGCCAGGCTGGTGACGAGAGGAATGGAACTGTTCTTTTTGATCTCGGCAAGCAGTGGCGTCGCATTCTTGCGGAAACCCAACACTCTGGCGTAAGAGATATAGTCTTCCGACTTGCAGGTCTCGAATTCTTCCTTGGTCATATTCAGCAAAATATGAAGCAGACATCTGCTGATGCGGGTGTAGGTCATATCCTTACTCTTGAGCAGATCACAGAAAGAAGTGTAACCTGCGAAGGAAGGCAGGGTATTGCGGATCCGGTCGGACAGATCCGAAGAAATATCCTGATACTTGTCGTAGCCCACAGAGTATTCCGTCAGCAGCTTGTATTGCAGTGCTGCGGAAAAATCATCGGCAAACAGAGGCTTTTTGTGAGACAGAGAATCCGTCATCAATGCATAGGCACTTTCCGGCATCTGGGCAGCCAGATAGGATAGATCATGCCCGGCGGCCACCGACTGGCGGATAGCAATGGCGGAACACTGATTGGTGCCGAGACGTTTGTCGTGATAATCCGCACCGACTCTGGTGGTAGTGAACGGTGAGATCTTGCTGTTTCTGGACATCAGAGCTTTGAGATATTCAATTCCCAATATATTATTAGGAGAGGAAAGAACGTCCTTATCATCGCTTAAGGAAGGCGCGTATTGCAATAACGCCCAGGTCCTGGCGATGGGGAAGGACATTCCCTTACGCATATTGCAGCGCAAGGATTCCACGTAAGGTTCCGGTTCCGTATAGAAAATCTCAGCGATCCGTGACAAGACTTCAATGTTGCCGCACTCACTGCCAAAGCACAGATTTGTGGTCACTCCCAGTTTGTCGAACAAGGCAACCGAGCCCTTGGCAAAAAATTCCGCACTGGAGGCAGCATAGCGGGTGGGCAGTTCCAGCACCAGATCTGCACCGTTCTCCAGAGCCATTTTTGTACGGGTGAACTTATCTAAGAGGGCAGGAGCACCCCGCTGCATGAAATTACCGCTCATGACAATGATCGTATAATTGGCATCATTGGCCTCTTTGGCATGCTGTAACTGGTAAGCATGACCATTATGGAAGGGATTATACTCTGCGACAATACCATTGACCTTCATAATGTGGCTCCTTTCGTGAAAAGAAATATACGTTATAACGAACACAAACCCTGACAAGGAATGTGAAAAAAATAACATACACTGAAAGCGTTTACATATGCATGGTTATCAGCTTATTTTATTCTGAAAAAATAGTGGTTGTATCTGAAAATATACAATTTTGCGAACATTATGCCCTTGTGTACTCCAGATGTATTTAGTATAATATAAATACATCGGTTTGTTAAGATAAAACCAAAACTTTACAGAAGTTATTTGGGAGGAAGCGGGTATCCCCCGCCGGAAAGGAGAATGGATATGTCATACATTGACATGATTAAAGAGAGAGCAAGACTCGACAAAAAGACTATTGTATTACCGGAATCTAATGATAAGAGAACATTACTGGCTGCTGCCCGTATCGTGGAAGAGGGCATCGCAGACATCATTATGATCGGTGATGAAGAGAAGATCATGGATGGTGCAGGCTGGCTGGAAGTTGACCTGTCCAAAGTTAAGGTAGTTAACCCTAAAACAACTCCCAAGTTGGATGACTATGTGAATTTATTATATGAAACCAGAAAAGCAAAGGGAATGACCCCCGAGAAGGCAAGAGAGATCCTGCTGAATGATTACCTGACCTTCGGTATCGTAATGGTTAAGGCTAATGATGCAGACGGTATGGTAGCAGGTGCATGCCACTCTACCGCAGATACTTTAAGACCTGCACTGCAGATCCTGAAGACTGCACCCGGTGTTAAACTGGTATCCGCATTCTTCGTTATGGATACCGTATTCAAGGATCAGGGTGAGAACGGAACCTTCCTGTTCGCTGACTGTGGTCTGAACCAGGATCCTACACCCGAAGAACTGGCTGCCATCGCAGATACTTCTTCCAGAAGCTTCAAGTCTCTGATCGGACCTAAGCCCGTGATCGCCATGCTGAGCCACTCCACCAAGGGAAGTGCAAAGCACGCACTGGTTGACAAAGTAGTAGAAGCTACCCGTATCGCACATGAGGAGTATCCTCATCTGACTCTGGACGGCGAACTGCAGTTGGATGCAGCTCTGGTTCCCAGCGTTGCCAAGTCCAAGGCTCCCGGAAGCCCTGTAAACGGACATGCCAATGTCCTGATCTTCCCGAACCTGGATGCAGGTAACATCGGTTACAAGCTGGTACAGAGACTGGGTGGAGCAGAAGCTTACGGCCCTATGTTACAGGGTATCGCAAAGCCTGTTAACGATCTGTCCAGAGGATGTTCCTGGCAGGATATCGTCGGTGTCGTAGCACTGACCGCTGTACAGGCACAGTTAGTATAATCACTGGTAACGAACATAAACGTGTGCGGGATATCTGTCCCGCACCGTATTCATGTATTGCCCGCACGGGTAACATGACCCCATAGAGTAACAGATTTGAAAGAAAGGAATTCATCATGAATATTTTAGTTATTAACTGCGGAAGCTCTTCCCTGAAGTTCCAGCTCATTGATTCCGAGACCGAGAAATGCATCGCAAAGGGTCTTTGTGAGAGAATCGGTATCGAAGGAAGCCAGATCACCTATACCCCCGATGGTGGTGAGAAAGAGCAGACTGTAACTCCCATGCCGGATCATACCGAAGCTATCCGTCTGGTACTGGAAGCTCTGACCAATGAAAAGACAGGTGTGGTAAAGAGTCTGGATGAGATCGGTGCCGTAGGACATCGTATCGTACACGGCGGCGAGAAGTTCGCAGCATCCACCATTATCACCGATGAAGTTATGAAAGCCATCGAGGAATGCAACGACCTGGCTCCTTTACATAACCCTGCTAACCTGATCGGTATCAATGCATGCAAGAAGCTGATGCCCACCACTCCCATGGTAGCTGTATTTGACACCGCTTTCCATCAGACCATGCCTGAGGAAGCTTATATGTACGGTCTGCCTTACGAGTATTATGAGAAATACAAGATCAGACGTTACGGCTTCCACGGAACCAGCCACTCTTATGTATCCAAGAAGGCTGCTGAGGTTCTGGGCAAAAAGTACGAAGATCTGAAGATCATCGTTTGCCACCTGGGCAATGGTGCCAGCGTATCCGCTGTTAAGAACGGCAAGTGTGTAGACACCTCCATGGGTCTGACACCTCTGGAAGGTCTGATCATGGGAACCCGTTCCGGTGATATCGATCCTGCCATCATGGAGTTCATCGCTCACAAAGAGGGCAAGAACATCGACGAGATCATGACCGTTCTGAACAAGAAGTCCGGTGTATATGGTCTGTCCAACAATCTGTCTTCCGATTTCCGTGATCTGGAAGCAGGTTACAACAACGGCGATGCACACTGCATCCGTACCATGAACACTTACTGCTACCGTGTGGCAAAATATATCGGCTCTTATGTAGCAGCCATGAACGGTGTAGATGTGATCTGCTTTACCGCAGGTATCGGCGAGAACGCACCTTTAGTTCGTTCCCTGGTATGCGAGCATTTGGGCTTCTTGGGAGTATCCATCGATGAGGAGGCGAACCACAAGCGTGGCGAGGAGATCGCTATTTCCACTCCTGACAGCAAGACCACTGTTATGGTAATTCCTACGAATGAGGAACTTGCTATTGCCAGAGAGACTGTAAGTTTGGTAAAATAGGTTCGACGGAACCTTAAGAATGAGAACACCCATCAACCGGAGGATCCGATTGGTGGGTGTTTTACGTATGCAAATCGAGCAGGAGAAATCCCCGTCGATGTATGGTAACGAATCAACAGAGGGAGAAAAATTATGAAAAAAAATGTGATCGTAGGACAGTCCGGAGGCCCCACAGCGGTGATCAATGCCAGTCTGGCAGGTGTCTACAAGACAGCAAAGGATATGGGAGCGGATACCATATACGGTATGCGCTATGGCATTCAGGGTTTGTTGGAGAAAAAGATCGTGGATCTGGGGGAAAAGATCCGCAACGACATGGATGTGGAACTTTTGAAGAGAACACCGGCTTCCTTTCTGGGATCCTGCCGCTATAAGCTGCCGGAGATCAGTGAAGATAAAGCTATTTACGAGAAAATATTTGCAATTCTGGAAGAACTGGAGATCATGGCATTTTTCTATATCGGCGGCAATGACTCCATGGATACCATCAAAAAGCTTTCCGATTATGCAGAGACAGTGGGCAACCCGATTCGTTTTATCGGCGTACCCAAGACCATTGATAACGACTTAGAGGGTACGGATCATACGCCTGGTTACGGAAGTGCGGCAAAATATATTGCTACCGTTACCAAGGAACTGGTACGTGACGGCCTGATCTATGAGATGCAGAGTGTGACTGTCATCGAGATCATGGGAAGAAATGCCGGATGGCTCACCGGAGCAGCAGTACTGGCCAAGAGTGAAGACTGTGAAGGCCCGGATCTGATCTACCTGCCGGAAGTAGCCTTTGATGTGGATGATTTTCTGAAAAAGGTCAAGAAACTGGTCAGCGAGAAACAGTCCATTGTCATTGCCGTGTCCGAAGGAATCAAGACGGCAGACGGAAGATATGTCTGCGAATTGTCTGCACCTTCCGACAAGACGGATTCTTTCGGCCATGTACAGTTATCCGGTACGGGCAAATATTTGTCTGACCTGATTATTGAAAAGCTGGGCTGCAAATCCAGAGCTATTGAACTGTCTACTCTGCAGCGCTGTGCCGGACATCTGACCTCCCGCGTGGATATCACCGAGGCTTATCAGGTAGGTGGAACTGCGGTAAAGGCAGCTTTTGAAGGCAAGACCGGTCAGATGGTGATCTTAAAGAGAGTATCTCAGGATCCCTATATTTGCACTACGGATCTCTATGATGTGCATAAGGTGGCAAATCTGGAGAAAAAGGTTCCCCGTTCCTGGATCACGGAAGAGGGAGATTATGTGACCGCAGAGATGAAGAACTATATCGAGCCTCTGATCCAGGCGGAACTGACTCCGATCATGATCACAGGCCAGCCCAGACACATTATTATTGACGATCTGTAAAAGAAAATGGAATAAAACAACAAATCAAATAACGATACAAAGGAGGTGGAAAGATGCCGAAACACAGGAAGAGAAGAATCATGCTCAGCATAGTAAGTATTGTGCTTTTTGTAGTTTTATCTGCGCAGCTTTCCACCTTTTCTTTTTCTGTGACTGCGGCCGGGGAACGCGGAGAACTGGTGGCGGAGGAGTACGAACGATACCGGGAACGCTTTGACAGGATAGAAAAGATTGGAGATTTGGAGGACCAGGGATTCCGCCTGCTGGAGGATCAGATCTTTGCGATGCCGTTGCAAAAACTTCCGGAGGAAGCCGTAGATACGACAGAGGAACCCGGGGATGAAGTCTGGTTCTATGCGGCACTGGATACAAGGTACCACAGACTGGCGGTATTTATCGCGGATGCTTCCGGGCAGATTCTGTACAAGACGGACCAGCTGGAAGCAAATTACTGCTATCCGGGAGAAATGCGGCAGCCGGTGAAAAAACTGGCTTCGGTTTCTTTTCAGGATGTAGACAATGACAGAGATACAGATATCATCCTGATCGTCCAGTGCCATAATGACAGGGGGGATTATCAGGAAGAATCCTACAAAGTAGGAGATGTTCTGTTCCAGGACGATGGAAACTTTTACCGTGATTATCGGATCTCAGACAAGATCAACCGCTTTGATATGAACAAGAACCCTGCCTGTATTTTAAATTTTGTAAGAGACGGGCGTTCTACGGAATTCCTCTATACGGCGGAGACACTGGCAGATCTTCTGAACCACAATTTCAATGTCATCGAGGAACAGTCTTATACCCGTAATTTTGAAAAGCTGGGAAAATTAAAGGTGGTTCCGGGCACCTACCGGATGGCGGAATATGACATGTTCATGATCTATCTGATCGATGAACAGGGAAATATTGTGTGGAGTTTTCAACCCATGGAGGATTACGACAATCTCTATGCGCTGAAGGGAATCCAGGGAAAGGACCTGGACGGTGACGGCCTGAAGGATCTGGTGGTGTTTGCAAAATACAGCTATGAAGGAGAAAACGGGGAATTGCTGGTGGACACCGTGTGCACCATTTATTACCAACGGACGGCCGGATTTGAGAAGGATACTGATTTTACAGAAAATTATGAATGTACGGAGGAGGATACTCTGGAGGCACTGGTGACGAAGATCCGTGCCTATTGGGGGTGGCAGACATAATGATAAAAATATTGATCGTGGATGATGAAAAGCCAATCTGTGACCTGATCGACCTGAATCTGTCGGCAGCAGGATATTTTTGCAAAAGTGTACAGGATGGCATGAAAGCCATTGAACTGATCGAGAAGGAAACCTTTGATCTGATCTTACTGGATATTATGCTTCCGGGAGTGGACGGTTTTGATATTATGGAATATATCAGACCTTTAAAGATCCCGGTGATCTTCATTACCGCCAAGGGAGATGTAAAGGACCGGGTAAAAGGCTTGCGTCTGGGGGCGGAGGATTATCTGGTGAAGCCCTTTGATGTGGTGGAACTGCTGGCAAGGGTAGAAGTGGTACTGCGCAGATTCCACAAACGGGGAGCGCAGCTGTCCGCAGGAGATGTAGTGGTGGATATGGAAGCCAGAATGGTGACGAAAGCGGGCGTACCTGTGGTACTTACCAACAAGGAATACGGACTTCTGGTGTTATTTATTCAGAATAAAAATATTGCCTTATTCAAGGAAAGCCTGTACGAAAAGGTATGGGGAGAAGAATATGACGGGGACAGCAGGACTCTGGAGCTGCATGTGCAGCGCCTGCGCAAAAAAATGGGATGGGAGAATCAGCTGGTAGCGGTATATAAGGTAGGATACCGGCTGGAGATTGCCTGAGAACGAGGAATTCTTGTAGGAAAGTGGACAAGAGGAGAAAAGAATGAAATTTTCCTGGAAAATTCTGCTGTGCACCATGCTGATCATGGCAGCGGCATGCGGAGCAAGCGGTTATTTTTTTGTAAATTATGTGTTTCAGACCTCCATGGAGCGTGAGACCAGACAGGCACTGGATGAAAGTAGTATTTTGAGGTTCGCTTTTGAGACGGCAGCTTTAAATATTCCGTCCAAATATGATGTACTTCCGGACGGAACGGTGGAACAGATCGGAGTATACCTGGAGAACAGTGGACAGCACGGCAACAGATTGCTGCGGATCAGCGATGAGAACGGTAAGGTGCTGTATGTCAGCGAAGGGTTTACCGGGGATACTTCTCTGTGGGAAGAATGCGGAGAAAATACGAGAGTGTACCGGGTAGTGCAGTCGGGGGATTCCTATTATATCCAGACACAGACAAGAATCAATGTGTCCGACCGTCTGCTGACGTTAGAGACCATGAAAAATGTAACTGCGGTATATACGGAGAGGACGGAAGGATTTCGGATGTATCGTCAGGTGACGGTGATCGTACTGTTGTGCAGTGGCGCTGTGATGACGCTGATCGCCTGCTGGCTGACCCGACCGATCCGGCTTCTGACGCAGGCTACCGGCAAAATGGCGGAGGGAGAATACAGCTATCGCGCGGAGCAGATCAGTAATGATGAAATGGGACAGCTGACTGCGGATTTCAACCATATGGCAGAAGCACTGGAGCAGAATATTCAGAATTTGGAAAATGAAGTCAGAGCCAGAGAAGATTTTATTGCCGCATTTTCCCATGAACTGAAGACACCATTGACTGCCATTATCGGTTATGCGGATATGCTGCGTTCCCGGAAATTGGATGATGAGAGGCATTTTTTGTGTGCCAATTATATTTATACAGAGGGAAAACGCCTGGAGACTATGGCACTCAGACTGCTGGACATCATTGTGACCAGACGTAAGGAGATCGATCGTAAGACCACAAATGTCTCCGGCATTTTCTCGTATCTGCAGGAAATCTATGATGAGACCAAGAACCCAGAAGACAGCAGGGTGAAGGTTGACATCTGCTGGGAAAAGGGAGAACTCTATGCCGAGGAGAACCTGTTGAAGACTGTTTTGATCAATCTGACCGATAATGCCATCAAAGCCTCCGAGGAGGGGCAGACCGTGGAGATCACAGGAAGGCACATGGAGAACGGTTATTATTTTCAGGTACGGGATGAAGGAATTGGCATCCCCGAGGAAGAACTTCATAAGATCACGGAAGCTTTTTATATGGTGGATAAATCCAGATCCAGGGCTCATAACGGAGCGGGACTGGGGCTTGCACTGTGCACCGCTATTCTGGAACTGCATCACAGCAGCCTGAAGATCGAGAGTACACAGGGTTTTGGAAGCTGCATGAGCTTTCTGATTCCGGATGAGGGGGTGAAGTCGGATGAATAGATGGAAGAGCTGTTCTTTGGGCTTTGCGGTATCAGTTGTGGTCATTCTTGCGGCTCTGTGGGGACCGGAATGGATCGCGGCCAAAAGTGATGAGAGACTCTTAAACAGTATTACCACAGAGGCGGTGGAAGGTGCGGAAGGATACCGTTACCGCATGAGCAGCAATCAGAAACTATATCTTTTGGGGAGATGTCTGAGCAGTCAGACCCTGCCGGAGAGTGAACTGCGTTTTTTGACCAGAGTGGACAGTGAGGCAGGAAACTACGGAGAAATGACGGGTACCTATGCGTTTGTAGAGAATCGCCAGCAACCGGGAGAGGGACAGATTCAGGAGGAAGCGGTATATGAGGCATGTAACAGAGAGATTCAGATCCTGAAGGAGCAGGGAATTCTTCCCGACGAAGTAAAGGAAGTTTCGGAAGACTCTTACGAAGCGGTGATCTGCTCTGCTATCGATGTTTTGGAGCCGAGAAATAATCTCTCTGTATGGAAAATCAGCCTGTCTACGGACGTAAGGAATGCGGATAAGAGTAACCGTTTTCTGGATATTTATCTGGATGCGGATACCGGCAAAATTTATGAATTCTATGTCCGGACCGGACTGCAATGGGAAGACATCAATACGGATGCCATGATTGGCCGGTATGCGGAATATCTGGAACTAACCGGTCTTGAAAAATATGAGGATCAAAATCCGCTGTTGGAGACGACGCCGTATTTTGCCAAGTATACTTTCCCGGGGGAGGAGGAAGACAGTACCACGGTGACCATTGGTTACTATGAAGGAATTCGTGAGCTTTTCCTCAAAGTAGGAAGATAGAAAAATAAAATACGCAAAGATTTTTTACAAAAAAGATTAAAATCACTACTTGACGTTACCACACTAAAGCAGTAATATAAATAAAAATTAAATACAGCGGTAAGAAAACTATTGATGTGGAGATAAAAACAGTTCGTGCACTTACAGAGAGACCGGATGCTGAGAAAGGTTGGAACGCAGGTTGTTAAATGGACCACGGAGGGCGCAGTCAAAGAGGACACATGGAATTATGAGATCTCAAGTATTCTGCGACGTGAGGGCATACGTCAGTTGCCGGGGATATGTTGGTATCCTGTAAGAGCACAAGAAATTGTGAAGCAAGGTGGCACCGCGGGAAATGTATATGACCCGTCCTTGACAGAAGAAGATTCTGTCATGGGCGGTTTTTTTGTAACCTTTTCAGAGCCTATGGCGAGATAGCCTCAATGAGTAAAAGGAAGCCTCAAAGAGGCGATTTTACGAATGGAGGCGCTGAAAAGGTGTGGAAAGAAATAATTTTAAGGAGGAGTACCGAAATGAAGATCACCCCCACATTGGAAGAATGTAAAATCATCGCAGCGGAAGGCAGCTACGGCGTAATTCCCATCAGCACAGAGCTGTATGCGGATATGACCACACCTATCGAAGTGTTGCGCATCTTAAAAAAGGTTAGCGGTCATGTCTATCTGTTGGAAAGTGCGGAGGCGGATAAACGATGGGGACGATATTCCTTCTTAGGCTACGATCCTCTGTTGGAGATCACCTGTTATAACGGTATGACTACAATAAAATCGGAACTGACCAGCCGGACGGATTCCGGAGATGTCAGAGGGATCATCCGCAACGTCATGGAAGAGAATAAAAGTCCCAAGCTTCCGGGACTGCCTTCCTTTACCGGAGGTCTGGTAGGATATTTTTCCTATGACTATATCAAATACAGCGAACCGACCCTGCGGCTGGATGCGAAGGACGAGGAAGGCTTCCAGGATGTGAACCTGATGCTGTTCCACAAAGTCATCGCTTTTGACAATTACAGACAGAAGCTGATCCTGATCCTGAATATCAAGACCGATGATCTGGAGATCAATTATCATAGAGCGGAGCGGGAACTGAACAACATGAAGGAGCTCTTGCTGAATGGAGAAAAGGCAGAGCATATTCCCTGTAAGCTCCGGACAGATTTTCAACCACTGTTCAACGAAGCAGCCTATTGCAGCATGGTGGAGAAAGCCAAGCATTACATCAGAGAGGGAGATATCTTCCAGGTGGTATTATCCAATCGCCAGGAGGCGGAGATGGAAGGAAGCCTCTTAGATGCTTACCGGGTACTCCGCACAACAAATCCTTCTCCGTACATGTTCTATTTCTCTGGAAGTGATGGTGAGATCGTGGGAGCCAGCCCGGAGACATTGGTGAAACTGGAAGATGGTGTATTACATACCTTCCCCCTGGCAGGAACGAGACCCAGAGGAGCTACCGAGGAAGCGGACAAAGCACTGGAAGCAGAACTTTTGGCAGACGAAAAGGAACGTTCCGAACACAATATGCTGGTGGATCTGGGACGAAACGATATCGGCAAGATCAGCCGGATAGGCACCGTGGAAGTGGAAAAGTATATGTCCATTGAGAGATATTCTCATGTCATGCACATCGGATCCACGGTAAGAGGAGTGATCAGAGAGGATGCGGATGCTCTGGATGCGGTGGATGCCATCCTGCCCGCAGGAACTCTGTCGGGAGCCCCGAAACTTCGGGCCTGCGAGATCATCAATGAACTGGAAGACAATAAGCGGGGGATCTACGGCGGAGCCATCGGCTACATTTCCTTTACTGGAAATCTGGATACCTGCATTGCCATCAGACTTGCTTTTTCCAAGAACGGAAAAGTATTCGTAAGATCCGGTGCCGGTATTGTGGCGGACAGTGTACCGGAGAAGGAATACAGGGAATGCATTCAGAAGGCAGCAGCTGTAAGACAGGCACTACAGAAAGCACAGGAGGGAATGGAAGCATGATATTACTGATCGACAATTATGACAGTTTTTCCTATAACGTATATCAGCTGGTAGGAAGCGTAAATCCGGATATTCGGGTGATCCGCAATGATGAATGCGGTGTGGATGAGATCCGCGCCATGAATCCCTCCCACATCATTTTATCGCCGGGACCCGGCAGACCGGACAAAGCGGGTGTCTGTGAAAATGTGATCAGGGAACTTGGGGGCAGGATACCTATTTTGGGAATCTGTCTCGGGCATCAGGCAATCTGTGAGGTGGCGGGAGCCACTGTGACTTATGCATCCCATCTGATGCACGGTAAACAGTCCCTGGCGACTTTGGATACAGACAGTGTATTGTTCCGGGGTATGAAAAAAGTGATCACTGTGGCAAGATATCATTCTCTGGTGGCAGATCCACAGACGATTCCCGCAGAATTGAAAGTTACCGCGGTCACCGAAGACGGAGAGGTCATGGCGGTAGAACAGACAGAAAAGCAGATCTACGGAGTACAGTTCCATCCGGAATCGGTACTGACACCGGATGGTCGACAGATCATTGTTAATTTTTTACAGACACAGAAAGGAGCAGGCAGAAACATGATTAAAGAAGCGGTTGCTAAGTTGGTAAAGAATGAGGACATCGGATACGATATGGCAAAAACCGTTATGGATGAGATCATGAGCGGTGAGGCCAGCGATATTTTAAAGAGTGCTTATCTGACAGCATTAAGCCAGAAGGG
The DNA here is from genome assembly GCF_003478095.1 of Clostridium sp. AF34-10BH. NCBI lineage: Bacteria > Bacillati > Bacillota > Clostridia > Eubacteriales > Clostridiaceae > Clostridium > Clostridium sp. AF34-10BH. The sequence goes on from NZ_QUEC01000044.1 coordinate 12,171, forward strand.
TGAGACCATCGAAGAGATCACAGGCTCCGCAGAAGAAATGCGAAAGTTCGGCAGAAAACTTGGAGCGGACGTGGAAGCTTTAGAGATTGTGGGAACCGGCGGTGACGGATCTAATTCTTTCAATATCTCCACTACGGCATCTATCGTGATCTCTGCGGCAGGCGTACCAGTAGCCAAGCACGGCAACCGCGCAGCCAGTTCCAAATCCGGTGCAGCAGACTGTCTGGAAGCTCTGGGCGTAAATATCACCATAGAGCCGGAACAGAGCAAGACGTTGTTGGAAGAGATCGGCATCTGCTTCCTTTTCGCACAAAAATATCACACCGCCATGAAATATGTGGGACCCATCCGCAAGGAGTTGGGCATCCGTACTATTTTCAATATTTTAGGACCTCTGGCAAACCCCGCAGGACCGGTATATCAGATCATGGGTGCGTACGATGAAAGCCTGCTGCCCTCTATGGCAAAGGTATTGTCCAATCTAGGTGTAAAACGTGGCATGGTAGTCTATGGACAGGACAGACTGGACGAGATCTCCGCCAGTGCACCCACTACAGTCTGCGAGATTGATAACGGTACCTTTAAAAATTATGTGATCACACCGGAAGAATTTGGCATGGAAAGATGCACGAAGGAAGATCTGGTGGGCGGAACTCCCCAGGAGAACGCAGAGATCACCAGAGCTATCTTAAATGGCGAAAAGGGTCCCAAGCGCAATGCGGTACTGCTGAATGCAGCAGCAGCCCTATATGTGGCAGGCAAGGCAGACAGTATGGCAGACGGTGTGAAGCTGGCAGAGAAGGTCATCGACACAGGCCTTGCAAAGGCACAGCTGGAGCGTTTCATTAAGTTAAGTAATGAAGTATAAGCGGGAGGCAGAAAAATGATATTGGATACCATAGCGGCTTCCACTTTAGAACGGGTGGCTGCAGCAAAAGAAGCACTGCCCCTTGCAGAACAGATTGCCAGAGCAAGAGATTTGGACAGCAACACGGGATTTCCCTTTGAACAGGCACTGGCGAAGCCGTGGATGAGCTTTATCTGTGAGGTGAAAAAAGCATCGCCCTCCAAGGGACTGATCGCGGCGGAATTTCCCTATGTGCAGATTGCGAGGGAATACGAGGCAGCAGGAGCGGATGCAATTTCCGTACTGACGGAACCGGCGTACTTTCAAGGGAAGAATGAATATCTGACCGAGATCCGTCAGGCAGTGAAAATTCCACTGCTTCGGAAAGATTTTACGGTAGATGAATACATGATCTATGAGGCAAAAAATATCGGAGCAAATGCAGTGCTTTTAATCTGTGCCATCCTGTCACCGATGCAGTTGTCAGAGTATGCGGGAATCGCAGGAGAACTTGGACTGTCGGCACTGGTGGAAGCCCATGATGAGAAGGAAGTAGAGATGGCATTGAAAGCCGGTGCCAGGATCGTCGGTGTCAATAACCGGAATCTGAAAGACTTTACGGTGGATATCAATAACTCCGTGCGGTTGAGGGAAATGGTGCCGGAGAATATTCTCTTCGTATCCGAAAGTGGTATGAAGACGAGACAGGATATCGAGCGGTTGGAGCAGAACGGTACCAATGCCGTACTCATCGGAGAGACATTGATGCGTAGTGCAGATAAGAAAGCGGCTTTGCAGGAACTCCGCGGATAGTGTGAAAAATAAATTTTTCACACGCAACTTTGTGCCTACGGCCCAAAGTTTGCAGTCTATAGAAAGGTCGTAAATTATTATGAAAGTAAAAATGTGTGGTCTCTATCGTCCGGAGGACATTGATTATGCCAATGAGGTGCAGCCGGATTACGTGGGATTTGTATTTTACCCGAAGAGCCACAGGGTGGTCACAAAGGAGCAGGCAGCGGAATACCGTAAGAAGCTTTCACCTGGAATCCGGACAGTTGGGGTATTCGTGAATGAGGATCCGAAGACCATCATAGAATTGCTGGAGGAAGGCATTCTGGACGTGGCACAGCTCCACGGAGATGAGACGGAGGAGGATATCCAGTATCTTCAGGCAGTCTGCCACAAACCGGTGATCAAGGCGGTCAAAGTAAGAGACCGGTACGATGTGGAAGCCTGGCTGGACAGCAGTGCGGACTATCTGTTATTTGACAACGGAATGGGAACGGGTCAGGCTTTTGACTGGAGTGTCCTTGGCGGAATCGACAGAGAATTTTTCCTGGCGGGCGGATTGCAGTCGGAGAATCTGACGGAAGCCATGGAAGTGGTGAGACCCTATGCGTTGGATATCAGCTCCGGCATCGAGAGTAACCGGAAAAAAGATCAGGAGAAGATGCGCCGGATCATGGAACTGGTAGAACAGTATCGGAACAATACAGATTGAAAATACAGAATAAAAGAAGAATTAAAAATCAGGAAGAAAGAAGAGAGGATAAACATATGAGCAAAGGACGTTACGGAATCCACGGAGGACAATATATCTCCGAGACATTGATGAATGAACTGATCCATCTGGAAGAGTGCTATGAGCATTATAAGAAGGATCCGGAATTCAATGCGGAGCTGAACAAGCTGTTGAATGAATACGCGGGGCGCCCCTCTCTGCTGTACTATGCAGGGAAAATGACGAAGGATCTGGGCGGCGCGAAGATCTATCTCAAGAGAGAGGATCTGAACCATACTGGTTCCCATAAGATCAATAATGCCCTGGGACAGGCACTGCTTGCCAAGAAGATGGGCAAGACCCGCCTGATCGCAGAGACCGGTGCCGGACAGCACGGTGTGGCTACCGCAACGGCAGCAGCCTTCCTGGGGATGGAATGCGAAATCTTCATGGGAAAAGAAGATACCAACAGACAGGCATTGAATGTCTACCGTATGGAACTTCTGGGAGCCAAGGTACATCCCGTAACTTCCGGTACCATGACCTTAAAGGATGCTGTCAATGAGACCATGAGAGAATGGTCCAATCGTGTGGCGGATACCCATTATGTGCTGGGATCCGTTATGGGACCTCATCCCTTCCCCATGATCGTAAGAGATTTTCAGAGTGTGATCAGCCAGGAAGCAAAGGAACAGATTCTGAAGAAGGAAGGAAAACTTCCGGCAGCCGTGGTAGCCTGCGTAGGCGGCGGCAGCAATGCCATGGGTGCGTTCTATAACTTTATTGAGGACAAGGATGTGGAACTCATCGGTTGTGAGGCAGCAGGCAAGGGTGTGGATACGGCACTGACCGCAGCTACCATTGCTACCGGCTCTCTGGGAATTTTCCATGGAATGAAATCTTATTTCTGCCAGGATGAATATGGACAGATTGCTCCTGTATATTCCATTTCTGCGGGACTGGATTATCCCGGCATTGGACCGGAGCATGCTTATCTGCATGACATCGGCAGAGCACAGTATGTGCCCATCACGGATGACGAGGCAGTGGATGCTTTTGAATATCTGGCAAGAACTGAAGGAATCATCTGCGCTATTGAGAGTGCCCATGCGGTAGCGCAGGTACGTAAGATCGCGAAGAACTACAGCCCGGACCAGAGCATTATCGTATGTCTGTCCGGCAGAGGCGACAAGGATGTGGCCGCTATTGCGAGATACCGCGGTGTGGATATTCATGACTGATGACCGACTTACGTGCAGGGGCTGTGAAATGCTTTGGGCAGTCCGTTCTCCTGCAGACAGAAGATGAAAACAGGAAAGATAGAAGAAATTAGAATAGAAGAGATAGAAGAAATGGAGACAGATACGATGAGTAAATTAGAAAAAGTATTTGATACACCGAATAAAAAGGCGTTCATCGGCTTCCTCACTGCAGGAGACCCGGACGCGGACAGCACCGTAAAATTCATTTTAGAGATGGAAAAGGCAGGGGCGGATCTCATAGAGATTGGTATTCCCTTTTCCGATCCTACAGCAGAAGGTGTGGTGATCCAGGAAGCAAATATCCGCTCTCTTGGTAACGGCATGACAACGGATGGCGTGTTCGAAATTGTGAAGAGAGTACGGGAGCAGTCACAGATTCCGCTGGCATTTATGACGTATGTGAATCCGGTATTCCATTACGGATATGAGAAATTTTTTACCAAATGTGAAGAACTGGGTATCAGCGCCATCATTATTCCTGATGTACCTTATGAAGAGAAGGCAGAGGTGGAAGCTCCCGCCAAAACCCATGGCGTGAAGGTAATCTCCATGATCGCTCCTACCTCCGAGAGCCGTATCCGCCAGATTGCATCGGAAGCAGAAGGTTTTATCTATGTGGTAAGTTCCATGGGGGTCACCGGTGTGCGCAGTGAGATCAAGACCGATCTGCCCGCCATCGTGGAAAGTATCCGTGCCGTAACCGATGTTCCCTGTGCTATCGGTTTCGGCATCAGTACTCCCGAGCAGGCCAAAGCCATGGCATCCATATCAGATGGAGCCATTGTCGGAAGCGCCATCGTGAAGATCATTGCAAAGTATGGCAAAGACGCAGCTCCTTACATCGGAAAATATGTGAAGAGTATGAAAGACGCTGTAGCAGAGTAGACAACGATAGGGAGGTATGACACAATAATCTAGGAAACGGTTATTGCTGTAACTACTTGAGCAAAAGGAAATTCATAAGATTAAAATGGAAAGTTTCCAAATGCTCAATTGATTTAGACGTATCATTGTGGTAAATGTGAATTGTCAAGTATGTTCATTCTTGCTTCATTGCTTTTTAGATAACTTAATCGTATAATTGTATCATTGCTAGTACAATTAAAGGGGTAAAGTTATGCAAAAGGAAGCATTTGGTAAACTACTGGTAATTTTAAGGAAGAAGAATGGATTAAGTCAGAAGGAACTGGCAGAGAGGTTATCGGTTTCTACGTCTGCGGTAAGCAAATGGGAGAATGGAAAGAACCTTCCGGATATGATGATGCTTAGTCGTATAGCAGATATACTTCAGGTATCGTGTGACGAATTACATAATCCGGAAAAGACATTGGAGAAGCTGGACAATCCTGAATTTCAAAAAAGGAATGTGGAGGAGGGAGATAAGGAGAATACGGATAACACAGGGGAAAATGAGGAATCAGAACCTGAACCCCAAAAGAAAAACTATGGACGAATTGTAAGAATGTCCTTTTTGATTGGAATATTGGCGATAGCTGCAGGAATGTTTCTGATATATATGGCAGGACATAGAAAACCTGCTTTTCAGCAGATAGGAACAAGGTATATTGATGATCCGTTATGGGGAAGGGTATATGAAATTGCGTATGTAGTAGATGGTGAAATGACGAATGATAGTATTAATGTGCATTTGGATGAAGTGAGAGCTACATTGAATCAAGAAGTAATAGATACCAATATTGTAAAGACAACTTATTATGATAATAAGGAAGACGCTACAGCATGGAAGGAAACAGATGTAGGAGGATATGTATTTCTGAGTGGAGAATGAAAGTTGAGGATAGGATATGAACAAAGGTATATTTGCCATATTTTTTGTAGTAGCTGTTTTAAGTATTTCATTCCCGGTTAATGCGCAGAAAACTGCACAGCGGGTAGGAGGGGGATATACATCAGAAGGTATATATTATGAAGTATATGTTGCAGAAGATTTGGCGGAAAACGACATTGTCCTTTGCGGAGCAAGTGTTAGTGTGACGAGGGAAGTGATATATTCAGGGGTTGTAAAACCACAGAAAGAAATTTCATGGAGAGAAAAAATTAATGGAAGCTATTACTCAGGGGTTCTTACAATAAGTAAATATTCATATACTACAAGTCAAACAGTAGCTACGTATACTGGTGTACTTTATAAAGAATAGTTTAAGTTAAAGAGTAGGTTGCATCTATAGAAAAATTACGGATGCAACCTACTCTTTTTGCTATGAAATCTTTTATTAAGGGACTTGAGCAAAAGGAAATTAATACGATTAATGGGAAGTTTCCATCTGCTCAATTGAGTTAGAGAGATAATTTGTGGTAAATATGAATTATCAAGCATGTTTGATTGACAAGTAAAAGAAATATTTTAGAAAATGGAGGAAGGTAAGAAAAAACAAGTACAATAGAGCAGACGGATGTGCAGATATTAAGAATATGGTTTATAATACACATTTAGCAAATTAGGAGGCGGAGCAACTGCAAGGGTAGACATCTCTGTAATCGAACAGCCAACGGCGGCATTTTTGGATGTAAGAGGTGTACACGAGGTTTCTGTGACACAATTCCCTTCTGGATACTGGATGGATATTACAAGATGGACCAGATAATCAATTGATGACCAACGGAATGGACAAAACAGGAGATGCTATGCGGAGAATAAAAACCTATCTTATAATAGTAAACTTGATCTTTCTGACAGGCTGTGCCAACAAGGCAATGCCGGACACTTATGTAGAAAAGAGTGAAAAATAAAGTAGATTTTTGGGCGCACTTATATAAGGGTTCA
>NZ_QUEC01000045.1:0-18477 GCF_003478095.1 Clostridium sp. AF34-10BH
CTTAATTTTACCACAAATGGATGCTCTTTTTTCATTCACTTGATAGGTGAAAATCAATATTCAGCGAAAATACAGTAACTATGTGGCTTTCAGCCACTTTCATGGCTGTGCCGTGAATAATATAGGATTATTTATATAAAAAGAAATGTTCATAAGGTCGGGATGGAGACCGAAAACCCATTCCCATTGCAGAATAAACTGTGAAAAATTAGTAGATGGAAGTTTAATGGAAGAATAAATAGTTATAAAAGCGTAATGGAAAGAAGAAGGAAAAATGATAGAAGCACTCTGGGATTTCTTTGGATTGTATAAGGCGGGTTCTGATTATTTACCGAGCTTTTGGCTCACGATGCTACTTCTTTATCTGAATGCAGGTCTGTATCTTGCTGACCTGTACCATCTGGTGAAACGTAAGTCAAAAGCGGAAACAGTCAGTCTGATGGCGATACCGGGAATATTTGCGATACTTTTGGTGGCGGTGGCATCGTTTTTCACACATGTGCCGAATCTTCTGAGAGAAACTTCACGGGCAAAATGTCTGAGTCTGCTTATAACGACAATGTTGCCGGAAACGAACCTTGCGCTGCTTCTTGTTGTGTTTCTTTATCCGGTTCTATGGGGAATCGGGTTCTGGCGTCAGCTGAAGCACGAGCATGGCAGCTGCAAACGCTGGGCGCTGTCCAGTATTCCGGATTATATTGCATGGATTATACTGGTGTGTGGTATAGGCTATCACCTGATTTTCGGGGAAAATATCCTGCATAGTGTTCTGGAAAATGCAAAGGACGGAGATTTGCTGGCTCTTTATGGCTCCTCCCACGGAATAGGGTTATACATATGGATGTATGGGACTTATATACTTGTGTGTAAGGAAGTGGTGCTGCTTGTCGGTCTTTTGTCTGAGCTTTTGCTTATGCGGATTCCGCTTCGCTACCGCAGTGGAAAAAATGCTGTTACCTTTGTCGGCTTTTATTATCTGTTTTGCCAGAATGCCGTTTTTCGGGGTACCTTTCTGATGGAAGCCGCACTGGTGATTCCCCTTTGCGGAGTGATGCTCAGGGAAGCGGCGTCGCCTTTCAGCGATAATGCATCGATTATGCTATACGCAGCCTTTTTGCTGCTGACAGGAGCAGTGTTTGTCGTTCTTATTGTCATTCATCCAATCATGCGGACACTTTCCTGCTTTGATGCCTGGGGACAACGTAAGCAAATCAGAGAGCTTTTCTGTACGGAATATTTTCTTATGCAGCCGGTTTTTAGGAACAGATTGTTCACGGTCACTTATCATTTTATCATTGATGAACAGGACGCAGCCGGTGTGTACTATCTTCCGCTTCTCACAGACATCAGCGGATGGACTTACTCGAAAAATAAGAATGGAAGATGGAAAAGGATCACCTTTGCAGATGGCAGGACGCTTGAGGTGTCGGAGCAGGAGGCAGAGGCGGCAAAGGAAATGCTTACTTATGCGTCAAACCGGCTCTGTGCTCAGAAGGAAACCGGAGGAAATCGGAGCAATATAAACAATATGCCGGGAACAGAGGAAACATGGAACCCGGTCATAAATCCGGCGGAAACGACATACCAGAAACTGGTTAAAGTATTTATGTGTATGTTGGTTATTCTTTTCATGATGAGTTATCAGATATTGAAATAATGTCTGAAAAATGACTATATTTTCGTTGCTATCAATCTGAATACTTTCAGTCAGCTTCGTTCAACAGATTCCAAATGTCTGATATTGTGAAGTTTGGTGAAAATATCAGTATTATTCAAAAGAGAGCAACTTTTGAAAAAATATCAATATTAGAGGTGTATTACCGATGGCAGGCATCAGGAGGAAGAAAGTGCGCCGTTAGTTGCCGCATTTTTTTCCGGGCTGCCTGTGGAAACGCTGAATGTTGCGCGCATTATAATCCGACTTTCCACCGCGAACCTTTTGTCAGGGATGCAGGGGGAAAGCTTCTGACGCTTCTGAAATGCCTTTGCAGAGGATGCTCAGAGGTGCCGCATGGCGGGTATGAATGAGCACTTGTCGAAGCCGCTGGAAATGGACAAGGTTGTTTCCGTTATTGCGAAATACAGGGGGTAAAGGGAAGATGGAGAAACTGTTGTTTACGCTTATACTGGTTCTGACCGTCGGTATCATTTATCTGATAACGGGCAGAAACCGGCGGCAGATAAATAAAATCCCGGAGGGAATGGCAATATTATGTCAGCCGCCGGGGAAAAGGTATGTCGTATATGCGCTGGGAGTGCTGGCAGTTGTTTTTGTGGGAATTTTCAGCATCCTTTACATAATGGACGGAGCCCCCGGGGAGGCGAGGGGGATGTGGAGCCTGTGTGTGGCAATGGCAATTCTGCTTTTAATAGTTACCATATTTGCGGGAAATATCATGGCGAGGGAATGTATTTATTTTAATGGAGATACAATACAGATAGAAAAAGCCTTTCAGAAGCCCCGGACAGTCAGATGGCAGGAAATCCGGAAAATAGACGGCAGCTTTGATAATATGGTTAATTTATATCTTTCGGATGGAACAAAAATCCTCACAGTGGGTATCGGCATGTTGAATTATGAGCTATTCTGTGACGCACTCAGGAAGAAATGCCCTGAAACGGTTGCCGTGTATTACCGCTCTCAGGTCTACGAAAGTCCGCAGAAGCGGATTCTGCGATATGGGACGGAGTACTATATTCTGGCAGGATTGGGAATTTTAATCCTGCTGGAATATCTGGCAATGCTGTTGCTTTCGGGGGAGGAAAATCCATTGCGGGGTTTTTCACAGAGTGAGCCTTCGGAATGGTTTTCCCTGTTGTTTGCGCCGATTTACGGTGTGGCATGTTTGATCCTTCTGTTTATCATGTGTAATACAAGAGTACGGTATTCGGAAGAAAAAATGATGATAAAACATCCTATACGAAAGGAAACGGAGTTATACTGGCGGAACATACAGAGAATCGAAGCAGTTACAGCAGTAAAGCAGGGGAAAAGAACCTGGAAAAAGCTGCGGATTTATACAAAGGAGGGGGTATACAAAATTAGTTTTGCATACCTTACCCATGGAAAAGACGATTTTATGGCGGAAGTTCTGAAAATGGTTGAGAAATATGAAATTATAATCAGTGAATGACAGAAAGTTTAAAGTATGCTATATTTAAAACACCGTTTTAAAAACGGTGTTTTAAATTGCAAGGAATTATGGCAAGCCGTATTGAGGAATTTGATGAAGTGATTTTATGTCATGCAAGGATATATCAGGGAGCTGCGTTCCTTTTATAATAACGGCTGGAAAGAGTATTTCTAGGAAAAAGCGGTCAGATGCATGGATTATCAACCGATAATTTGTGAACACAGGAATCATAAATTGTCGGTTTTTTTATGAGATATGGTTAGTTAAAACTAACAAAAGGAGGACAGATATGGATACAAAGAAACAAAATCCGGTTGCTGTCTGCCGTATGCATCAAGAAGAGTGGAATCCAGATCCAGAATAACAGCCTGTGGCATCTGAACACTGTAAATTTTCCTCCGAAGTACTCTGGCAATCGCAAGGAACTGGTTTAAAGTGTCTTCATCCATACGGTTAAAGAATCTTGATACCGTAGGCTGTGATGCAAGCGCATCTTTTTCAAGTACAGACTTGAATACAGGATCATTGGTTTTAAACGCTTTTTCTAAAAGTGTATCAATACCAAGTTTGCTCATGAATTCTTTGATAAGAAGCAAGCCTGCATCGGATGAGAGATCTCCTCCATCAAAATTTATTTTAATCTGTCTATTGCTTTCTAAGGCTAAGGTGTTTACAATACTCATAAAGGGCTCCTTTGTTTGGGATTGTAAAGACTTTGAACACCTTAATTTTACCACAAATGGATGCTCTTTTTTCATTCACTTGATAGGTGAAAAGCAATATTCAGCTAAAATACAGTAACTATGTGGCTTTCAGCCACTTTCACGGCTGATCCGTGAATAATCTAGGTTTATTAAAATGGCAATACCAAACGCAGGACAAGGATTTAAAACTGGATTTTATGCCAGAGAGAATGGATGGATATTGTGATATCATGGAATTTAAGATGCCGCATTTGGATGGCAAATGTATTGTGGGTACAAATGAGAGAATATGTCTGATTATGTTGTGATAGATATTATTGTATATGAGAGAGGAATGTAGGTTATTGTGAAAAGAAAGATTGTGAATATGGGGACGATAGGAATAGTAGTTATAATTCTGCTGGTTGGTGTCTTAAATTATAAACAGGCGGCAGAAACCGAAATGAAAAAGATTGAAACAGAGGAAAACAGCGTAAGAGAAAACAAAACAAATTATACAAACGAACAGGACAGCAACAACATATGTGAGTTAGTAAAGAAAGTTGATTTTTCGTCAAAAGAATATTCGATTAATTGGGAGATTTATACAGATCAGGTGGCACTGGCATATAAAGAGAACTTTTATAGGATCATTACAAATCAGATGCCATTGGAGTATGAAGAAGAAAAGGCTGTCTATTTTCGGGATCATCTACGAGGGATATCTGATTTAGATGACATGGAGTTTATAGAACAATTTGTAAAAGAAACAAGATATCGTTTTATTGATTGTGATGGGGATGGACTTCCAGAATTGCTAATGGACATTGGAATAAATGGTTTCTGCATATTAAAGTATCTTGTGGAAGAACAAAAAGTGGAAGTTTATCACTGGCTGAACGAATATGAAGTACTTCTTGGTTCGAATCAGATAGGATACTGTAATTCTACGAGTGCAAATAATACCCGATATGGATATAAAACATTGAATAGGGCAGGAGAAGTGGAGAATGAAATTTATTTTACTGCTTATTATGGCGAGACTGGAATAGAATATGAAATTTATATATTCGGAGATGAAAGTATGAGCGGGCATCTGAATCAGGAACAATGGGATGAAGTGACAAAAGACTTTTTTACAATGCTTGATTGCCCTGTTACTATGGTAACGTATGAGGAAGCTTTCGGGAAAAATTTTACTGGAACAGAAGCGCTGCATGGGAATACTGATGAGGCAATGAGGGCATATGATGAGTTTTTGTCAGGAGAGAGAGCGTTGGAAAATTCTGGTGGAAGTACGATAGCAGATATGGATGATGGAAGTATGAAGTATCTGACGTGTGACATAAATGGAGATCATATACCGGAGTTACATATTCAGACATCGGGAGATTATTATATTCTTGCATATCAAAATAATGTGCTGTTTGTCTTGTTTCATGAACAGGTGGAAGAAACATTAAAATGTTATGGTGTTTGTAAAAATGGCGAGATTGTGTATAAATATACAAAAGAAAATAAAGAAAGCTATTCCTTTTATAAATTTGAGTTTTCTGGAAATGCGTTTAAAACAATTGCATTTTACAGGAATGATAGTAATGGAAATGGTGTATATGATGAGAATGATGAGTATGAATGTAATGAAACTATTTGCACGTTTGAGGAGTGGACTAGCAGTGCAGAAGGATATTTCAGTATCGATAAAAATGGAGATGTGCAGATTTTGCATATGATGGAATGGAAAGATTATAATGAATCAAAGAAAAGGTAGGAAACCAATGAATCAAAGAAAAGGTGGGAAACAGTATGTTTGTGGAGCGGGTATTGGGATCATAAGTTTAATTGCTTTTTATACAGTCTTAAGTGGTACGGAGAATAAACGGATTTTACAAGTGAAGAACGAGATATACACTTTTGAAATGACAGAGGAAGAAGCGGCAAAGGCTGTTTTTGATTACATATATTCAGATTGTGACTATGATTATGACGCAAAGGTTATTTCTACTATGCAGCAGGGAGAAATGGTATATTTATACCAAACGCAGGAAAAAAGTGACTTGCAGTATGAAATGTTACAGAGCAAAGATAGGACAGAAGATGGGCAATATTATGTCTTTGCACACGGTACACGTTATGTAACAGATGCCCTTTCGCAGGGCTTCTATGATGAATATCACACGGATTACGCAGTTAATAGGAAGACAGGCGAAGTTCTTCGGGAGTCTCAATGGATAGAGACTGATGCAGGTTATAAATTGCTTTATAGTGAAGCATATGAAAAGGCGGTTAATCAGTTATATTTTAATGAGGATGTTTCAGATGGAAAGATGCTGGAGGAACAAGCTGCAAGAGCTCTTTTTTATTATATGTATTCGGATGAGGGGGATTATGATTCAATAGTTGTAAGAACATATAAACAGGAACAGTCGGTATATGTATATCAGTTTCCAGAAGATCAGGAGTTTCCTTGTGTAAGAAATTTTTCATGTAGAGGTATGACGGAAGATCAGGAATATTATATTTTTGCAGATTATACAGACTATTATACTCATGGTTATGAACCTGTTTTTACTCATTATCATTATCTTACAAGTTATGCTGTTAACAGGGAGACGGGCGAAGTGCTTCAGGAACGGGAATGGAGTGATATAGAGTGTGAGTGGTTGTATAATGAAGAGTATAAAAAAGCAGTTAAATAGTGGAAACTATTTATAGGTAATTGCGAAACAAGTTCGCAATTCTGATTGAAAATACGGAAGAAATATAACGGAATTTTTATATAGGAAGAAAGTCTTATGCCGGAAGATAGGGTACAGAAAAATGGAGATGCCATTATAGCAGGAGATTTTACTTTTGAACTGGAAGGAAATTGCCTTCGAAAGTTTTTGAAAGGAATTTTTAAAAAACAATACCAAGATATTGCGTGTGATATGATGGTGAAACACTATGCTTTTTACGAAGAGTTAAGTAAAGTAGGTATTGTAAAAGAAGAGGAGTATGTCACAAGAGAGGCTGTTATTCATTGTGATAAAGTAAAGATGTAAAATTAGATGCTTATGAAGATCATGGAATACTTGCTGAAAACGGGAAACCGCTTATGACATGCAGTGATTGTGAAGTTAATAAGAATATCTATTCATTTGGTACTTGTGAATGTGGTAATATGTATAGTGAGAAACTTCCTCATCATGGTCCTCGCCGTTATGAATCTTACAAAGAAAGTATAGTTGACCATTCAGATATTTTATTGGATGAGAGGTATGCGGAAGCATGGGAATATAAGGACAATCCATTTATTTATGTATCTATCATAGGACCTATTTATGCAACGGGAAGTGACTATGGCGATACGGCGGCATCTATAATGCACGATTATTTTATGTGGGATGACGAGGAAAAAGATTGGGAGGAGTATATCCTATGGAGGGAAGGAAAATAAGTTTTGTGGTACTGGCTATGGCAGGTCTGCTGACAGCATGTGGCAGCCGTGTGTGGGGTGATGACAGTGAAATTTCCACAGCATTAGCCTTCGGAGAAGCAGAGGAGTGTACGCAGAATGCCAAAACACGGGAAGATACGATTGTTAAAATATCAGACTGCCTTTCGGAACAGGTGCCGGAGATTGATGACTGGGCTGCTTATGTAGATCTGAAGAGTGATGGGCAGGCGTATTTATATCAAACATATGATCTTGAAACAGAGGAAGTATACAAAGATGGGGCGGGAAGTGAATATTTGGGAGAGTATTATTCCGTTCATGTGAGCGAGATGTGGGAGGATCACAGTGTGAGCTGGAGCACGTTTTATGTGAGTGTCAATTTTGATAAGGTTTTATGGAAGGATATGGTAGGACTGGCAGACAGTGAGTTTGAAGTGTATACATTAGAGGAGTGGAGAAATTCGTCGTATTATCCAAGCCTTGATGTCTAAACGGCGTTTTGCATAGATCCTGGGAGGAAAATAATATGATAAAAAATTTTCTTTCATCCATTGTAGTAAGCTTGTTTTTGATCCTTCTTGTGATTTTGTGCAGTGAAAATGATAAAGAAGAAAGCAGACATGAGCCTCAAAATACATGGTTTTATATGCCGACACAGAAAGAAGTAGAATATGAAGGATATTTTTATCCATATAGCTATCGGGATATTTGGCAGGATATCAGTTTGCATATAAAAGAACTGAAATCCTTTCAAAATGGCAGCTTATATGCTTTAGAACTGGATCAGCTGAATGTGACAGATCCGTTCGATCAATTCGCGTTGGGGAGAGAATATCTGGGATATTACTATGTTACGTCTGAGGATATTTATTATATGCCGTCAGACACCGGTGGGTATACGGAGGAGAAAAATGAGATCATAATTTCCGGTCTGGAATCAGATGAGGATTTATTTTTAAAAGAGTGGACGATTGTCTGCTGTGAAAACGGAACGGCTGATGTAGTGGATGATGCCGGATATCATGCATTTGTAGAAGCAGATGGAGAAAAAAGGATCTTTCGTTATTATAATGATTATTTTTACGGTTCAAAAGATTATTTATTGATGGTTTGGGAAAAGGGAAAAGGAATTGTTTATTATATGCATGGAAATGGTCAAAAAAACATGCATGTGGAATTTGGAACAGACTTGAAAAAACAGCAGAAAGAAGATTATGGGTATCCATATAAATTGTTTCATTAACTCTGTAAGAAGTACGGGAAGTGTTTGCACAACATGATTATGATGAACGAAGGGCAAAAGAAGCAGAGGTGTTTATCAATGGCTATCAGTAGGATGAGAAGATATGCAAAGGTGATAGCGTTTTTGGCCATATGTACGGTCGGCATATCAGGATGCGGGAGAGAAAGAGGCGCAGCAGAATTACCATTTTTTGGGACATGGTACATTGAAAAGGTGGCGGTCATTTCAGAAATGTATACAGGAACAACCAAAGATGGAGTGGCGGAAGAGGATTTATATGATTCCGAAGATTTTGTCGGATATGAGCTGGAGTATACTGCAGATTATTTCCGGATAGGGGAAAATACATACACGGATCCTGAATACGGTTTGTTTTTTGAAGATATTTTTACTGTGAACGATGGGGGCAGATTTTGGCCACATGTGTGTGATTTTATGGAGGAAGAGGGGATTGACTGGCATGATGATAAATATTACGGTCAAAGAGACGGCATGGAACTGCATTTACTGGTTTATATAGATTTTGAGGAAACGGTGTTTTATGAAACGTATGATTTTATTCCGGTGGGAACACGCTTTACACTTTTGAATGAGGACACTATGCTCGTAGAATTTTGGGGAAAGACGCTTTTGGCGCGGAGAGTTGCGTAACCGTTGTAAAAGCAGTCTAAAATATGGCTTTTAGGAGGGAGGTATTTATAAATGATTAGGTGCAAAATAAGAAAACACACAAAGGCGGTGGCAGTTCTGATCTTATGTGTAGCCGTATGTATCATTCTTATGGCAGCATTTGGCGGAGAAAGGAAAATTCCGTTTTTTGGGACATGGCGTATTGAAAGAGAGGTAATCATTCCGGAGCTGACTCCGGAATTAACATCGGGAATGCCTTTAGAAGAAGCGATGTTCGTTACCACAGACTTTATCGGATATGAACTGGAGTATACCGGAGAATATTACCGTGAGGGAGAACCAACTTCCCGCTATCCTTATAACCCTGTATTGCAGGAACGGACAGCTGAAGACCCACATTACGCCATAAAATATATAACGCTGTCGGAGTTTAATCATTGGGGAATCCTTCAGCCGTATCTCGAACAACTGATTGAGGAGGAAGGAATTAAAATCAATAACATGGAGGATTATGATGAAGAGGAGACATTGCTCTTGCAGGTCAGACACCGGCTATGGGGACATGAGGAGCTGGAGAAAAAATGTACGCTTTTGAACGATGATATGATGCTCATAGAAGATCGGGGAAGGATTTTCTTTGCACGACGGGAAGGGTGGATGTCAGGACAGGGGAGAGCAGGTCGATGGAACAAAATGTACTGGAGCGGTCTGGACTTATGAAAGATTTTTTGTCTGAAAAATAAACGGGTTGAAAAGGGAACGGTTAAAAGAGATCAGAGAAAAATTTGAAAGCAATGTCGGAAATGTGCGAAAGCAGTTTGAGAGTGTTCTAGGGGCGATCACGTCAGAGGCAGAGCAGGAGATTATTGTGATATCTTACCTGCGCGCAAGTCACATCACAGAAACCCATGAGTTTTATGTGGGCGTCTATAAGGGAGAACCTTTTGTAGAAGAAATAAAGCATGGTTTTATTAGTGTCAAACCTTTGCTGGGAAATGTAGAAAAGGATTTCGTGGAGCTGGATCAGGCACTGGAAAGAGAGTTTTTCCGTTTGATTGCAGCAGAGAAAGAGGAGATTCACCGTTGGTATATGGAACAATTGTACCAGGAGTTTGGTAAGGTATGGAGATTCAAAGGAAAGAATATTTATTTTGGCGGATTTATGGATGAGATAAGCTTGATTGGAGACGGATAGCAGGGAGGGGGAATGAAAAATCTATGAAATATTAATTTGTTAATAGTATCGTTAGATGAAGAGGCAAGTGATGAAAAGGAATAAACTAATATTTAATAGTACCATAGCTTTTATTCTGTTAATTACAGTTATCTTGTGCGAGGAATGGTCTAAAAAAAAGAGTGAGATGATAGATCAGACATCGTTTTTCTTTGATTATGGAACTGAGACGGCAGCGTTTGAGGCGGAGTTCGCAAGCACCCCTTTTGGAGAGTATGAACAAGTAAAGATACAAGTGGAACAGGTGGAGCAGTGGGAAAACGGTATTTTGTATACAATGATGATAGAGAGTGATACAGAGGATGACAGCAGATATTTTTACGGCAGGGATAGATTTTTTCTTGGATATTTTTATGTATCGGAAGATAAAATTTACCGAATAGATGAGAATAAGATGGAGGAAGTCAATATAAAAAATGAGGAGGATTTCATCGCAAGAGGGACGGTAGTCTGTCAGGAGATGGGGAAAGAGGATTCACTGAAGGAAGAAAAGGGGTGGCACGAGGAGATTATGGTAGAGGGAACAGTGTGTACCTATCGCAGTTATAATGATCTTACAGAAACAGGATATTATGAGAGGTTTGTTTGGGAAAAGGGGAAAGGTCTGATAGAATATAAGAGTGGCTTCGGTGCAGAAAGAGATCGAATTTATCTGTGGAGAGAGACATGAAAAAAGTAGCAAAGAAGGGTTGGTGCATAACAGCCGCAGTGATGGCAGTGTCGGTGATAGTTTGCATATTCTGTTTTGTGAGATGGGAGCGGAAAAATTCGGATCTCTCCTTTCAGTTTGAGGAAACGACTTATACGTATAAAGATGAATATTACGACGTGGACAAGCTTGTATATCTGCAGATGGTTGGAAGCAGAGATAAGGAAAAGGAAAGAAAAATCAATCAGCTGCTCGAAGATGATAGAAAAAAAGTGATGGAAATGGAACCACCTGATTCTTATCCTGATGATGGGTGGGAATATCGTTTTCATGTAGGAACACATCGATGCGATGTAGAATATGCGGATGAGAAGTTTATAAGCATCAGTTACTCTGGATGGGTAGTGCGTCAGCGGAAAGGACCGTATGGATTACCAACCACAATGATGGCAACGACGATTGACTGTGAGGAGATGAAGGTTCTCGAACTAAAAGATGTTGTATCCGATTTGAATGGTCTGTGTCAAATGCTGATGGAGGATCGATTTAAGCATATCACAGCATGGGATGGAGAACCAGATTTAGATTTCTATAAGGTAAGCACTACATATAGCCGGGAAGGGGCAGAGCGTGATCTCCTGGAGACTTTGAATGGAAATGACAGAGAGATAGAGTGGTATATAAAAGAGAGGAAGATGTCGTTTTCAGAGAGGTGGAGTGCGTTCTGGGGAGATGAGGTGGACAAAGCTTTGGCAGGAAAGGATTTTGTGATTGTTATTTTAAAGGACAATTACAACGAGTATGCTATTGATATGCGGCAGATACGTGAACTGTTAAAGGAAGACTTTGTGGAAAGCATGCTGCAGGCAGATCAGGGAGAAAGTGAGGAGATGACTCAGACATCATTTTGAACAGGCAAGGATATAAGTGGAATAAGACGATTGAGGCGAATGGAGTAGCAAGTACCTGCCGTAGCTATAATGATTTGATGCAAGAAAGACGGATACCGTCAAGGCCGGATATCCTGCCATAGAAGAAAATACAGAGAGAAAAAGTTAGGAAAGGATTTAAAAATATATGAGAGGTCTTTGATAATGAAGTTAAGACAGAATAGAGAGATTAAGAAAAGTATAAAAATATATAGGAAAGAGGTATTTTGCGGAATAGTTGGTATTTTGCTCATAAGCTTGATTGTTTTTTATACAGTATTAAACAGCATGGAGAATAAGCGAACTTTACAAGTGAAGAATGATGTATACTCTCTTGGAAGGGAAAGAAATGAAACAAATATATACAATATAACGATAAATTATCCACAATTGGAAGATGGTATCGGTTTGAACATAGACATAAATAAAGTGAACTCACTTTTAAAAGATGCTGCATTTTCTGTGTATGCGAAAACATATGTGAAAGCCGTTGCACAGCTGGAAGAGGAAGTTCAAGATGCACATGCCTATGCAGGCGATGTAATTGATTATGATCTTCTGTGGTTGGATAATGATTATATAAGTCTAGTTTTTTCTATAGATTCGTGTGTGGGAGGACCGTCCTATATGCATCAATATCCGGTTACTATTGATATAGAAAAAGGGCAATACATTTACTTTAGTGATTTTGCAGACATTAATGAGATACTGCAAGCGCTGCAGACGGGAAATTTTGAGGTATATGCAGGAACTTACAGTGAATTTAGTTCCGAAGATGCGCATGCCCCGGATGTAATTAAACAGTTTTCGGAAACGTTTCAAGAACAAGTTAGTGCAAGTACGACAGGAGAAGGTTTTGACCGTTTTAGTAGTCAGAATATAGGGTTAGATCAACAGTATTTACATATTTATTTCCCTTTTGAAAAAGGAATATCTTTTCAGGGATATTATATTTTAGGTATTCCAAAGAATAAATTGGAGAACGAGAATTGAGTGATATGGCGATGATAGAGATATAGAGTGGTACATAAAAGAGAGGGAGATGTCGTTTTCAGAGAGATGGAGTGCATTTTGGGGAGATGATGTGGACAAAGCTTTGGCAGGAAAGGATTTTGTGATTGTAACCTTGCGTGATTACTATTACCACGAGTATGCGATTGATATGCGGCAGATACGTGAACTGTTAAAGGAAGACTTTGTGAAGAGCATGCTGTAGGCTGGTCAGGGGAGAGTGTGAAGAGATGACTCAGACATCATTTTGAACAGGCAAGGATATAAGTGGAATAAGATGATTGAGGCGGATGGAACAGCAAGTACCTGCCGTAGCTATAATGATTTGATGCAAGAAAGACTGATACCGTCAAGGGCGGACATCCTGCCATAGAAGAAAATAAAGAGAGAAAAAGTTAGGAAAGGAGGGGAAGTTACGATGCCCATGTGGTCTTTGATACCAGAGTGGTAAATACTCTGTTGGAGATGCTACTTTTATGGACGCTGATGATGCGTTTGTTAGTAATATTAGTCGTAGGACAGATGTGGATACGAATGGTTATTTAGATGTAATTGCACATGGAACACCTAATGGCATACAGATTACTCATAATGGGCAACATATGACAGTTGATCACAGAACGGCTTCTAGATTAATACAAAATTCAGATGGTTATAACGGACAGACAATTAGGTTATTGTCTTGTAATACTGGTGCTTTGGATAATGGATTTGCACAGAATTTGGCAAATAAGCTAAATGTTGAAGTTTATGCACCGACAAATTATTTATGGTCTACACCAAATGGTAATTATTTTGTTGCAGGTATGAATAATTTGAGATTGCCAGACATGAATAATAGAGAGACATTTAAATTATTTTCTCCAAGAGGTAATTAGGAAATGATATGTGAAAAATGTAAAGGAAAAATGAATTGGAGTATCGAAGGTGCTACTCAAGGATGGAGATGCCCTATGTGTGGGTGGAATATAATAACAACATACATTGAAGATATAGATAGAGATGAAACGGAATACAGTCTGTATATAAAAAATGTAACAGAAGTTGATGTAGAAAAAATAAAATTTGTTGCAAAAACAGCTAATGTTAATTTTGTTATTGCGAAGCAAATGCTTGAAAAAAGAGAAGCATGTATATTAAAAGCTAAGGCACCTAAGATTAAACCAGTAATTACAAAATTACAAGAATTGGGGATTGATTTTAATGTAAATCCTTCATTCAATTATTGAGAATGTCTTAAAGATAATTTGCAGATTGTAACTAACTGGTAATTAGTAAAAGCCAGCAAGGATAATCATAACGATTTTCTGCTGGCTTCTATGTCATGTGGTTTTACCATTTCCAATCTGCTAATTCCAAAAGCAGTGCAAAGCAACACTGCATCGCCATACGGAAAACAACTGCGGTATAATAAATGTTCTACAAAGACCTGCGAGACAATCTTAGATGTGGTAGCTGGTGATAAAGTGAAAAATAATGCTTACCAAGATGCAGAGATATGGTAGCACTCAGCATTGTCAGTGCTTTACAGCACTATGATAAGCAGCTTGCTGAAGTAGACAAGATGCTGGAAAAAATGTATGAGATGCCGACGTGTACACTTACAACTATTCTTGGTGTAAATGTTATCACAGTAGTGAAAATTCTGTCAGAAATTGGTGACATCAAGTGTTTTGGTAATGCGAACAAACTGGCACAGTTTGCTGGAATTACACCGCTTCATCTATCCTCCAGCGGTAAAGGTAAGGATATGGCTACCAAGCAAGGTAATAGAAAATCGCAAGCGACGATATACTTTTTTGCGGTTCAGATGATACAGATATCCTCAAAGGGTACACCCATCCAGCTTTTTGTGCGTATTACGAGAAGCGTAAAGAAGAAGGTAAATCAGTATTATATATGGAATGTTAAAGTTGTGGCGATGTAATAAGGCGACGAATGAGTGTGAGTTTTTGGGGGATATGTCGAGTGATGCGAGACTGAACATTCATGAAAATTATTTATTCCTTGCGTTTGGGAAAGACAAGGTGTGGTTGATGCCGGTGGAAGGGGATTTTGGGGAGAGGATCAATCTGGCAGAACAGTTGGCAGAAAACGATGGAGATTCAGGAAGATACGAATTGGATATTGCTGGTTATCATGGCTGGAACATCTATTCGTATGATGGAGATATTATAGCGGTGACAGATCAGGATGATCATAGCGTTGCCATAAGTAATGTTTTGTCGATTGATGTGCGTGTAGATAAACACTGGTATTATAAAGATGGAGAGAGTATTGAGTTTCGGGATGACTATTTTCAATATAGGAGAGCGGGCGAAGACGAATGGCATGATATTTGTCCAGAGTATTTTGGTAACATATTATGGTTTAAACTTGGAATTAGGGAGGTAAATTTTCTCCCAAAGCGCATTGTGAAGGAAGGGGAGAAGCTTTATCTGTCAGTTGAGATAGGAAGGACGAAGGTGACTGAGATGTCACAGAAGCATTTAGAGAGAGAACTGCTGGTCGAAATCGATCTTGAGACGGACACGAGCCGTATGCTATACGATACGCAAAATAATAGGACAAGAATCGTCGGATACCGGGAGGGAAATGTTTATCTGCTGAAAGATCATATTGTATACAAAAACGTGTTGAAAACTGGAGAGCAGAGGGAAATGTATGATTTGGGTCAAGAAAGCATGCTCTGGTATGAGGAAGATGGAGAACATAAGGATGTTCATTTTGAATGGTATGGAGATTATATGGTTGTATGGAGCTATAACAATGGGGATGGGGAAAATCTGGTGACGATAAAAAGCCTGGATATGACGAGGTAGGAAACATTAGCAGAATGGTAATCTGAGAGAGAGGGCAAACGATAAAATAAAGGAGATGATTGTATATGATGGGGATGAGAGCTAAAAAAATCTGCATGGCAATGCTCCTTATTGTGGGCGGTATAGTGGCAGTGTTTCTTGCACATAGAAAAGTGGCAGAGAAAATCACAGAGGAAGAGTACCAACGTTTTTTAGATGGGGAAGTGCCTGCTATGAAAGAGAATGGAAAAACTTATTTTCTGGAAGACTTGTTCGGGGAAGATGTAAGTGATGTTGAAACTTTTTTATCTGATATTGACGGAGATGGAGTGAAGGAGCTGCATATCCGGAATGGCATTTATTATATTTTAAAAGAAAAAAAGGGGAAACTGACGATTCTATATGAGGGTACTGCTACTTACGATGAGCCGGTAGAAGCGATGTCCGGCATTCTGTATTATAGGGAGGGAGGGGCACCATATAATGAGACTTACTATTTTACAAGATTTGAAAAAGATGGAACAATGGTGGAAGGACCTACTTATCAATGCTACGACAGTGACGAGGATGGAGAGATTGGGGTGGAAGATCTTTATTTAAAGGACGGCGTAGAGCAGGATAGGACTGCGTGGGAGAAGGAAACGGAGATATACAGAGCAATAAAAAATGAGCGGGGCTTATAGTCGGGTTGTTTCGATGGGGAAAAATCAATGAAGTATATTCAGAACAGAACAAACTGGTGCTGGGTGGTGGCCTGTAAAGTTGTCGGAGAGCAGTATAAGAAAAATTTTACGGAATTTGCGTTTACACTGGAAAGTCCGGAGACGGAGGTAGCGGTCAGCAATCTGGATGGACTGCGTACAGATATTGTAAAAAGAAGAAATGGAATATATTTTGTGGATGCGTGGCAGTCAGCTATTGCCAGGAATGCAGACTTTCTGCACGGAGGTTTGGAGGGAAATTTTCCACATGGTTTCAAGAGATACTGGAGGAAAAGTTTTGTAACTTTTATATTGTTTCCACAAGGGAGCCGTCCATAAAACAACTGGTAAAGGCAATGGGGCTGGAGAAAGAAACATTTGTAGGTTATTATGAATTTTCAGATGATTTTTACTGGGATAAAATGATTGTAAAAGATGAGATGACAGCAGTACTGGTAAAGGATGGAAACTACCTGTGGGCAAGGCGGACATCCAAGAGGGATCAGCATGGGGTGTATCTGGATGCCTATATGGAGGATTATCTGAATGATGGTGATTTGATGAGAACGGAAGCAGCGAATGAGGAGAAGGTGCATCAGGAACAGGACGCGGAAAACATGGATGGTTGGGAAAACAAGGGGAAAAGACAGCAGTATATATGGGGAGTCTGGCAGATTACAGGTATCAGAGAAGGAGATACCTGGGATGAGACGGATGAACTGGTAGGCGCTGTGTATGAAATGTTGCCGGAAAGCTGTTCCTATAAAAGCAAAACGTGGTCATATACCGTAGAGTTGGGTGGGTATGAAGCCTCTCCAATTGTTCGGTGGTTTGAATATAATATAGGAAATATGCTGCCGACGCCGGCGGGGTATTACCTGTCGTTTGGTGAGGTAAAGCCTGGTGAGGAGTATGCCAGATCACGCAGTGCCTTTTCTCCATGTATATTGACAGATGAAAAAGAGATGTTAGCCTTTTGGGGGAGAAGAGTATACCGCATGGAGAAGGTGGTGGATTATGATGATATCGTAGAAGGAAAAGATTTCTTTAGAGCAGACTATGGGCTTTGGAGCGGGGAATGGGTGGTTACGGAAGTTCTAAAATCAGAGCAACACGACGCAGAAGAATATATCGGAATGAACTTTTCCACAAAAAGTATGGAGGATAATGAGATCTGTGATTTTTACCTTGTGGATACAGGGGAAAAATCAATAGAGAAGCTTGTAGAGGCAATGGGTCTGGAAAATGAATATAGGAGAAAATTTCGATAATTTGGTATATTAAGATTGCTAAATCTTGGGTAAATTTTAAAGTGATGTCTCCATACAACATACTCTAAGACATCAAAAGTGGCAGAATCCAAGTAAAATCAATGGATTCTGCCACTATACTTTTCTTTAAGTGTCAAAGACGGGATTATAGCATAGCAAAAAGTAAAAAGCAAACATATATTCCAAAAATATGTTCGATTTTTATCTTGACAGAAGAATGCATGTTCGATATAATACAAGCAGAAAGAACAAATGTTCCCGAACAGATTTTCTTATGTGAGGTGTGTTATGAGAGTACAGAAGAGTGTATACCATATGACGAACAGAGAGTTAAGATTATATAAGAGACAGTTAAGAAGGAGGATGCAGATGCAGCGCAGGATCCTTACCATGATTGCTACGGTCTGTGTGATTATTTTCTGTGCGGTATCCTATCAGGGAATCCGTTCTCTGGCAAGCTCCGGGGAAGAACAGTTAAAGTTCAAATACTATACTCAGGTGACGCTAGCTTACGGAGAGACCTTATGGGATCTGTCCGAGGATTATATTGATTATGAAGAGTATAAGGATAAGAAGGAATATATAGATGAGGTACAGAGCATCAACCATCTGGCGGAAGAGGACAGCATCCGCGCCGGACAGACGTTGATCGTACCTTATTATTCTTATGAGTTTGTGAAGTGATAAGAAAGAGTATGATAAATGGAAAGTTAGTAAAGAAATGCTATCAAATCCCCGTAGCCCTTGGCAAG
>NZ_QUEC01000046.1:0-18341 GCF_003478095.1 Clostridium sp. AF34-10BH
TCATGACACAAGAAAAGCTCCCTCACAGGAAGGAGCTTTGTCTACAGTCTGAGACTGCCACATGGTGACAGTCTTCCTTACAAGAACCGGAAACAAGATAGAAATCATAAATGTATGGTTGCGTATTTCATCACATCTATGTTACAATGTTTTTTAGGAATTTGTTCCGATTAACTGAAGGAGGGACTGTAAAATGAGTCCGGTGGCAATCACATTATTAGTTATTGTAATAGTACTTGCGATTATCATTGCAGTATTATATTTCTTAGGTAAGAAAGCACAGAAGAAACAGGCAGAACAGCAGGAACTGCTGGATGCCAACAAACAGACCGTATCCATGCTGATCATCGATAAGAAACGCATGAAGCTAAAAGATGCCGGTCTTCCACAGATGGTCATTGACCAGACCCCGAAGATGATGCGCGGTTCCAAACTCCCCATCATCAAGGCAAAGGTTGGTCCTCAGATCGTATCCCTGATCTGTGACGAGAAGATCTTCGACAGTGTTCCTGTGAAAAAGGAAGTAAAAGCCGTTGTCAGCGGTATCTATGTACTGGATGTCAAGGGACTGCACGGCAAGACCGAAGCTGCTCCCGAGAAGAAAAAAGGCTTCTTCAAGCGTCTTGTAGCTACGGCACAGGAAAAGGCCGGAGCAAAGCCTGTAAAGTAAATAACTATTCAGACCCCATTGTGTGTCGTCTGACGCACATAAAAATAGCAGATGTTCGTTGAATGCTTGCATTCATAAGAGCATCTGCTATTTTTTATGTTTATCTTTCTTCTATTTTTCCCGAATATGGATCTTCAGGCAGCTTTCGCTCAGGGGTTCTCCCTCATGATCCAGCGTGTATTCCACCGTCACGTGAATCTGATCCTCCTGTTCCTCTACCAGTACCCTGCCGGTTTCGATCCCCAGCATCAATTGCCCGTAGGGTGTGTTATACGGGATCATATGTCTCTTATTTTCCTCGAAGATCATATGCATCTCAGCTGTCCCCTGTCTGGTCAATTCCAACAGATGATCCCGGAATTTGATCCGGCTCCTGCAGGGAGCTTGGTCTTTATCCATTTTCTCCTCATAGAGCAGATAATGACTGTCGTTTCTCTTAAAATATTGTGCCGGCTGCACGGTCTCCACCGCTTCGCTTTCCTGCTCCTGTCCGGAAGCATGCAGACCGGACAGTACAAGTTCTACCTCTCGATTCATTTTCTCTTCATCCTCTAATACTCATCGATCTTAATGGTCTTGGCCGACAGGATTCCGTATTTAATAATGGAATTGGCAAAGTGCTTGAACTTCTCCGCCCCATCGCTGACATAGAACTGGTACTTGTTCTCTCCCAGATGCGGCTCCTCATCATTGAGAATATGATAATGCTGTAACAGTCCCTTCAGTTCTCTGGCTGTCTCGTATGCCGGATTCACCAGCGTCACCTGATCTCCCATGACACGTCCCACTGTGGAACGGATCAGCGGATAATGGGTACACCCCAGAATCAGGGTATCGATGTCAATATCAATCAACTCTGACAGATAACGCTTTGCGATCTCATCGGTCACGGGATCTTCCCACAGGCCTTCTTCCACTAAAGGTACGAACAGCGGGCAGGCCTTGCCGTAGATCGTAACATCTTTATTCAGTTCCTGTATGTATTTGTTGTACATCTGGCTGCCGATGGTAGCTTCGGTGGCAATCACGCCGATGCGGCCGTTACGTGTCACCTCCGCCGCGGTTCTGGCTCCCGGCTTGATTACACCGATGATCGGAACATCGATCTCTTTTTCCAGTTCATCCAGTGCATAGGCACTCGCCGTATTACAGGCCACCACAATAGTCTTCACCTGAAAAGTCTCCAGAAACCGCACGATCTGCTTTGAAAAGCGAGTCACCGTCTCCTTGGACTTACTGCCGTAGGGCATTCTTGCCGTATCTCCGAAATATATGATCTTCTCATTGGGAATCTGCCGCATGATCTCCCGGGCAACGGTCAGTCCGCCGATACCGGAATCGAATACCCCGATGGGGGCATCCTTTTTCAGCGCAGTAACATTCTCCTGATACATGGGATTTCTCCTTTTATTTTTTTAACATCGTAAGCAGTCTGCTCTTGAACCGGATCTGCTCCGGATCCGCCTCCAGAATCTTCCAATAGATCTGGCTGTCGGAATTCCATTCTACCACTTCCGGACCGGTCTGTACAGTCTCTGCCTCCGTGGCTTCCGTCTCCTCGTATACGATCTCATAGGTGGACGGCAGCATCGTAAGCTCCGGGTAGATCACGCCCCACCAGCCGTAACAGGCCAGTGCCACAGTCAGTATCCGGACTCCCTGCACCAGCCGGTGTAATATTTTCTTTTCTGCAATCATCCTGCGATATTTTTCATAACAAACATATAATCTATCCATCAGCATTCCTCTTTCCATAAATTACCGTTTCGGTTCTATGGAAATCATTACCGCTTTCCGGACAGATTATACTTTTGAAATCTATTTATTTTTCTCCCGTTCCAGACGGATCTGGCGGATGATCGCCTTTTTCTGATTATCTATATGCACCTTGGCCATATTGGATGCCGTTTCCTTATCCTTTTTCACGATGCTCTCATAGATGACCTTGTGTTCCTCCACCAGGCGCTCATGCTGGCTGAAATCCTTGATATACTCAAAACGATAACGGTACATCTGCTCGGACAGGTTGTTGACCAGCTGGATCAGGCGCTGGTTCCCCGTGGCCTGTACAATGATGTCATGCAATGCCACATCCGCCTGTGCGATCTGTTTAATGTCATCGGTCTTCACCGCCGCTTCAAAGGTATCGCAGGCCTTTTTCAGATCCTGTAATTCCTCCGGAGTGATCCGGTCACACGCCAGCTCCACGCAGAGCGCATCCATGGCCCTGCGGACCTCCAGCACATCGTTCATGCTCTTCTCCGTGATCTGAGCCACTTCTGCTCCTCTTCTGGGGATCATGGTCACCAGTCCCTCCAGTTCCAGCTTACGGATGGCTTCCCGGATCGGCGTACGACTGACTCCCAGCTTGTTGGCAAGATGGATTTCCATCAGTCGTTCTCCCGGCTTCAGTTCCCCCGTCAGAATGGCCTGACGCAAAGTATTGAACACCACATCTCTGAGTGGCAGAAATTCATCCATTGTCACCTGTAAATTATCCTGCATACCTCTACTCTGGCATTACTCACAAAATTCCGTCAGGAAAATCTGCTTTGCCAGCTGTTCCTCCTCTAATTTATCATATGCCCTGCGGGCCATGTCCTTCTCTACAAAAATACCGAATACCGTGGGACCGCTTCCGCTCATCAGACTGTTGATGGCTCCCAGTTCCTTCATACGGTCCTTGATCGTCTGGATTATAGGATATGCACTGACGGTTACCGTCTCCAGCACATTTTCCATCCGGTCCAGGATTCCCTGTAAGCTTTCCTCAGCGATGGCTTCCACCATACCGTCAATATCAGGATGTTTCACGATCTCCTGAGCATCCAGATGTTCGTACACGTATTTGGTGGAAACATTGATATCGGGCTTTGCCACCAGTACATAGCAGTCCGGTGCCGGAGCAAGCGGTGTCAGTTTCTCGCCGATTCCCTCAGCCAGCGCCGTTCCGCCCATGACGCAATAGGGAACATCCGCACCGATCTTCACCCCCAGTTCCATCAGATCCTTCAGTGTGCACCCAAGATCAAACAGACGGTTCATTCCTTTTAAGGTAGCTGCTGCATCCGTACTGCCGCCGGCCATGCCCGCTGCTATGGGAATATGCTTCTCCAGATGGATCTTCACGCCTCCACTGATAGGATAAGTCTCCATCATCAGTTTTGCCGCTTTGTAGATCAGATTATTCTCATCCGTAGGCAGTTCACCGGAATCTGTGGTTATCACGATCCCACCGTCTGTTCTCTCAAAGTCCAGCACATCATAGATTCCTACAGTCTGCATGACCATCTTCACTTCATGGTAACCATTCTCCAGTCTTCTGACCACATCCAGCCCCAGATTGATCTTGGCATACGCTTTTATCCGATATTCGTTCATTTTTGTCTCCAATACGTTAGGGCGCTATTCCAAAACTACATGCCTCTGAATAGCGTGTATACAATAATTGTACTCAATTTTATACAATCCTGCGTATTTTGTCAATGGAGTGCGGTTCTTTCCATAGATTTTTCCATAGATTTTTCCCCTGTTTTTCTCTAAATCCTCTAAAGTATCCACTGTCCGGGGACGATATAACAGGTGAAACCAAAAACCCTCAGAAGGTTAAAACATGTATAGTCAAGGATGACAACAGGTACGGACAGCAGAACCGTACCGGAAAAGAGGAAACTATGAGCGTAAACGGAGTTACATCAACCCAGGCCGCTGCAGCCTACAGCTATAACAGCACAAGTGCAGCAAAAGAGAAAACTTCCGCAGAGGAAGCAAAAACTACAACTACCGCGGAAGATACCGGTGTCATCTATGAGCACAGCACCGCTGCCAAGACTTCTTCCACGAAGAAAACCTATACACCGGATACCAATCTGGTCAACAGATTAAAGGCAGATGCGGAAAACCGTGCCAGTCAGCTTCGTTCTCTGGTAGAACAGATGATGGGCAAGCAGGCTAACACCTACGGCAATGCCAATGACATCTGGTCCTTTTTACGTTCCGGTAATTTCACCGTAGATCCTGCTACCAAGGCACAGGCGCAGGCAGATATCGCCGAGGACGGTTACTGGGGTGTGAACCAGACTTCCGACCGTATCATTCAGTTTGCCAATGCTCTGACCGGCGGTGACCCGGACAAGATCGAGTCCATGCGCGAGGCATTCAAGAAGGGCTACGCACAGGCTGAGAAGACCTG
The DNA here is from genome assembly GCF_003478095.1 of Clostridium sp. AF34-10BH. Taxonomy (NCBI): domain Bacteria; kingdom Bacillati; phylum Bacillota; class Clostridia; order Eubacteriales; family Clostridiaceae; genus Clostridium; species Clostridium sp. AF34-10BH. The sequence goes on from NZ_QUEC01000046.1 coordinate 4,863, forward strand.
GGGCGGTTCTCTTCCCGAGATCTCCCAGAAGACTTATGATGCTGTTATGGAGAAATTCGACAAGCTGGCAGCAGATGCCGGACTGACCACAGAAGAATAATGTCGTATTCTCGACAGACTTTCCTATAGAAAAACCATGTTGTACCGATGCCACAGAACGCATCCATGTACAACATGGTTTTTCTTTTCCGAACTGTATCAGGCCAGACCTTTTACCAACAGCACCTTCTGCCCCGGGCGTAATTCATCGCTTTCCAGCGCGTTTAATTCTCTTACAGTCTTCACCGGCATATGATATTTCCTGCCGATGCTCCACAGGTCATCCCCCGGTGCCGCAATATAGATCACCGCACTGGGCAGTCCGGCCAGCACATTACTGTCGATTTCCTGCTCTTCCACCCCTTCGATGGCTTCCAGCGGAATATTCTTCATCACGGTCGTGGAAAAGGAAAGAACAGCCTTTACATCCAGTTCCTCTCCCTCCAGCAGATTCACCTGCAGCTGCTCCAGTTCACTGTGTACCTCTGCCTGATCCGTTCCCGTCACTCCCTGCACATTCAGGGTATATTCATACGGAATCTGCTCTCTGGTACTCACATAAGGAGTCTCATCATTTTCCGTAATGCACAACACTGTAAGATCAATGCTGCCCTGCAGGCGGATTCCTTCCTCTGTGGTCTCCTGATGATCGATCGTTACGATTCCCTCACTGTGCAACACCTGCAGTATTGCTGAGCCGATATCGGTCTTTCTGTGATCCGTCACTTTTGTCTTGCCTGTGATTCTGGCCAGCAACTGACGCAGGCTGGCATCTCTGGTGTCCGGGATCACTTCTTTTGTCACGCCGTAAATATCTCTTAAAATATCGATCTGCTCTTCCTCATAGAGACGGATATTCAGTTCCAGAGCACATTCCAGCCCCAGGATTCTCTCTTCCCCGTCCAGATCCGGCTGGATCGTCAGCTCTGGCTGTCCGTGTTCCTGTCTTACCAGTGAATACCGGATGTCCGGCAGCAATTCCTCCCGACATCCCTGACATTCCAGAGTGCCATTCAGCGGAATTGTCGTCTCATAGGAACGAATAGACCGCTCCTCCCCCTCTGCCTCATAGAGAACGAAGACCTGAATATCTCCCTGCACTGCCAGTTTCTCTTCCTGTGGCTTGAATTCCACATCCCGCAGTGACACATTACTCCAGAGGATCTGGTAAATATTCGGATAGCTGGAGGGCAGCGGAATCTCCTCTTTTTTGCGAAAAATATCGTTCTTGCAGATGGAAAGCTCCGTCACCTCCATGGGCGAGATCCGGTATTCCACACCTTCTCCGGCACTGCCTCCCTGGATTCCCACGGGCAGTTCTTCATCGTAAATCTCTTCGATCCGGGCCGTGAGAAGCAGCAATGCCTGCAGATTCAGCTTCCGGGAATTGATCATATTTACCGTGAAATCTTCTACGGTTCCATTCACCGCTACAGTATCTGACGGCAACGTTCCCTCCATATGAATTTTTTCTTCAAAGGGCAGTGCACCGCTTAAAAGCACCAGATTGCTCCCTGTCTCCTGCGTATGATACAGAATGGCATAGCCCAGTTTTCCCCGTACTGTCACCTCATCCGTACCGGGCCGGATCTCCTCGATGACAACTTCTCCCTTTTCCAGGTTCAGGGTACTGATGTCCGGTTTATCCTCTGGAAGATTCAGATCCTCCTCCATGGTAAACTGTATGACAGTGGATCGTTTTACCCGGTCCATATGTATATTTTTCTTGATCAGCTCCACAATAAAAGACCTCCATATATACAGATATATCTATATATATGAAGGTCTCTGTGTACTTATACCGTATTCTGTTCTCTGTATCTTACTGCACTGCACCGATCAGATCGGTCAGATTCTCCACATGGTAGGTACGCATGTAATCCTCGATGCCCTCCACTACTTTCACGGTAGTATAGGGATCCACAAAATTCATGGCTCCGACGCTGACAGCGCTGGCACCTGCCAGGATAAATTCGATGGCATCCTCCGCCGTGGCAATACCTCCCATACCGATAATGGGGATCTGTACCGCCTGTGCCACCTGATAGACCATACGGACAGCGATGGGTTTGATGGCAGGGCCGCTCATGCCGCCGGTCTTGTTGGCAATGGCGAATTTTCTGCGGTGAATGTCGATCTTCATACCGGTGATGGTATTGATCAGGGACAGGGCATCTGCGCCTGCTGCCTCCGCTGCCTTTGCCATCTCCGTAATGTCCGTTACGTTAGGGCTCAGCTTCATGATAATGGGCTGTTTTGCATGATTTTTCAGTTCGGAAGTAATATTGTACAGAGCATCTGCTTTCTGTCCGAACGCAATGGCTCCTTCCTTGACATTGGGACAGGATACATTGATCTCCAGCATGCTGACTGCCGGTTCGTCTCCCAGTCGCTCTACCACATCCACGTAATCCTCCACGGTCTTACCGCAGACGTTCACAATGATCTTCGTATCATATTTTTTCAGGAAAGGAATATCTCTCTCCATGAATACGTCAATGCCGGGGTTCTGCAAACCGATGGCATTGAGCATACCGCCATATACTTCTGCCACACGAGGGGTCGGGTTGCCGGGCCAGGGCACATTGGCTACACCCTTGGTCACCACCGCACCCAGGCGGTTCAGATCTACGAATTCTTCATATTCCATGCCGGAGCCAAAGGTTCCGGATGCTGTCATTACGGGGTTTTTGAAAGTTACTCCTGCAATCGTTGTCTGTGTATTCATCAGATCTCTACCTCCTCAGCATCAAATACGGGGCCATCGGTGCAGATTCTCGCATTATGCACATGAGAATGATGATCCACTTCTTTGGTCTTTACCACGCAGCCCAGGCAGGCACCCACGCCACAGGCCATATGCTCTTCCAGAGAGATATAGGCCTTGATTCCCTTTTCTTCCGCATATTTTTTGATCGCACGGAGCATGGGCATCGGTCCGCATGCGAAGATCACATCTGCCTGCAATGCATTTTCTTCGATGGCATTCATGACATTGCCCTTCGTGCCAACACTGCCATCCTCGGTGGCAATATATACGGTTCCGTTCTCTTCCAGATCCTCTTTTAAGAACAGCTGGTTATCACGGTAGCCCACGATGATCTGCTTTTCTGCGGAAGCCGGAAGCTCTCTTGCCAGCTCCAGCATGGGAGGGATACCGATACCTCCGCCCATAAGGAATACTTTTTTACCTTCCGCTGCCTCTGTGGGGAAGCCGTTGCCTAAGGTTCCCAGAATCTCCACACTGTCTCCTTCTGTATAAGAAGAAAATTCCGCGGTGCCCTGTCCGGCAATCCGGTACACAATGCGCAGGGCATCCTTTTTGTCGCTTACCTGACAGATGCTGATAGGACGGGGCAGCAAGGTGCTCCGGTCCTTGGGGTATACGCCGATGAACTGACCGGCTTTTGCCTGTTCAGCCAGATCTGTAGCGATCCACATGTCAAAAATTCTGGGTGCGATCTCCTTCTGGGAAAGCACAGTTGCTGTGATTTTCTTTTTCATGTTATTGTCCTTTTCTCTTCTATTTATAACGCTATAGCGCTCTTATAAGTGCTCTCTACCATGGGCTCTACGCTTCGTATACGATTCTGCCTCCGCAGATGGTCTTCCTCACTTCACCCTTCAGATTCCATCCGGTAAACGGTGTATTCGTGGCCTTGGACGCATATTTCTCCGGAGTGAACTCCGCTGCGGTATCGATCAGAATCACATCCGCCGGGCCGTCCTCGGCCAGATATCCGGCATCCAGATGGTACATAGCCGCCGGATTGGTACTCATCAGACGTAACAGCTGCTTCATGGTCAGATATCCTCTGTCCACCAGTTCCGTAATGCCCAGCGCCAGAGACGTCTCCAACCCGGTAATACCGCTGGGTGCCTCTGTGATCGGCTTTGCTTTTTCCTCCGCAGTATGGGGTGCATGATCCGTAGCGATCATATCGATGGTGCCGTCCACCAGTCCCCGGATCACCGCCTGACGGTCCGCTTCCTCCCGCAGGGGCGGATTCATCTTCGCCAGTGTACCGTACTTGATCACGGCATCCTCAGTCAGGGTAAAATGATGAGGAGTGGCTTCCGCGTGGATATTGGAGTAGCGCTTTTTGGCCTGACGCACCAGCTCCACCGCTTCCTTGCTGCTGATATGCTGGATATCGATGCAGGCGCCTGTCTCCTCTGCCAGCTTCAGGTCCCGCTCCACCAGCGCGATCTCCGCCTCTCTGGCAGAACCGCCGATACCGTAATACTCGCTGGCCTTTCCCCGGTTCACACCGTTGTTCTCGATATATTTCGGATCTTCTTCATGGAAGCTGATGGGCATGTCCAGCTCTGCGGAGATCTCCATGGCACGGCGCACCAGTTCCGCATCCAGCAGGGGCACTCCGTCATCCGTGAATCCCACGGCACCTGCCACTGCCAGCTTCTTCATATCCGTCAGCTGTTTTCCCTGCATCCCCATGGTCACATTGGCGCAGGTGGTCACATGAATGCCTGTCTTCGCTCCCTTATCCAGGATATAATGCAGCGTCTCCTCACTGTCCACCGCAGGCTTCGTGTTCGCCATCAGTACCACTGTGGTCACGCCGCCTTTTGCTGCTGCCGCAGCACCGGTGTTGATATCTTCCTTTGCCGTAAAGCCGGGATCCCGGAAATGCACATGCACATCCACCAGCCCGGGAGCCACCAATAACCCTTCCGCATTGATCCGGGTCACTTTGCCCCTCGGTTCTATCTTTTCCGCAATCTTTACAATCTTGTCACCGTCGATCAGGATATCATAATTGCCCTCTCTGCCCGACTTGGGATCGATCATGTAGCCATCATGTATCAGTATCATATTGTCTCCATTCCCGGGCTTTTACCACCCGCCTTCGTGACCTGTTTCTCGGAAAAGTTTATCATGTTTTCATAGAAAAGAAAAGAGTGTTATAATAGAAAAAAGGAGGTCTGACGACATGAAAACAAGAGAGGAAGCGCTGAACTACGGATTGTCTTTTCCAAATACTTATATGGAAATGCCCTTCCACGATCCCAACTGGCAGCTGGTACGTGTGAAGGGCAGTAAAAAAGCTTTTCTATGGACTTATGAAAAGGATGGCTGTCTGCATCTGAATGTGAAGACCGATCCTGCCTGGCGGGACTTCTGGCGCAGTACCTTTTCTTCCGTCATTCCCGCATATCATCAGAATAAAGATCACTGGAACACCATTATTTTAGATGGTTCGATCCCCGATGAGGACATCCGGCGCATGATCGCAGAAAGCTATGATCTCGTCACCGACAGTCCTACGAAGCGGATCTATGAAGCCGTCAAAAAGATTCCGAAAGGCTGCGTCGCCACCTACGGTCAGGTTGCCGCCATGGCCGGAGAACCGAAGATGGCCCGGGCCGTGGGCAATGCCCTGCACAAGAACCCGGATCCCGACCATATCCCCTGCTACCGCGTGGTCAATTCCAAAGGGGAACTCTCCGGTGCCTTTGCCTTCGGCGGTTCCGACGAACAGGCCAACCGACTCCGGGCCGACGGCATTGAGGTCACCGGCAATAAAGTAGACCTGCAGAAATTCGGTATATCGCTGTGAAACTTTTTTCATCGCAGCCTTTCGTCCATGATACCGGAAGCCGGCAAATTTCATCGGTTCTGGCCGATTTTTTACCATGTCAGCAAGGCCATACTGCGGTGTGAAAAACCAATCTTCTGTCCCTGAATGCTTCCATCGAGACGACCCGTGCCTGAGAACATAGCCGCGGATTCGCCGTCGTAGCGGAAGAGATTTCCTCCCAGACTACTTTTGTCCAGGAGATGACCGGTGCTTTACGGGACGATGTAAAAGCACTGTAATATTTTTCATTGCAGTTTTTTTACTTTTACTTCTCAATCTGGGAACGGATATCATCCTCCAGAATATGTTCCACATCTTTTGCTTCTTTGCGGATGTTTTGCAGATTTTCACGAATCTCCCGTTCCTCCTGTACGATCTCGGGATGTTCCTTCTTTTCTTCTTTAATGAACATACACAGGAAGCTGATCAGTAATATGATGCAGGAGATCCAGATGGTCCTCGCCCCTATGTAGCCGATCATATGTCCGCCCAGCGCCGCACCAACGGCAAACAGGAAAATGATTCCAAAATAATTGCCGGATTTCCGTAAGATTTTTTTGTCCTTCGTCTTCCCATAGGCACACAGGGATTCCATGCCGCTGCGCAGATTACCGATACACATGGTACTGGCAAAAGCATAACCGTTCACCTTGCGGAAAGCCTGTACCTGCATGGCGCAGGCGAAAGATACCATGGCATTGGCCAGCAGATCCATCTCATTCGGGAAAAATCCCACGGCAAACAGCAACAGAATCTCTATAGCAAGCACCAGCTGCCGCCAGTGGATCCTCTGAGCCTTCTGATATCGCATATGGATGCACTCCGCTGCCGCTACTCCCAACGCGAAGAACAAAAGCGGGGAAAAATACCGAAGCGCCACGGACCAGTTCCGGTCTACCAGATTCTGGGCCAGCAACACGATATTACCGGTCTGGGCATTGGCGAATACCTTGCCACGGTACATATAAGTATAAGCATCCTGTAATCCGCCAGAAATTGACAGAATTCCAGCAATCAGAAACGACTCTGACATTTGTCCGTGTAATTTACGTTGCATAGTAATTCTCATTCCTTTCAGTAACCTGCAGATTCTGTCTCCGATACATACAATTACCTTCCTACAGGCATCTCCTGATTACAGTACAGGCAACGATATCTTCCGGAAGGTGACAGTTCAAATATGTGGTCACAACTCGTCTCTATACTGGTAATACAACGGGGATTTTTACATTTTATCACATTAACCAGTCTTTGTGGAGGAACCGGATGATACTTTTTTACAACTTTTCCGTCCCGGATCACTATCAGTGTGATCTGACTGTCCAGATATCCCAGAATATCCAACCGCTCCGGCAACGTCTCGCCCTCAATCTTGATCAGATCCTTGCAGCCGTATTTCTGGCTTTTCACCGATTGCAGCAATGCTACAGACTGCGTCTTGGATTCCAATTCCAGCAATCTGTAGATGTCCATTCCCTTTCCCGCGGGAATATGATCGATCACAACACCATTCTGAATGGATTCTACGTTTAACATAAAAACACCTTCTTTCCCGTCACAGGATCCGTAAGGTCTAACAGACTTAAGATCAATGCCATACGGATAAATTTACCATTCAATACCTGCTGAAAATACGCTGCTCTCGGATCTGCATCCACTTCCGGTGCGATCTCGTCCACTCTTGGGAGCGGATGAAGAACCGGCATGTCCGCTTTCGCCAGATTCAGTTTCTCCTGATCCAAAATGTAGATATCTTTTAACCGGATATAATCTTCCTCATTGAAAAAACGTTCTTTCTGAACTCTGGTCATGTAAAGCACATCCAGCTCTGGCAGCGTCTCCTCCAGGCTGGATACCTCATGGTAAGGGGCTTTGGCCGGTTTCAGAGTATCCTCGATCAGATATTCCGGAACCTTCAGTTCCTCCGGAGAAATGAAATAAAATTCATTGCCCGGATAGCGCACCAGACTGTTCACCAGAGAGTGTACGGTTCTGCCGAATTTCAAGTCACCGCAAAAGCCAATCTTCAGATGATCCAAGTGTCCTTTGCGCTGTCTTATGGTCAGCAGATCGATCATGGTCTGGGTCGGGTGGTTATGTCCTCCGTCCCCGGCATTGATCACCGGAATCCGGGAATACATGGAAGCTCGGAGCGGTGCTCCCTCTTTCGGATGCCGCATGGCAATGATATCTGCATAGCAGCTGACCACCCGTGCGGTATCTGCCACCGTCTCACCTTTCGTGGCACTGCACTGTTCCGCACCGGCAAATCCCAATGTTCTGCCGCCAAGGTTCAGCATAGCCGTCTCAAAAGATAATCTGGTACGTGTGCTGGGCTCGTAAAATAAGGTTGCCAGTATTTTTCCATCTGCACAATGAGCATATGCAGCGGAATCGGCAGCAATCCGGTCTGCCAGGTCTAAGATTTCCTGCGTCTCCGCTACCGACAGGTCCAGTGAATCAATCAAATGTCGCATATCCTTTTCTCCTCTGTTTACTTTTTTTCAACCGCGTATTATACTATATCCACACGGATACTAAAAATATATAGTTTATATGCGAGGTATATCATTTTTATATGGATATTAGTTTTGAATATTACAAGATTTTCTATTATGTCGCAAAATACGAAAATATCACCAAGGCTGCCATGGTCTTAAAAAGCAGCCAGCCTAATGTGACCCGGATTATTCATATTCTGGAGGATCAGCTGGACTGCCGTTTATTTCTCCGGGAACCCCGGGGACTGAAGCTGACCGAAGAGGGAAAACGGCTCTATGCCCATGTTGCCATCGCCTGTCAACATCTGTTGGATGCGGAAGCCGAACTGTGCCGGGACAAAAACGTGTGCAGCGGCACCATTGAACTGGGTGTCACCGAGACCGCCCTGCATTTATTTCTGTTACAGAATCTCCATGATTTCCAGACTGGCTATCCGGAGATCAAAATACGTATCCAGAACAATACCACTCCGGAGATTCTGAAATCTCTGCAGAACGGCCGGCTGGATCTGGCTGTTGTGACAACCCCTTTTGAACTTCATGATGCTCTGGCCTGCGAAGATCTGCTGACTTTCCGGGAGGTTCCCGCCGGCGGCCCCGACTATGCCGCCTTGTCTGATCGTCCCATGACGCTGAAAGAATTCCGGCTCCATTCCATCATTGGTCTGGGATACGGCACCGCCAGCTATGAATATTACCGGAAGGTATTTATTGAACAGCATCTGGACTACGAACCCGCCATGGAAGTAGCTACCGCCGATCTGGTCATCCCTCTGCTCCAGAACAATCTGGGAGTGGGCTTCGTGCCGGAGCCTCTGGCAGCTCCCTTTTTTGAAAACGACAGTCTCGTTCCGCTGACCTTAAATGTGCCTCTACCGTCCCGCGAAGTAAAAATGCTGTGGGACAAAAGCCGCAGTCAGAGCCGGGCTACCGCTACTTTCTGCAGTTATCTGCGGGAACGCTGTCAGCGTAATCTGCCAATCCTGGATCCTGAAAATGAGTCTGTTGCTGGCAACTAAATCATATTTCAGGAGGAAAAAATTTTGACCCGTTAACTTTGCTGGCTGCGCTGGTGTGCGTCACTTCCCTGATCTTTGCTACCAATGATATGTATGGTTTTATCAGCTGGCGGCGCCGGGAGATTTTGATGGATCTGTAAGAACCATTCGTTTAATCATAAAGCACGGTTTTATCCAGAAGTTCTGTTTTTAACACAATGTAAGGCGTGGAGGGTTTCCCTGCGCCTTCCTTTTGTCCGGTGATGTCCGGGCCTAAGAGGCTGGTGCTGACATGAATGGCATCGTCCGTCAGATACAGGGCATCCACAGCAATGCTGTACCCACCGGTCTTCTGCTCACCGTAACCAATACTGATATAGAGGTTCTGATTATCACTGTAGGTCAGCTGAAATGGCTCCGTTCCTTTTTCAGCGATTACTGTCTTTAATTCCTCGGGAATTTTTTCTTCACTGAGTACCGTAAAATCCAGATCTCTGAGTTTCACATTCTCTTTTGAAAGCAGACCGCAGCCTGTGAGCAGCAATGCCCCCAGTACTGCGGTCATTATGATTTTCCACTGTCTCCATTTGATTTTCATCCGTCATCCACCGTTAAAACTTCCTTATTGCATATTTATGTGAAAAAAGCAGAAATATACTCCTGTTCTGTACCTATCTCATTAATTTTCATCCTTTTCTCCTTTGAAAATGTGCGTTATAATAGGTGATGTGCGTCAAAAGACGCCTTACAGAAAGATGAGGGAATCATAATTATGAATGATAAATTCAGCAGGAAAGTCTTCTGCGACGGTATCCGCGACGGCTTTCCCATTGCTCTGGGATATTTCGCAGTATCATTTTCTTTGGGAATTGCCGCAAGACATGCAGGCTTTACCCCCATGCAGGGTTTTCTGGCAAGCCTGTTAAATAACGCTTCCGCCGGAGAATATGCAGCCTTTACCCTGATTGCGGCACAGGCCACATATCTGGAAGTGGCGATCATCACGCTGATTGCCAATGCCAGATATCTACTCATGAGTTGTGCGCTGGCCCAGAAATTTTCTCCCAGCACGCCCTTTTTCCACCGTCTGATCATTGCTTACGATGTCACCGATGAGTTGTTCGGCATTACCATTGCCCGGCCGGGTATCCTGAATCCGTACTATACCTACGGTGCGATCCTGTTGGCAGCGCCCGCCTGGGCCGGAGGAACCGCCTGCGGTATCATCGCCGGAAATGCGCTGCCTCTTCGTGCTGTCAGCGCCCTGAGTGTTGCGTTATACGGAATGTTTCTGGCCATTATCATTCCGCCTGCCAGAAAAAGTAAGATCGTGGCAGCTCTGGTAGCAATCAGCTTCGCACTGAGCTTTGCCTGCAACTATCTGCCCGGGATTTCTTCCCTGTCAGAAGGTACGAGAACCATCCTGTTGACCGTGATCATCTCCGGTGCTGCAGCAATCCTGTTCCCGGTGAAGCAGGATGCAGAGGAAGCCGTTCCTGCGGAAAACGGAGAATCTGTACAGAAAGGAGACCACGTAAATGAATAATTATATTTATATTGCTGTTATGGCGGCTGTCTCCTATACGATCCGTGTCTTACCCCTGACACTGATCCGTAAACCCATCAAGAATCAGTTTATTCAGTCCTTTTTGTACTATGTACCTTACGTGACGCTGGCCGTCATGACCTTCCCGGCCATCATCCATGCTACCCAGACCCCCATTTCCGGACTGGTGGCACTCATTGCCGGTATCATCGCCGCATGGCTCGGTGCCGGACTGTTTCCGGTATCCGTGATCTGCTGTGTGCTGGTGTTTGTGATCGAATTGTTTGTATAATGCCTTGTAATAAAACACGCCATTGAGAAGGATTCCTTCCCCATGGCGTATTTTTATGGTCCGGCTTCTTCACAGAAACTTTTACAAATCATATTTTTTTAACATTTCCTGTACGAATTCCGGGGTTCTTTGTCATGGTTTCCAACATCTTCAGATCATCCACCGTTTCTACATTGAACAATTGTATCCACTCATCCATCCGCTGCCCGGTCAATGCTTTGTTCAATTCCAATAATACATCTACGATTCCCTGCTTCTGGTATTTAAAACAAATGTTTTGCGCAATAGTCCTCGAAATTATTGCGCACTTTTTGTTACATTTTTATCTTTGATGTATGATAATATGCTATAATATATATGTGCAATCGGTTGTTCAATTATGTTTTGTGGGAGGATTACTTATGCAACATTTTAGCAAACAATTACGTACACGGCTGTTGACTCTGTATCTCAGTGCGGGACTGGTCATGGGCTGGCTGCCCGGATGCGGCAGTCAGGATCTGGAAATCGCAGATACAGTGGCAGAATCCGCAGTTACCGCTACTGCAGATGCCACGGATGTCATCACTTTTTCCCAGCCGGAAGGGCCGGTGGAGTCTACCGTTTATGTGGAGCCGGTGGACGGCATTTCCGATGATTTTTACCGTGGTATGGACATATCCGCAGTATTGGCTCTGGAAAACAGTGGCGTGAAATATTATAACTTTGACGGAGAAGAGCAGGATGTATTTATGACGCTGGCGCAGGCCGGTGTGAACTATATCCGTCTCCGGGTCTGGAACGATCCCTATGATGAGAACGGCAACGGTTACGGTGGCGGCAACAATGACGTGGCGACTGCCATCACTCTGGGACAACGTGCCACGCAGTATGGCATGAAGGTCTGCATTGATTTCCATTATTCCGATTTCTGGGCAGATCCCAAGAAGCAGTTCGTTCCAAAGGCCTGGGAAGGTATGGATATCGAAGAAAAATCCGACGCTCTCTATAACTTCACTCTGGAAAACCTGACGCAGATTCTGGATGCCGGTGTGGACGTCGGTATGGTACAGGTGGGCAACGAGATCAACAACGGCATGTGTGGAGAGACAGATGCATCAAACGTTCGAAAACTGTTGGCCTCCGGCAGTAAGGCTGTCAGGGATGCTGCCACTGCTTCCGGAAAAGATATTCTGGTGGCTGTACATTACACCAACATCGATGATATGAAAAAGCTGGATACACTGCTGACCGGTCTGCAGGTAAAAGAAATCGATTATGATATTGTAGGTCTTTCCTTCTATCCCTACTGGCACGGCACGATGGACGATCTGAAAAATGCCATTATCCATATCCGTGATACTTATGGCAAAAAGGTATATGTAGCGGAAAACGCTTACTGTTATACTTCGGAAGACGGCGATGGCTCTGCCAACAGTATCAAGGGAACCGATGATCTGGCAGAAGGATATTCAGCCAGCGTACAGGGGCAGGCCAACGAAGTGCGGGATGTCTGTGCGGCTGCCAGCGAGGCCGGTGCCGAAGGCATCTTCTACTGGGAAGGTACCTGGATCCCGGTCGGTCCCGCCGATGCTGATAATTCTGCCATCTGGGAAAAATACGGCAGCGGTTGGGCCAGCAGTTATGCAGGCGGTTATGATCCAAAGGATGCCGGACAGTATTACGGCGGAAGCTCCTGGGACAATCAGGCCATGTTCGACTTCACCGGACATCCTCTGGCCTCCCTAAATATATTTAAATATCTGAAGTACGGAGCCACTGCTCCTCTGGCGATAGACACCATCCCCGAAATAGTGGTGTCCTGCAATATCGGTGCGGAAGTCAAGCTTCCGGATACCGTAAGTATCATCTATAACGATCGTTCCGAAGAACAGGTTCCTGTCACCTGGGATGCTGAAGATATTGCCGCCATCGACACGGAAAACGGCGGAGAGTTCACAGTTGCCGGATCTCTGGATGAAGGTACGGAAGTTACTGCCATTGTCACGGTAGAACGGGTCAATTATGTACAGAATCCCGGCTTTGAGGATGCTGATACTTCTATGTGGACTGTAACATACTCCGGTGAAACGAATCCCACCGACTATCAGGTCAAAGCTGCCGATGCCCACAGCGGTGAGGTGGCTTTCCACTTCTGGTCCGGTACCTCCGATATGGACTTTTCCATTGAGCAGAGCTTCACAGATCTGGAACCCGGTACTTATGAATTGTCCGCTTTCTCACAGGGCGGTGACCTGGCAGCGGATGCTTCCATGGAGCTGTATGCTGTCGTAGACGGCAAGGAACTGACAGTGCCTTTTATGCTCACCACCTATGCCGACTGGCAGAATCCCACCGTCTCCGGTATCAAAGTCACCGACGGCACCCTGACCATTGGCGTGAGATATCAATGTAATAAGAACAGCTGGGGAACTCTGGATGATGTGACATTGCATCGGGTCGGGAATTAAATAGAAATTTAGCGAAATATCCCCGTAGCCCTTGGCAGGGTATAAGAAAC
>NZ_QUEC01000047.1:0-15230 GCF_003478095.1 Clostridium sp. AF34-10BH
ATCGGTCGAGGGCTTGACCAAAGGTTTTGGATAGGAAAAGGATGTAAGTTAGGGTATAAAGATTAGATTTCAGTGTTCGGTTTTGAAGGAATAAATAAAATTTCTTCACATTTAGCTTTGTAGCTTTTTTCTGAGAATGCGTAGCATTCTCTTAAATAGCTTGCGAAGCAAGATATTTTCCTCGATAGCTCAATGGTAGAGCACTCGGCTGTTAACCGAGTTGTTGTAGGTTCGAGCCCTACTCGGGGAGTTTTTTTATCAGATACATTAGATACGCCAAGCGGCGATAACACGCGGCTCCATGGTCAAGCGGTTAAGACATCGCCCTTTCACGGCGGTAACACGGGTTCGATTCCCGTTGGAGTCATTTAATTAAATATGGCGCAGTAGCCAAGTGGTAAGGCAATGGTCTGCAACACCAGTATCCACCGGTTCAAATCCGGTCTGCGCCTCGCTGAAGAGCCTCAGAAATTTTGTGTTTCTGGGGTTTTTCTTTTCTAAAAAAGCTTACGCATAAAAGAAAAGAGATGCTTATATGCACGTAAAACAAATCCATAGTACAGAGAAAAGCAACTGTGACAGGAAGATTATACTTACGGTATATTTATACGGTAAGTAAAGTGAGGTATATTCATATCAAGAGTGTAATTCCTGGCTCGTGCACAACAGGTAATTGGTTGCGGTGGGTAACGGACCCATGCAGGAACCCTGTGGCACTCAAATAAAAAAGAGCTATTTTCATGTACGTTTCGGACGTTAGCCAAAGGATCTGATGTATCAGAGGCACTAGGCACATGATAGGCTCTTTTTTTATGGGTATAATTAAAATTATCTGTCGGAGCGAACTCCGTCAGAGCCTTCGTTTTTTAAGAGCGCATCAAGCATCCCATAAACGGAAGTGAAGGCTGGATACTGTTCAGGATGCTTACGCATTTCGTCTACTTCTTTCATGGCAGCTATTGTTTCATCATTGGGTAGGTTATTTACTTCAGGTAGTCTATCTGTATTCATCATACGTCCTCCATTTTGAATCATAGAGATATATTCATTGCGACAGATGATTATTCTGTCTCTGTTAATATGCCAAAAGCGAGTAATTGGACAACTCTTGGCTTCAATTTAACATGGATTCTATAAGAATTCAACCGATACAGCGATGTTGGTACACCTATTATTTGTAACGACAGTGTTTGGAAACTGGGCTATTTTAGATATTTAATTATATGATAATTTGGTTGTATAATAAATAATGTTAAGACATTTGTATGGCAGACATTACTATCTATTGATGTGCTGTATGGAAAGGTAGGTGAATTATTTGGTTACTAATTTATATGATAATCCACGAAAGCTGTATAAATATTTTCCTATATCAAAGGAATATGCTATTAAAGTAGTTGATAATGGGAAGTATGTTGGATTAATGTTTGCACCTAATCTTTCACGGGAGGATGCAAGTAGTGTAGGAAAAGTAATAGATAAATGGAGAGCAATAGCATTAGATGGATATATATTTTATACGTCCCCGCAGTTTTTCAATGATCCATTTGATACTTTGTTACCAAAAGCACCTGAAATTGTGCCTCCACTTGAAGAGAGAAAATATATCATTGACGTGCTAAGGAGAGCGGTCACAATAAAGAAGGATGAGGTAGATCGATTGCTTTATTCAGATGATTTTGATAGAGCATTGAGGATTGTATTAGACAGTAGACACTATGATAGAAGTATAAGTGAAGAAATATTTAAGGCTTATAAGATGGACAGAATACCCTATAAGGAAGAAGTAGCAATAACTTCCTTTTCAGAAGTTAATAATGAACAGCTAATGTGGGCGCATTATGCAGGTAGTTATTCTGGATTTTGTATTGAATATGATTTTAGTAAATCATGTGATAGTGCTTTTTTACGAGGCACAGCAAAAGTTGAATATACAAACGAAAAGCCATGTAAAGATCAATTTGATGATATGGGTGAATATGAA
Organism: Clostridium sp. AF34-10BH; assembly: GCF_003478095.1. NCBI lineage: Bacteria > Bacillati > Bacillota > Clostridia > Eubacteriales > Clostridiaceae > Clostridium > Clostridium sp. AF34-10BH. Next base: position 1,985 of record NZ_QUEC01000047.1, read on the forward strand.
TCAAAAGTAATGTTAACAAAATCGGAATGCTGGTCGTATGAGAAGGAATGGCGATCAAGAAAAATTGCAGAATATGGATTATGGAAATCAAAAATTTATCCTATAATAGATGCTCATAGTTGCATTACTGCTATTTATTTGGGATGTAATATGCCCGATGAGTATCAAAAAGTAATAATTGATCACTACAGAAATACAGAAGTGAAAGTATTCCAAATGAAATTATGTGATGATAAATTTGATATGTATTTTGAGCAGTGTTAATGGACTTTAGGTTCATGTTGTATAGCAAAAAGTTGGTAAGACTATTAGGATAATTTTTTAATGCCTGTAAGAAAACACATATCCTATGCGTATATATAATTATAGAATACGTAAAGGAGTGATGATATTATGACATATCAGAAAATTACGATCCCCCTGGATCATGGCAACCGCAACATGAAAACTGTTGAAGAAGTATTTACTTCCGGTCTTGCGGAGAGCGACTTAAAACCGGTGCTCGGAGAGTACCTGCAGTACAATGGGAAATTCTATTCCCTTACCGGAGAGCGTATCCCCTATATGAGGGACAAGAGCCTGGATGACAGATTTTTTATTCTTCCCCTGTTTGGCATCGGTAAAGAACTGGAGAGGCGCACACAGCCACAGAAGGATACCATTTATCAGGTAGAACTTCCGGTAGGACTGCCTCCGAAACATTATGGCGCTCTTTATGAGAAGTTTGGACATCAGTGGATTCACCTTAGATTATCTGCTGCTTCGGGAGGGCAGACCGGATCTGTCAGTATGCGATTCCCTTGAAAAAGGTGTCATTACGCTATATAACCGGATTATCTACCGTGTAAGCTCCGATTTCGATATGCTCCTAGAAGATACGGACATTGATACGATTATTCTTGGCAAAAACAGTGATTACAGCGACAGTGTAATCAGACTGGTAAAGCAGATGACAAAGCAGTATGTCGATGATTTCCTGGGGGCACTCCGGGAGAGAGGAATCGACTTGAAAACCGGATGCATTGTGTTTATCAGCGGTGGAGCAAAATTACTCAGGGAATACTTAGAAAACACGGACAAGATCGGAAACATTCAAGATTGTGTACACGAGCTTTGATATAAGGAGCTCCAATCAGCATTGCAGTTAATGCCCTGTGATTACCATCTCGTTCTACAAAATATTCATCAGAATCCGTATAATAATTAACATCGACGGGATCAATCAAAATAGCAAAAGATTTTCTCGTGGAATCCAAAGAACCGTATCGGGACAGTTCTCCAAAATATCGTTTAAATTTATCGCTATGACGTTTTGAGTCAGGTACAAAGCATACATTATCAAAAACACTTTGACCAGGAGTAGAACGAGTGGTACCTATTATTTTATCAGTTGGGATGCATGTAAAAGTGGTTTGGCGGTCAGGTAAAGGAGTATAGAGATCATTTGGGTATGCAGGACGTAATACTTTACTTTTTGCCAATGCAATGTCATTTGCATTCATACCAATTTGAGATAGTACGTCTTCAAGATTATCTGATACATGAATAGAGACCTCTGTTGAATAATGTAGTATCATTGTAACCTCCTTTGCTTTAGGTGAACTATACAGATAGAAATAGTGAGTTTCTCAAACATAGTACTTCGTCGGATGTAATATTTGTATAAATAATAAAAATCATTGTGGTGTTGTGTTGTTTAGAAACCAGTCAGGTGTATTAGTATTTCCCAAATTTTGATAATAAGCTTGTGGCGATGCACCAGTATATTTTTTGAATACACGGCTGAAGTAAAGCGGATCATCAAAACCTACCAAACGCGAAATATTGGTAATGGTCATGGAATTAGACAAAAGAAAATCTTTGGCTTTCTCAATGCGCTGGTAATTTAGATAATGCATGGGGGACATCCCCATACGATCCTTAAACATATGTGAAAAACTACTTTGACTTAGTTTGCAGTAATCAGCCATGGAAGCCACAGACCATTTGTTTGCATATTTAGAGTTTAATTCAAGTAGTAGCCTGTCAAAGGAAAAATCATTATCCAAAGGTCTGGAGATACTATAAAAGGAACGATGAATAAAGCATAGGAGAATATAAAAATTATGCAATACAATGTCTTCATAAGATATTTTTTTTAGTTGTAGTTCGGTGATAATATCCTGAAAGAGTAATTTCAAATATAGCCTTTCACCAATATAACAATTCTTTATATCGTATTGTTTTAATATATTTTCACATTCATTACCAGTAAAATGTATCCAGTAGATCTCAGGTTTTTCCTTTGCATAATAGGAATAATACTGAGGTATGCCTGGACGATATAAAACAATATTTCCTGCCGATAAGGTAATCCATTCATTATTCAAATAAAAATGCCCACTTCCGCGGTGAATGTATATTATTTGGTAATCCAGTCTGCCATTTTTACGATTGCAGAAGTAATCCTGTGTCTGAAAGACCTGCTTCCCACAACAATTCACTATCAGAGGAACATCTTGATCGTAATAACCTGTAATTTTTCTTTCTTCTCTTAAATGACCGCTAATATTTATCATATGACTACATCAACTCCATCCTTTATAAACAACGTAATCATAACATACAAATGCAGAAAAATCCATATTAAAAGCATTTATGTTAATAGTATGTAAATAAATATATGCTAATATATCTATATAAAACAGCGCAAATCCAGAAAAGGAGAGTGACCTTTTGAAAAAACAGATAATTCTATTAATGACAGATACCACAAGAAAAGACATGGTGGGATGTTATGGTAATAAAAAAATGTTTACGCCAAATTTAGATGCACTGGCGCAAGAGGGAATTCGGTATGAGAATGCATACACTTGTCAACCGGTTTGTGGTCCGGCAAGAAGTGCAATTTTTACAGGCACGTTTCCTCATTCAAATGGAATGGTAACGAACGGAGTTCCATTGGGGGCAAATGTAAAGACTATTGGACAAAGACTGACGGACAATGGTATTAAATGTGGATATATAGGAAAATGGCATTTGGATGGTGGGGATTATTTTGGATTAGGTTGTTGCCCCGAAGGCTGGGATGCAGATTACTGGTATGATATGAAATGCTATCTGAATGAGCTGAGTGAAAATGAACGTGTATGTTCGAGGCAACCAAATGAGTCATTTCAACCGGATTTTTCAGAAGAATTTACATATGCTCATAGATGTTCGGATCGCGCAATCAGATTTTTGGATCAATACAAAGAAGAAGACTTTTTCCTTACGGTATCATATGACGAACCTCATGGACCGTCGTTATGTCCTGCACCTTATAATACCATGTACAGAGGTTTTAAATTTGAGCCTTCTGCTAAATTTACAGATGACTTGAAAAATAAACCTTTAATGCAACAACTGTGGGCCGGGGATAAGCTGACAGCAGATGAAAAACAGATCAACCAAAGTTCCGAAGGATTAGCATTATTCCTGGGATGTAACAGCTTTGTTGATTATGAAATGGGAAGAGTTCTGGATGTGATTAAAGAAAAGATGCCCAATGCTATGGTTATCTATACCTCTGATCATGGAGACATGTTGGGGGCACATAGGCTGTTTTCTAAAAACGCAGCTATCTATGATGAGGTGACTAATATTCCGCTGATCATTAAAGGTGGTGAAAAGGGAAAAGTAATTACAACACCGGCATCTCATATTGATATTACTCCGACAGTGATGGACTATTTTGGATTACGTATTCCGAAGTTACTGGAAGGAAAGAGCATGCTTCCACAGATATACGATACGACAATTAAGATAAACAGTGAAGTTTATACAGAGTTTACCAGATATGAGATAGATCATGATGGATTTGGTGGGGTTCAAATTATGAGAGGTGTCATTTCGGAGAACTATAAATTAGCAATTAATCTGCTTGACAGAGATGAGTTTTACGACTTAGAAAAGGATCCAGATGAAATGGTAAATGAAATAGATAATCCGGAATACTTGGAGATAATTCGGGAATATCATAGAAAACTTGTCACCCATATGAATGCAACTCGAGATCTTTATCGTGGTTATCAATGGTCTCTTAGACCCTGGAATAAAAATTTTACTCCAAGCTGGGACAACGAAGGGTTTACAAGACAACGAGAAAATGAGGAATATGAGCCTCGCCAGTTGGACTACGATACAGGGTTACCTATAAAAGAAGCTGTCAGAAGCAAGTATCTATATGAAATGGGGGGAGAACTATGACAATGACAAAATATGCAGTCGATGCAGCAACAAGAAGAATTCGATTTAAAAGAAAATTAAAGTTAAATCTATGGTGTTGGATGTTTATGTCGCTGGCAGTTGGATTTTATATCTTATTCCAAGGGTATCCGATTATATGCAGTATTCAGTATTCGCTGTTGGACTGGTCGGGAATGACATCTAATGCAACGTTTATCGGCTTACAGAACTATAAAGAACTGATGCATGATGAATTGTTTTGGAATGCTTTTATAAACAGTTTTAAGTACATGGTAATGATAGTTCCGTTAGAACTTGCGGTGTCTTTGTTCCTTGCATATCTGCTAAATGATGAAAAAATGAAAGGACGTGGATTATACCGTACAATGTATTTTGTTCCCGTAGTTACGACTGCTTCTGTAGTGGGAATTATCATGATATTCATTTTGGGAGTTCAGGGACCGGTCAATCATCTTTTGGTCACACTACATATTCTGCAAAACCCGATTAATTTTCTGGGAAACGCAAAGTATGCGCTGCCTACATTGGTAATCATTTCGCTTTGGAAGGATTGCGGAACATATATGATTTACTGGCTGGCAGGACTGCAGGGAGTTTCGAAAGATGTATATGAAGCGGCAACCATTGATGGTGCAAACAGAAGACAAACTTTCTTCCATATTGTGTTGCCTCTGATTGCACCCACAGGAGGAATTATTGCAATATTATGTGCCATAAATTCTTTGAAGGTATTTGATATTGTGAAAACAATGACGGAAGGTGGCCCTTATTATGCAACAGATGTAATCGCAACGTATGTATATAGAACCGCATTTTCAAGTGAGATTGGAATGCCAAGACTTGGCTATGCGAGTGCAGCAGCTCTGTTCTTTGGAGGCGCCGTTATAATAATAGGAATACTTCTGAATGCAATGAAAGACCGTCTACAGAAGAATGTACAATAGGGGGTGGAACAGATGAGCAAAGAAAAAAAGATTCATATCGTTAAATCTGTGATTAAACATGGTTTGCTGCTTTGCGTTGGATTTTTCTGGATATATCCTTTTTTATGGATGATTTCCGCCTCGTTTAAGGGCCAGAATGAGTTCTTCCAAAACCGTATGGGATTGATTCCGGTACAGCCGACAATCGACAATTTTATTCGTATCTGGCAGAAAGCGGATTTTGGCACTTATTTTATCAATACAATTATTGTAACAGCATTTTCGGTTATCATTGTGCTGATTATGACGATGATGGCGGGATATGCTATGGGACGTTATAAATTTCTTGGCAGAAACCTATGCATGGCAGTTTTCTTGGCCAGTATTGCTATTCCGCTGGTGAGTACAATTATACCGACCTATGAAGTAGTCAAAGGAATGAATCTGGTAGGTACCAAGCTTGGATTGATCTTATCACAGGCAGGAGGAGCGCATGTTATCTTTTTGCTTCTGTTTACCAGCTTCTTTCAATCTGTACCAAATGAGTTGGAAGAGGCATCTAAGATAGATGGATGCAATTATTTTCAGACATTTTTCTATATTATGATGAAGCTGTGTAAGCCTGTCGCAACGACAGTAGTCATTATGGAAACCATTTGGGCTTGGAATGCATTCATGCTTCCTTTGGTATTAACTTTGAATAATCCGTCATCTAGGACACTTGCGGTTGGGTTATATGCATTCAAAGGAGAAAATACTGTTGATTGGACAGGCATTGCTGCCGGAGGTTCTATAGCTGTAATCCCGGTTATTATATTATTTGTTTTAATGCAGAAGCATTTTGTGGAAGGAATTGCCGGAGCTGTTAAAAGTTAATTGAAAACAATAATTTATATCAAAGAGAGGAGAAAAAGAAATGAAATTAAAACGACTTGGTACACTGTTATTGACTGCTATAATTGCAGCAACAACCCTGGCAGGATGTGGTGCAATGCCCTCAACAGGTAATGGAAATGAAACAGGCGAAAATGCAAGTGTCATAGCAGCAACAGAAGAGGACACCGATGGACAAATAACACTTCGGGTTGTTGACTGGAGCGACGGATCTGCTACGCAAAGAGAGGAGTTTCATAAGAAGTTCGAAGAAGCACACCCTGATATTAAAATTGAATATACTATGCTTACAGTAGATCAATTCAAAAATACTATTGTTACTATGATTAAATCTGGTGAGGGGCCTGATTTGTTTCCGATTCCGGTGGGACTTACTTTAAATACAGCGGTAGAAGAAGGCTGGTTCCAGCCGATTAACGATTATGTAACCGATGAATTCCGAAATAAGTTTGATCCGGATGCCTTTGCAGAGGGAGTTACTGATATTGGGGATGACTGGTATACAGTTACAGAGCAGATGCCAATCATTCAGTGTTTATTCTTCTATAATAAGGATATTTTGAACCAGGCAGGTGTTACGGAGGTTCCCACAACATATTCAGAGTTTAGAGAAGCCTGTAAAAAAGTTACAGAGATGGGGAATGGCAATGTTTATGGTCTGATTGATGGCGGAAAACAGATGAACCGTATGGACGTTATGGCAAGATCCCTGGTTGCAGCAGCTGGTGGTAAGGTAGCTGCAACGCAGAAAGTGCTGACGGATAATGGAGTGGCGCCTTACGACAGCAAGGAAATGAATGATGCGCTTGGATTTATTAAAGGTCTGGTAGATGATGGAAGTATTCATCCGGATACTATCAATATAAGTGCTCCGGAGGCAAGAGAATTATTTGCACAGGGACAGGCGGCATTCCTCTGCCAGGGAATGTGGTGTGTATCCCAGTGGGATGCAAATTATCCGGATTTGAATTATGGAGTTATGGCAGTTCCTGTTCCTGACGGAGTAACAAACACTTATGTTCAGGCGGGTGAATTATCTCCGTGGATGGGTATCTATAAGCAGTCCAAACATCCCAAGGAAGCAGCTGAATATTTAATGGCACTGTATGATGAACAATATGGATATCAGCAGAGCAATGTGGAAAGTGGAAGTTTTGTGTCTTGTATTCCGGAAATCAATGAAAAATACATGACCAATGAGCATATGAAGCAATACTACACAATTGCAGAGGAAACATCCAGAGTAGTTCCTACTTTAGTAAAGAGAGATGAGAAAGCAAATGATTTTTATGCAGAAGTAAAGGATGTACAGCCTAGCTTAGGAGCAATTGTGCAGGGCATTATTTCCCAGAGTATTACTGACTATGACAGTGCATTAAAGACACTGGCAAATGATACAACTACAGAGTGGAAGCGTGCTTCGGAGGCAGTTGGAATGGATTATAGCTCATTGGAATTTCCTAACTGGGATGCGACGAAAGACTACACGGATGCGGATTACGAGACATTGAAGTAAGTGCATAAATTAAGAGAGTGCAGAAAATGATGCGATGACTTAGTTATAAAGGAAATCGCATCGTTTTCTGCATATAGGTAATGTAGTATTTTAAAATATATTGAGAGACCAGCCATGAAAGAAAAAAACAAGAAAAAAATGCTATTGAAACTGTTTTTATCTACCTTATATCTGAGCGCATTTACTTTTGGTGGGGGATATGTGATCGTTACACTGATGAAGAAAAAATTTGTAGATCAATATCACTGGATAGAAGAAAATGAAATGCTTGATCTAGTGGCAATCGCACAATCCTCTCCGGGAGCGATCGCAGTAAATGGAGCCATTGTTGTAGGGTATAAGCTGTCAGGCATTCTGGGAGCGTTGGTAGCAATCCTTGGGACGGTACTGCCTCCGTTTGTGATTTTATCAGTAATATCTGTATTTTATAAAGCCTTTAGAAATAACTGGTTAATCAGTCAGCTTCTGGAAGGCATGCAGGCTGGGGTCGGAGCGGTAATTGCATCCGTCACGTTGGATATGGGGATTCCAATCGTGAAAGAGAAGGAAGCCGTGTCGCTGATTATAATGGTAGGAGCGTTTGTTGCAGCCTGCCTGTTTGGTATAAATGTTGTGTATATCGTAATCGTATGCGGAATAATTGGCATAATCCGTACACTCCTGTTAAATAGGAGGAAGATGAAATGATATATTTACAGTTATTCTGGAGTTTTTTACAGATAGGGTTGTTCAGCTTTGGTGGAGGATATGCAGCAATGCCTTTGATACAGGGGCAGGTTGTAACCAGCCATGGATGGCTTACAATGTCGGAATTTACAGATCTTATAACGATATCTCAGATGACCCCGGGACCGATTGCTGTTAATTCGGCTACTTTTGTAGGACTTAAAATAGCAGGAATACCCGGAGCAGTAGTAGCAACGGTAGGATGTATCTTACCATCCTGCATTATTGTAACGATTCTTGCAAAATTATATCTGCGATATCGGAGCATGGATATGCTTCAAGGTGTATTACATTCGCTTCGACCAGCGGTGGTGGCAATGATCGCTTCGGCCGGAGTCCAGATTCTTATAACAGCCTTTTGGGGAAATGGAATAGAAATATCCCTATTTGGAACAAAATGGATCATGATTCTGATATTCGCAATATGTATATTGCTGCTGCGTAGTACTAAGCTGAACCCCATTTGGGTAATGGTATTGGCAGGAGTGATGAAGTTAGCTATGTCAGTATTAATATAGGAAAGCAGACAGGAGAAATATATGCCACCGATTAGTGTACTTATAAAACCATCATCAGGATTATGCAATATGAAGTGTGATTACTGTTTCTACTGCGATGAAACAAAAAAGAGAGCACGGGAATCCTATGGATTTATGACAGAGCAGACACTCAAAAATCATTTTCTTGTAGGACTCTCTGTAGACGGCACAAAAGAGATTCATGATTGTTATCGACATACCAAAGATGGAGCATCAGCATTTGACCGAATCAGATCTGTAGCAAAGATTATGGATCAGTGTGGCGTAGATTATAATATTCTCACGGTGGTAACAAACTATCATATCCAGGTATATGAGTAAGGGAAAAAGCAATATATAAAAGCGAGTGGATTGTGCTTGCATAAAAATGCCATTTGGGGTGAGCGAGCACTAGAATTGGAAAGATTTTGGGAATGATTAATTTATTATATTAGGAAGAGGTATAAATGATGAAGGCAGATATCAGATGGCTGGATAATCCTGAGATTTTTAGAGTCAACAGAGAGGATGCACATAGTGACCATGCTTATTATGCAAGCTATAATGATATGGAGAAGAAATCAGACCGATGGGTGATGCTGCTGGATGGCTTATGGAAGTTTAGATACAGTAAGAATGCAGCATCGAGACCAGCTGATTTCTACAAAGAAGGATACGATGATTCGAACTTTGATATGATCAGAGTGCCGGGACATATAGAATTGCAAGGCTATGATAAAATACAATATATTAATACCATGTATCCATGGGAAGGACATGAGTATCGCAGACCTGCATATAGCATTGAAAATGCTGGAAATGGTGCTGGAATGTTCAGCGAAGCTTCGTATAATCCGGTAGGATCATATGTCTGCACATTTGATCTGCCTGAGACTTTTCAGGGAAATAGGGTTTACGTCTGCTTCGAAGGAGTAGAACAGGCAATGTATATCTGGCTGAATGGTGAGTTTATAGGATATGCAGAAGATAGCTTTACACCATCGGAATTTGATCTTACTCCATATATTAGGACAGAGGGAAATAAACTTTGCGTTGAGGTTCATAAAAGGAGTACAGCTGCATTTTTGGAAGATCAGGATTTCTTTCGCTTTTTCGGTATATTTAGAAGTGTTAAACTTAAGGCAAAGCCTTGTGTACATGTTGAAGACATTTTTATTCGCCCAATATTGTGGAACTCAAACATACAGGGAAATTTGGAAGTTAATGCAAAATTGTCCATGGTCTACGCAAAAGACATCAGGGTAACGGCGGTACTGAGAGATAAAGGAAAAATCTGCTGGAGCCAGGACATGAAAATGCAATACAGCGACAAGGGAACTTCGAACATTCTTCAGGTAACTGGTGCTCTTAAAGATACGTTACCCATATCCATTACTCCGTGGGATCATCACAAGCCATATCTTTATGATTTCTGCTTGGAGGTAAGAGATCAGGATAATTGTCTGATAGAAATTGTACCTTATGCAATTGGCTTTAGAAGACTTGAAATTATAGATAAAGTTATTTATTTAAATGGAAAGAGGCTGATTCTGACAGGTATTAATCGACATGAATGGGAACCGCATAAAGGAAGATGCATTACAGAAAAAGAAATGCGAATTGACTTGATGCTTTTCCAGCAGAATCATATTAATGCAGTCAGGACATGTCATTATCCAAATCAGATTCCATGGTATTATATGTGTGATGAAGCAGGAATATATATGATGGCCGAAACCAATTTGGAAAGCCATGGATCATGGCAAAAAATGGGTGCGATAGAGCCGTCATATAACGTCCCCGGATCAATACCTCAATGGAAAGAAGCAGTGATTGATCGTGCCCAATCGAATTATGAAACTTTTAAGAACCATACTTCCATATTGTTCTGGTCGTTGGGAAATGAGTCATATGCCGGAGATGATATTGAAGCAATGAATCAATATTTTATGGATCAAAATGACGGAAGACTAATACACTATGAAGGAGTATCTGTTAACAGAAGCTACGAGGATAAAATATCTCAAGTGGAAAGCAGAATGTATGCTACTCCGGATGAAGTCAGACAGTATCTTGATCAGAATGCAAAAAAGCCATATGTATTATGTGAATATATGCACTGTATGGGAAATTCTCTTGGTGGAATGGATTCTTACATGAACCTCCTGGACAAATATCCAATGTTTCAGGGAGGGTTTATATGGGATTATATTGATCAGGCGATTTATGTCAAGGATGAAGTGACTGGAGAACAGGTTCTTCGTTATGGTGGAGATTTCGATGACAGACCGTCCGATTATGAATTTTCCGGAAATGGAATTGTGTTCGCAGACCGAACAGAAAAGCCGGCGACTCAGGAGGTAAAATACTATTATGCAAAATATGAATAAAAAAATGTTGAAAATTGTATACGGTGATTGTACTCTGGGAGTATCGGGAGATAACTTTTCTTATATTTTTTCTTATGTGGCTGGAGGAATGGAGTCACTCGTAAAAGACGGAATAGAGTGGTTGTTTAGATGTCCTAAACCAGCCTTTTGGAGAGCGCTTACCGATAATGATCGGGGCTGTGGATTCCAAGTGCAGAGTGGAGCGTGGATGTCCGCTGATATGTTTATACATTGTGTGAAGAAACAAGTGATAGTTGATGACAAAGATATCGGATTACCATGTGCACCTTATAATAATGCATTTTCAGCCAATGAATATGCTGATCATGTAAAAATGATCTTTACCTATGAAACTATTACAATTCCCAAAACATTGGTGGAAGTATCCTATCAGATTAACAGTAATGGAGAAATTCTTGTGGAAAACCTCTTCCATGGAAGACCGGAACTTCCAGAGCTTCCGGTTTTTGGACTACGTATACTTATGCCGACGCTTGCAAAGGAATATAGGTATGAAGGGTTGTCGGGAGAAACCTACCCGGACAGAAAGAAGGGAGCCCATAGAGGTGTTTTCATTGAAAAACCGATTATGACACCATATTTGGTTCCGCAGGAATGTGGAATGCATATGGATACAGAATGGGTTGAAATATATCGAGATACTATACAGGATAATAGTATGCCGTCACCTGGTAAACATATGCTGAAAATATGTAAGAGTGGAGAAAATTTTCATTTTTCATGTCTTCCATATACGGCATATGAAATCGAAAATGCAACTCATCAGGAAGAGCTTCCGCCAGCAAGGAGAACTGTACTGTGTATTTATGGAGCGACAAGAGGCGTTGGAGGAATTAATAGTTGGGGAGCCGATGTAGAACCATCGTATCATGTAAGTGCAAAAGAAGACATCCGATATTCATTTATAATTAGTTGACAAAATAAGAAAGGAGAAATTGTATGGGAGCAAAAAAATTAAACTATTCTGTTTGTATTGATGCAGTATTTCGGGAGAGTAAATTATCATTCGTAGAGGCAATGAGTGTAATTCACAGACTTGGATATAAAGCTTATGAATTTTGGTCATGGAAGGATAAAGATATTAAACGTATAAAAGAGGTTCAGAAAGAAACAGGACTAAAGACAGCAGCTTTCTGTACGGAGTTTATTAATCCTGGAGATCCTGAAAAACAGCAGGAATTCCTTGAAGGTTTAAAAAGGAGTATGGAAACGGCTCATGTACTTGACTGTGGAAGATTGATCGTACAGGCTGGATGGGAATATGAAACAGCTGCAAAAGGCATAACGAGAGATCAACATAGATGCACTTTCATTGATACTATGCAAAAAGCAGGGGATCTTGCGGCTGAGCAAAAAATAGAGCTTGTAATAGAGCCTTTAAATTTACTGGTAGATCATCCGGGATATCATTTGTCTACTTCGAGAGAAGCTTTTGACATATTAGAGAAAATAGATTCGGATAATGTGAAGATATTATTTGATATCTATCATCAACAAATCACAGAAGGAAATTTGTATTCTAATATATTTGACCATTTGAACCAAATAGGACATTTTCATGCAGCGGCTGTGCCTGGTCGAGGTCCTATTACCGGCGGAGAAATCAATTATACATACTTGCTTCAGGAACTTGCTGATAATGGATACGATGGATATGTTGGATTGGAATACATGACTGCCTTTTCGGCGGAAGAATCCTTGAAAAAAGTTATGGAAAATATATTGGTATAAGTGTTAAAAGAGCCCACATTAACTTGTGGGCTCTTCAGACTGTAGACAAAACGCTTTTGGTCAGCACTCCAGAAGCGTTTTTCTTGTTTTGGGTTCAAAAAGTGTGTACTTGATCAATAATAAACACTTTTGGGTTCCCCTTTTTCCCTTCCTGGCTATCATCTTTGCCAGTTTTTTCAGATTCATGCAGGCAAACGTAAGCCCGACTTTCATTTCCATCCGGGCTTTTCCTATCATCTGTGTATAGCGTAATCCGTGGTTTTCTTTTGCTGTTCCGAAGAGGCGCTCTACGGTCTCTTT
>NZ_QUEC01000047.1:15240-15497 GCF_003478095.1 Clostridium sp. AF34-10BH
TGGTTTTCTTTTGCTGTTCCGAAGAGGCGCTCTACGGTCTCTTTCCGTTGCGCATACACTTCCTTCATCCCAATCGTATGCCGGATATCCTCACACTTTTCCATGTACGGCTCCCAGATATGCCGGGTCACTACCTTCACATGATCCCTGCTTTCTGTGCACTGCTTCAGATATGGACATCCTTCACAGACGATTCCGCAGCTCTTGTATTCCCGGTATCCGGAACGGTTCGTCGTATGATAAGCCAGCACCTGATC
>NZ_QUEC01000048.1:0-13936 GCF_003478095.1 Clostridium sp. AF34-10BH
TTTCATAACTTGTTTGTGCCTTGAGCGAAGCGAAAGGAATGACAAAAACTATGGAGAAGTCATGGAGAAAAAAGAGAGAATGCGGATAAAAGGGATCACTGTGATACTGAGCTGCCTGTTACTTTTCGCCGGCTGCGGGGAAAACGGTGGGAGTGAGGAAAATGTCTCCACGGAGACCGCAGGCCAGAAGGTTTCGGAAGAAAACAGTGGCATGGGACAGGCTGACGCAGGAATGGAATTTGTGGAACTGCCGGTGCAGACAGAGCAGAAACTGACGGAGAATGATTTTAAGGTAATGAAATCCCTGGTGGGAATTCAGACGGGAGAGCGGCAGGGCAGCGGTGTGATCTATGATGAAGAGGAAAACAGGATTCTGATCGCAACGGCAGGGCACGTACTGGCGGACGATACCGGAGAGGCCCGGGTGACATTTCCGGACGGAACACAGGTGGCTGCCACCGGCGTGGAGACAGTGGACAGCTGCGATCTGGCTTTCCTGTGGGTGGACAAGGCGGAACTGTCAGAGGAAGCATGGAAGGTCTGTCTGCCGGTGCAGACGGATCGGGAAGTATTCGATGCACTGAAGGAATATGACGATGTATGGATGTACGGAGGGGAGAGTGGGCTGCCGGTCTATGCTTTCGTGGTGGATCCCTGGATCTATGTGGAGGATTTTGACCAGTATATGCTTCTGCTGCAGGGACTGATCGCTCCCGGAATGTCAGGAGGCGGAGCCTTTACGGAGGACGGTGTGTTCGTAGGAATCCTGTGTGGCGGTGATGAAGAGGGAAAAGTGGCCGTGGTGCCTTACAGCATGATCGAGACGGAGAGACCGTAGCACAGCTGCGTATGCGAGCATCCGCACAGTGTCTGACGAACATTATGGCTTAGTTGATAAAAATTTAATAATCGTTTTATTGACAATACTGTAAATATGATAGAAAATAAAAAGGATGGGTCTTAGACTCAGATTGGAGGAAAAAACAATGACGAAAATAGATGTAGTATCCGGATTCCTGGGTGCCGGTAAGACCACCCTGATCAAGAAGCTGTTAAAAGAAGCTCTGGACGGCAGCAAGACCGTTCTGATCGAGAATGAGTTTGGTGAGATCGGTATCGACGGCGGTTTCTTAAAAGAGGCCGGTATCGAGATCAAAGAGATGAACTCCGGCTGTATCTGCTGCTCGCTGGTAGGTGATTTCGGTACTTCCCTGAAGGAAGTTATCAGCACTTATGCTCCCGAGCGTATTCTGATCGAGCCCTCCGGTGTCGGCAAGCTGTCCGATGTCCTGAAGGCTGTGGAGAACGTGGCAGGAGATCTGGATGTGGAGATCAACAGTGCGGTAGCAGTAGTAGATGCATCCAAGTGCAAGATGTATATGAAGAACTTCGGCGAATTCTTCAGCAACCAGATCGAGTACGCCGGAACCATTATCTTAAGCAGAACCGACAAAGTGGATCAGGCAAAGCTGAATGCCTGCGTGGAGATGATCCGTGAGCATAACGACAAGGCTACCATTATCACCACTCCTCTTGACCAGCTGGATGGCAGGGAAGTACTGAAGACCATCGAAGGCGCTGACAAGCTGGAAGATATGATGAAGGAAATGCTGGAGCATATCCATGACGATCACGATGAGGATGAGTGCTGTGACCACGAGCATCATCACCATCACGACCATGACGAGGATGGCCACGACCATGAGTGCTGCTGTGGACATCACCACGATGACGACGATGATGAAGACGAGCATGAGCATCACCATCATCATGACCATGATGAAGACCATGACCATGAGCATCATCATGACCATGAGCATCATCATGAGCATGACGAGAACTGCACCTGCGGCTGCCACGATCATGATCATGACCACCACCATCATCACCATCACGCAGACGAAGTATTCACCAGTTGGGGTATCGAGACACCCAATACCTACAGCGCAGAGGACATCGAGAAGATCCTTACTGCGCTGGACAGCGGAGAGTACGGTGCAATCCTGCGTGCCAAGGGTATGGTACCCGCTCCCGACGGAACCTGGGTATATTATGATTATGTTCCCGAAGAGCATGACATCAGAAGCGGTAAGCCGGAAGTTACCGGTAAGATCTGTGTCATCGGTTCCAAACTGGACGAGGACAAGCTGGCAGAACTGTTCCGTAAATAAATTGCCGGAACGGATTTTACAGGCAGCAGGATAAGAAAGAGAAAGGTATGAATTATGACGAAACCAGTCTATATCATAAATGGTTTTCTGGAGAGCGGTAAGACAGAATTTATCACATTTACACTGGGACAGCCGTATTTCCAGATCAAAGGAAAGACACTGCTCATCCTCTGTGAAGAGGGCGAGAATGAATACGATCCCGCTTTATTAAAAAAGAGTCGTACGGATGTCGTATTGATCGAAGAGGAAGAGGAGTTTACTCCGAATCATCTGATCGAGCTGGAGAAGCAGTACAAGCCCGCCCGTATCATCATCGAGTATAACGGTATGTGGAATTGTAAGAACATGACGCTTCCCTGGTACTGGAAAGTAGAGCAGCAGATCACGACCATTGACGGCTCCACCTTCCCTATGTACTACACAAATATGAAATCTCTGCTGGCGGAGATGATCCGTAAGTCCGAGATGATCATTTTCAACCGTTGCGACGGTATCAAGGATCTGAATGTATACAAGCGCAACATCAAAGCGGTGAATCCTTCCGCAGATGTGATCTTCGAGGATTCCAACGGTGAGATCGATGAGATCTTCGAGGAGGATCTGCCCTACGATCTGAATCAGGATCCTATCGTACTGGACAACCAGGGCTACGGCATCTGGTATCTGGATTCCATGGATCATCTGGAGCGCTATGAAGGCAAAAATATCCAGTTTCTGGCCATGGTACTGAAGCCCGAGGAATATCCCGATGGCTATTTCGTACCGGGACGCATGGCAATGACCTGCTGTGCGGAAGATATGGCATTTCTGGGCTATGCCTGTGAGTTTGCAGGCACGAAAGACCTGAAGCAGAAGGAATGGGTCAAAGTGACAGCGAAGGTTGCCAGAGAATACTTTGCAGACTATAAGGGAGAGGGCCCTGTACTCCATGCCATCAGTGTGGAGAAGGCAAAGGCTCCCAAAGATCCCGTGATCAGTTTCAACTAGAAAGGATCGGCTCTATGAAAAAGAATCCCATAAAGAGCGGCCTGCGGGAGACAATGGCAGGAAAAGTGACATTTCTTTTCCTGCTGTTTTTGTATACCGGGGTTATGTTATATCTGTTTTGGATGGAGTGCTATCAGGTGCCGGGCTTTCAGTCGGATATGCCGGACTATGTGAATAAGGTGGCAGGTATTGCGGGAAATTATGAGTTTCCCTATCCGATCCTGTTCTGGACAGCCAGACTTTCCGCCTGGCTGATCGGAGCGAAAGCGGCCATGGCCATCACCACCGCGCTGTTCAATCTGGCAGCGGTAGTGATCACAAAATATTATATGAACCGGGAGATCCGGAAGGTAAGTCATTATGATGACTTAACTCAGGGAAGACAGGCTATGACGGACATTCTTGTGACCCTGCTTGTCTTTTCGCTATTTTTGCTTTCTAACCTGTATTCTCCCAAGAATACAGCTTTTTTCGGCTTTGATTATGCGTATCGCTGTATGGGGATTTATACGCCGAATCCTTTCTGGAATGCCACTTATCTGGCCACCAGACCTTTTGCGATTATCTGCTTTTTTGAGACGGTGAAAGTGCTGTCGGAATATCAGAAGGATTTTCAGTGGAAGAACTGCGTTCTCTTCGCGGTCAGCCTTCTGCTGACCACCATGACCAAACCAAGCTATACGATGGTAGTGGTGCCTCTGATCGGTCTGATCCTCCTGATCCAGCTGATCGTAAGCAGAGGAAAAAGTTTTCGCAATGCCTTCTGTCTGTGTGTGACCATGATCCCCACGGGAATTGCCCTGCTGTACCAGTTTTCCGGAATTTTCACCGGGACGAATGCCATGGGAGAGGAGACAGGCATCGCCATCGGCTTTGCCAAAGTATGGAGCAATTATTCCAAAAGCATTCCTTTAAGTATTATCATGGGAATGGCATTGCCCATCGGCGTACTTTTCCTGAATCTGGTATTTGATTTTAAAAATATAAAGTCCAACAGATATTACTGGTTTGCATGGCTGAATTATCTTATGGGTACAGTAATGTTCCTGATCTTCTATGAAAAAGGATTCCGCATGATGCATGCCAACTTTTCCTGGGGCTATATGCACGGTATGTTCTTTGTCTTCCTGATGACGTTGATCGTCATGGTGCGGAATATCAGGGAGTGGTGGAAGAGCTGGAAGGTGATCTTCGTCGTGGGCGAGATCGCGGTATTCTGCTACCATCTGGTGTGTGGTGTGAATTTCCTGATGTATGCCGTCCTGGGCAACGATCTGGCGGGATTTTAGTAAAAATGATTTGAAAAGGCAGACAAGATACCATCTTGCTGCGAGTTACATAGAATAATGAAAGAAAGGAGAGTGTTTCATGAATTTAAGCATTGTAGCCGGTCTTCTGATTCCGTTTCTGGGAACGACTGCAGGGGCAGCCTGCGTGTTTTTCCTGAAAAACCAGATTGGCGGCAATATTCAGAGAATATTTACCGGATTCGCTGCCGGTGTCATGGTGGCAGCTTCGGTGTGGTCTTTGCTGATACCGGCCATGGATATGTGCGAAGAGATGGGGAAGCTTGCATTTCTTCCCGCAGTGATCGGATTCCTGATCGGTATTGTTTTTTTGTTGTTCATCGATAGCATGGTACCCCATCTGCATGTGGGAAGCGATGCGCCGGAAGGCCATAAGAGCAGTCTGAACCGCACAGCCATGCTGATGCTGGCGGTGACCATTCACAATTTTCCCGAAGGTGCGGCGTGTGGTGCTATTTTCGCCGGAGTGTTAAACGGGGACGGAACTGTTACGATGGCGGGAGCCCTGACGCTGGCCATCGGTATCGCCATTCAGAATTTCCCGGAGGGAGCCATTATTTCCCTGCCTCTTCGGAGTGAAGGAAATAAGAGAGGAAAGTCCTTTGCCTTAGGCGTATTGTCGGGAGCAGTGGAACCGGTGGGAGCGATTCTGGCCATTGCACTGGCAAGCATTGTGACACCGATCCTTCCGTATATGCTGGCATTTGCCGCAGGTGCCATGATCTATGTGGTCGTGGAGGAACTGATTCCGGAAGCCAGTGAGGGAGAGCATTCCAACCTGGGAACCATTGCCTTTGCGATTGGTTTTGCGTTGATGATGATGTTGGATGTGGCACTGGGATAATGTGTACAGTGTAATATTTGCAAAAGCAAAGTGAGAACAGCAGGAAGGATGTACGGGAATGTCCGTGGAAAATGAAAAAGAAATACAACAGCTGAAAAACCGGATCCGTGAACTGGCAGACAAATCCTACAACCAGAACCAGTACACATTTACCGGATTCTTAGGACTGGCGGAGCAGGATGCCCTGTGGCAGGTGGAACGGGAAGTGAAGTTCGCAGGGATCACCTTATACGGCGGCAGGGAAGAGGCAGAGCGGAAGCTCCTTCGCTTCGGCAGTGAGGCGGAGCTGGGCTATGAACAGCACTTTCCTATCTGCTGTATCCGGATCAGACCTCTATCCGCGAAATTTGCAGACAAGCTGTCCCACAGGGATTATCTGGGGGCACTGATGAACCTGGGTATTGAACGGAGCACCATCGGTGATATTCTGCCGGGGGAGGGCGAAGCGTTTTTGTTCTGTCTGGATACCATCGCGGAATTCATCTGTGACAATCTGGAACAGATCCGTCATACCCATGTGAAATGCGAGGTGGTGGATGCGGCGGCAGAAGTACCGCAGGAAGAACCGGTGCGTCAGGTCATTCAGGTGGCAAGCCCGCGTGTTGATGCTGTCATTTCCAAGGTATATAATAAATCCAGAAGCGACTGCCTGGAGCTGTTCCGGGCGGGAAAGGTATATGTGAACGGCAGGCTGTGTGAAAATAATTCCAAGCCCCTGGAGGCGGGGGATGTGGTAAATGCCAGAGGCTACGGTAAATTCCGCATAAGTGGAGAACCCCATGCCACGAGGAAGGGGAAGCTTGCCATAGAGGCTGAGGTATATCCGTAGCGGTTCGGTCATGAGATGACAGTTGCCTTGCTCGTAAGGAAAAAACGAAGACGTGAAGGAGGTTAAACAGTGTATCATTATACTGCGATCCAATGGCTATTTTTCTTTTATTTTTATTGCTTTTTCGGCTGGTGTTTTGAATCCACCTATGTATCCCTGAAAAGCAGGAAGCTGGTCAACCGTGGTTTCTGCCGCGGACCGTTTCTGCCGCTGTATGGAAGTGGAGCCATCATGATGCTGGTAGTGTCCATGCCGTTTCAGGACAATCTGGTGTTAGTCTATATTGCCGGATGTATCGGGGCTACGGTGCTGGAGTATGTCACAGGTGTGACTATGGAGGCGTTATTTAAAGTCAGATATTGGGACTATTCCAAGAATAAATTCAATTTCCAGGGACATATCTGCCTGGGGTCTTCATTGGCATGGGGTGGTCTGACGATCCTGATGACGGAGTTTATCCATAAGCCCATTGAACATCTGGTATTGTCCATTCCGGACAGCATCCTCACTCCTGTGACACTGGTGCTGACGGCGCTGATTGGTGCGGATTTCGCATTATCCTTCAAGGCAGCCCTGGATCTGCGGGATGTACTGGAGAAGATGGAGAAGGCAAAAGAAGATATGCTGCGGATCCAGAAACGGCTGGATGTCATTATTGCTGTGACCAGTGAAGATCTGGAGAACCGCAAGGAGGGATTCAGCGAGAGTCTGGCCCAGAAGAAGGAAGACTTTACTGCAAGTATTACCACCAGAGTGGAGGACCTGAAGTCCAACATTGAGGGCAAGCTGGAGAGCTTCCGCACTTCCGCACAGAAATCTCCCAATCAGTATTTGGAGAGCGTGAAGAACGAGGTCGCCGAGTTGCGGCAGAAGTACACCAGAAGCGTGGCAGACAGAGAGAATGTCAGCAGTTTAAGAGATTTCTTCCAGCGTGACATGATCCGTTCCAACCCTACCATGAGTTCCGAGAAGTTCAAGGAAGCTCTGGAAGAACTGAAAGAGCACTCCAATAAGAAAAATGAATAAAAAGCAGAAAAAAGCATGTCTGTGATGCCCGTTTTTAGGGGGCGGAAGGGCATGCTTTTTTTGCACATGGAAAATGAGAAAAAAAAGGAAAAAATAGGAAGAAATAGGATTGACAATATAACGGGGGGGGGTATACTAAATAACGGTAAAAATAAAATCCATAACATTATACTTAGGAGGAATGAGATAATGAAAAAGAAATTAATCATTGCCGCAGCCATTGCATTTGCAGTATTTGCAGTTCCTTTCGGCAGCAGTGCACTGTCTACCGTATCTGTAGCAAGTGAGAATAATACGGTGGCACCGACACCTGCACCTGTTGTAGATGTAGATAAGGTGAAGGTTAGCATTGATAACATTAGCATTACAGATGTGTCCAGCGCAGACGAGGCAGTAGCTATTTTGAAGAATAACATTGGAATCCAAACTTTGAGGGCCGCGTTGTGGCAGAGTTATGATCTTAGAGAGGAATTGTATGGCCGTCTGGAACAGGAATATGCAGATGCAAAAGGAATCCAGATTTCTAAACCTAACTTTACAGACGATTTTAATAAAGAATATTCAGATGAGTGGTGGGTATCCAGTGAAGGAGTAGCTCTTAATGATTGCGCTGAGTTACAGGTGGATGCTCCTACAATCAAACCTTCCGTTTCTGGTGTCACATCTATATGTTATTTGGACTTCAGCTTGATTAATGCAGAAGGACGGAAAGTTGGTGCTGCAGTGAACGTTCCGGTAGGTATCGGAGTATCTGTTCCTGCGGGAATGGACCCCGCGAAAGTAGTAGTTTATCATTTCGCAGCAGATGGCAGCATAGATGAGATTATTGATCCGGAATGGTATGTAGATGAGACCAGCGGCAGAGATTCTGTATATTTTCTAGTAGATCACTTCTCCACTTTTGCCATCGCAGAAGTTGAGACTACCAGCGCTGAAGGTACTGACAACGCATTTGGAAGATATCGTGACAATGTGGCAAGCGAGATCGCTAATGCCAAGGACGGTGCTACCGTTAAGATCAGCAGAGACAAGAATATCAATGCTCTGCCCAACGATATCATGCAGGCTCTGTACAAGAAGCAGACGGTAGCTCTGGAGCTGGAGTACACCTTCGAAGGCAACGAGTATACGGTAACCATCCCTGCCGGTAAGGCAGAAGACAATGCTATCGAATGGTATGGTCCT
This sequence comes from Clostridium sp. AF34-10BH, assembly GCF_003478095.1. Lineage (NCBI taxonomy): Bacteria > Bacillati > Bacillota > Clostridia > Eubacteriales > Clostridiaceae > Clostridium > Clostridium sp. AF34-10BH. The sequence continues at coordinate 8,350 of NZ_QUEC01000048.1, forward strand.
CTGTACCTGCAGATGCGTTACGGCAAATAAGTAACCGTAAGGAAATGAAATAACCGGGAAATATAAGGCACTCTTCAGTCAATGAGGGGTGCCTTGTTTTTCAGTCTGAAGGATAATGTAAGCTATGAAGAAACAGGAACAAAATACAAAAGAGACCGTGAGTATGCTGGTTTATGGGTATCTGGTGATTCTTTTTGCCGGTTTACCGCTGTATATGCAGAACAAGCTGGTGATGATCGGAAATGCAAAATATTTGTTTTTCCGGAATACTACGCTGGTGCTGGGGGCTTTTGTGGTGCTGGCTGTGCTGTGGCAGGGGATCCGGGGAGAACGGACAACGAAACGGACGTGGAAGAAAACGGATGTGTTTATGCTGTTGTATCTGGTGTCTGCAATCTTTTCTTATGGAATCAGTCCCTGCAGGGAGGATGTCCTTTTAGGGTATCCCGGCTGGTATATGGGGCTGGTGACCCAGGGATTGCTGGTGGGGATCTATTTTGCGGTATCCCGGTATTATGACGGCAGCAGAAGTATCTGGTGGATCGCCGGGATTACGGCAGGAATCGTGACACTGATCGGGCTGCTGAACCGTCTGGACATTGATGTGCTGGGAACTTTCCGCGGAATGGAAAACGGAGAATGGAACCGGACCCAGCTGTTGTCCACCATCGGTAACAACAACTGGTATGCAGGCTATATCAGTGTGACGGCAGGTATCTCTCTGGCAGCAGCTTTTATGGGAAAACGGCAGGTCAGAGTACTGGGGATGATTGGGAGCTTTGTGTTTTTTGCATCGGCTATTACTTCCAACAGTACTACAGCTATACTGGCAGCCTGCGGATTAAGCCTGCTGTTACTGTTGCTTTCTCTGCGGAAGAGAGGCCTGCTGCTGCGGGCGTTGGAGATCCTGATGCTTTTACCGCTTTCGGTATTTATGGTCAGGATGTTTTTGCTGTTACATCTGACCGGCCTGGTGCTGGCAGGGGATGCCGAAAAAAGACTCTTTTTTACCCCGGCCTGGTATGTGGTGTTTGTTGTGGAAGTGGCGGTATATCTGATTTTGCAGCTGCGGGAGAGACAGGAGAGAAGTGACCGGCTGGAGAGCGGCCGGGTTTTTCGGACCTTTGTGGGGCTTGCGGTTGCGGTGACGCTGGCGGCACTGCTTCTTGGCTGTCTGCTGGTGGCGGGATATCTGCCCGGCAGTGATAAAGTGTCGGAAGTTGCCAACGGCCGGCTGGCACTGTGGAAGGTCACGATTCTTACTTACGGAAAAGAGGGACTCCTGTTTCAGATATTCGGTATGGGCCCTGACAGCTTCTATTATGCGCTCTATCAATGGGGCAGTGATGCCATGGACTGGATCAACCGGGGACTTCTGGACAACAATATCTATTCCAATGCCCACAACGAATGGCTGACCCTCCTGGTACAGCAGGGAATTCTGGGAGTCATTGCCTACGGTGGAATCTTCCTCACCGCATTCCGGAACCTTCGAATCTCCGCAACCAGGGATCCCCGGGCACTTGCAGTTTTCCTCGGCCTCACCGGCTATTTGATCTGCTCACTGTTCACTTTTCAACATGTGTTGTCCACACCCTTTGCCTTTGCTCTTCTGGGAATGGCAGAGGGTGTTTTTATGTAAAGTCATCTTAATAAAGTTTTAAAGGTTTTTCCTGTTTTTTATTAATCTGGATTCTGTTACAATGATTTTAGCGTAAGGGAAAGCTCCTTGCGCAGGAAGTGTCCGGGCTGCAGCCACCGGCACAGAAATGAGGGAGAGTATGTACAATATATTGATCTGTGATGATGAGAAGGATATCGTAAACGCGTTAAAGATATACTTAAATGACACCAATTATCATTTTCTGGAGGCTTTTGACGGTGAGGAAGCCGTACATCTGGTAGAGACGAATGAGGTGCATCTGGTACTGATGGATATTATGATGCCGAAACTGGACGGCATACAGGCGATGATCAGGATCCGGGAGAAGAGTAATGTTCCGGTGATCCTGCTGACTGCCAAGGGCGAGGATTCCGACAAGGTGCTGGGACTTACCGTGGGAGCGGACGATTATATCACGAAGCCTTTTAACCCCATCGAAGTATCCGCCAGAGTCAAATCCCAACTGCGTCGCTATATGCAGCTGGGTGGAGGTACTGTCCGACCGGATGTGATAAGAGTCGGTGGTATCGAACTGGATGACAAGGAGAAAAGGGTGATGCTGGACGGCGAGCTGGTAGCACTGACGCCCACGGAGTATGAGATCTTAAAGCTTCTGATCCAGAATCCGGGACAGGTATTTTCCCCGAAGGAGATCTATACCAGAATCTGGAACGACCTGCCCCTGGGCAGCGAGAATACCGTGGCGGTACATATCCGGCATTTACGGGAAAAGTTGGAAATCAATCCGGCAGAACCCAGATACTTAAAAGTAGTCTGGGGCCAGGGATACAAATGTGAGAAGCAGGGATAAGAGCAGGCAGGTGAGCGGAGCAGCTTGAGGAAATAAGGAGACAGGAATATGGATAACAGGGAAGAAAACAGCAGGAGCACAGAACAGGACAGAGTGGCAAATCCGGTGGAAGAAACAGTGAGTACGACGGTAGAACCAGCATTGTCAGAGAATAAAAGGGAACGGAAAAAAAGAGAAAAAGCAGAGAAAAAAAAGAATGCACCGGCACAGGGAAACAGCCTGTTGGGCAGCACAATGGCAAAGGTTGTGGCATTTGTTCTGATGATCGCAGCCGCAATTGTGGGGGTGTTGGGACTCTATGGTACCTGTATGCTTGCAGACAGTGGAGCGTATTCCTCCGGTGAAAGGATGTTTATCCATGATCAGCTGTTGTACCGGCAGGTCAATCAGGATCTGTATCGGATACGCGACTGGTATGAGAATGAGAGCTTGCAGACCATGGAAGCTTATTGCAGGCAGCGGAACATCTGGGTAAAGGTGGAGAGCTACGATCTGGATACGGATGAATTCCTGGGAGAATGGAAGAACGAGGATTATGTAGACAAGACAAATGATCTGACTTACCGGCTGGAGTCCCAGGTGCAGCATAGGAATGATAACACCTATATCAACACAGAAACTTCCTCTGCCTCTGATAGCTATGAAAGTTACGGAAGCTCTGAAAGCTCTGATATCATGGAGCTTGAACCATCTGTCAATACCGGGTCTGATGTGGAAAGCATAACGGCAGCGGAGCAGGAAGCCCTTTCCTCCGGCAATCTGGAGAAATATCTGGATCTGGGGGACAGCGTATCCTTAGGTGGAGAGACCTATGTGCCGGTTGAACGGGCGGAACAATATGCAAAATGGATGATCAAGGATGCCTTAAGTGAGACAGAACGGCAGCAGGAAGAGGCTGCAGAGGAAGCATTAGCAGAGCGTAACAAGCGTATTGTGGTTACCCTGACAGTGAATCCCAGCCTGCCGAAGGAAGACGAATATGCCCTGATCTATCATCAGGCAGAGCAGTTTTATGATAACCGAAATGTGATCCCTGTGGTATGCTGTACGGGAACGATACTGGCATTATTATGCTTTATCTTCCTGTTGTGCAGTGCCGGACATAAGAATGGCAGGGAGGGTATTACCCCCAGTGCGATCCATGATATCCACCTGGATGTGTATACAGTGGTCGTTATTGTTGGAGCTTTTACCGGTCTGTACCTGGCTTTTGGATGGATCGGTATGAACTCAAGTATGATCAATCTGATCGTTCTGGTGGTACTGTTTGCCGCAGAGGTGATATGGTGCACCCTGTACTGCATGGAGTTGGCTATTCGCCTGAAAATGGGAAAATGGTGGCAGAATACGATCCTGTATAGAGTGTTCCGGTTCTTCGGAAGATTCTGCAAGAGAGTTTTCCACGGTATTGTGAAATTGATCCGTGGGATTCCTATGGTATGGAGAACAGCACTTTTGTGCCTTGCAGTCTGCGTGGTAGAGTTTTTCGGTTTAATGCTGTTTTATAATGATACAGATGTATTACTCTTTTTCTGGGCCATAGAGAAATTTATTCTGTGCGGTGCGATTACTTTTGTGGCATTGATGTGCAAAGAACTGCAGGAGGGCAGTGAAGCATTGGCGGACGGAGATCTGAATTATAAGCTGGATACCTCCCATATGGTATTGTCCTTCAAGGAGCACGGAGAGAATCTGAACCGCATCGGCGAGGGAATTTCCGCAGCCGTGGAACAGAGGATGAAAAGCGAACATTTAAAGACGGAGCTCATTACCAATGTCTCCCATGACATTAAGACACCACTGACTTCCATTATCAATTATGCGGATCTCATCGGAAAAGAAGTGGAAGAGAACGACGCAGTCACAGGGAGCAGCCCGACGGATCCGGATTCTGAAAAGAAACAGCGGATCTCGGAGTATGCGGAAGTGTTGTTACGTCAGTCCAAGAAGTTGAAAAAACTGTTGGACGATCTGCTGGAGGCTTCCAAAGCCACCACAGGCAATCTGGAAGTACACCCGGAAGTCTGCGATGTATCGGTACTGTTGTCACAGGCGGCGGGGGAATACGAGCAGCGATTCTCTGACAAGAAGCTGGAAACTATCGTAAAACAGCCGGAGGAGACCGTAAAGGTCATGGCGGACGGCAGGCATCTGTGGAGAGTGTTTGACAATCTGCTGAATAATATTTACAAATATGCCCAGGCAGGCAGCCGCGTCTACCTGAACGTGGAACATGACGGTCAGGATGTGAGAATCATTTTCCGGAATATGTCAGCCTTCCCGCTGGAGATGTCACCGGAGGAACTGGAAGAGCGGTTCACCAGAGGAGACAAATCCCGCCACATGGAGGGCAACGGTCTGGGATTATCCATAGCCAAGAGCCTGACGGAACTGCAGAATGGTGATATGCAGATTGTCACGGACGGCGACCTGTTCAAGGTGGTGATCACTCTGCCAGAGACAGAGTAACAGTTGTTCGTTGGATTCGTTGGGTTTACGAATGTAAGTATGTGACAGTACGGATAAGATTTGTAAATTTTCTAAAAATAGTATTGACAAAATAGAAAATAGAGATTATTCTAAGACACATAAACAACATTCATAAGTTTACCAAACCTGTGAGGAAGAGTAGTAAGCCTTAGGGAATTTTACAGAGAGCCGTGGATGGTGGGATCACGGTAAAGGAACTTTCGCCGAATGGACTTCCGAGGCTGGCCCGAGAACAGATCAGTTTTAGGCGTCAGCGGGATTCGGACCCGTTATCAAGCCGATGGATATGATAGTATCCAGAGAGAGTGGACACAATTCGCAGGAATTGTCAAATTGAGTGGCACCACGATGATGAGCAAGAGCTTATTACCGTCTCAAGTGTATAGCAATATACATTTGAGGCGGTTTTTTGTTATGAAAGTCTTTCAATCCACATGACGCTTGTATGCAATACGAATGTGGGTACAGATGCGAAAGCATCTGGCTTTCATGACAGTGAAAGGTTCAGTAATCTTATGAGCAAACTATTTTATGGTATGCGCTGCATATCATGGTACGCAGGACGTACAGAAAGTCCAGCTAATAAATGTCAATAGGTAAATGAAAAATATTTTTCTTTAAAA
>NZ_QUEC01000049.1:0-13497 GCF_003478095.1 Clostridium sp. AF34-10BH
TTTCTGCATTCCTTATATCATTCAAAAAATTTATCATAATTACCCTCACAAATATCGATTGAGATTTCACCTGTTTTAGGGAATTTAATAACTGTTATATTTTGTTATTAAATTCTCTGCAAACCCTTGAAAACACTGGATTTATCGCAGGTGAGCTTTCCCTTATTGTTTCCCTTGTGTTATATCGTCCCGTCAGCGTTTACGAACTCTGATAAGGGCAAATACAAGGGCAAGAAAAATCTATAAAACAGTATAACACAAAATAAAAGTGACATGGTGAACTGATTGAAATGCTTCTGATTTTTGTAACAAATGACTGATTGAATGATAAGGAGATTCTATACGATGAGAACAATATTTGCAGAATACAATCCACACAGAAACAGCATTGATATTTATACTTCTGCTGGTTATATGCTCCGCATTGACTGTTGGGAAGCCGAAAAGGATTTAAAAACCACACCCGGATCAGACTGTGCATTGAACGCACTTGCCATTGATAAACCGCTTGAATATGCAAAATTATATCTTGATGAAACAATGCAGATATGGGTAGATGCAGAAGATTCATTAGAACTATGGTGATTTTTTCAACAGCACTAAGGTTACTTTTTCCCAATCTCATTTATTGAGAATCGTCTTTTTACCGTGCATATATATTCAATATCTTTTTATCTATTATAATGAAATCAAGGGCTGGTCTAATGCCAGCCCTACAAAAATGAAAATTCACATAGAAAATAAATTTACAATTTTTCCGATATAAACCTGTTATCAACAAATACAAACATAATTTATATTATCGTATCTATTGATATGATATGTATTTCAAAGAGTTACCAGAAGTTTTTGAAAACTTTTCCCTTGTGATATTATCTAAAGCTCCTAATTTTATACTTTTCCCATGATGGAGCAGCTTATTTGACCGTATCTTTAATAGCTGTATTTTTGTAATTAGATGTAACACCACCGGATTTTCATCCGTTGAATCATCCGCATATTTAAGACAATAAGAAAGACCGGTGCCATTACCTCCTGTCCACAACATATTATCTGTTGTGAATATCTGATATACCTTCGGTGTTTCTGCCGTATAAAATGTCTTTTCCCCAGATGCAGGCGTTTTCATATTATTGCCTTTTTGTTGGCGGTACATTGAAGATACCGTATTTAGACCAGAACCAATGTGCATACTTCTGTTCCTCCAATCATTTTATCTGAATTGTAAATGTACTGCTTCTCTGACTGTTTTCAGTGTCCTTGAAATAGTGTCAAAAAGAGGTGCTATGCCTGGCTTAACTACCGTATGTTTTGCACGGTCTTTTACATCATGCACTCCAAATCCGTAACACATATTTCTGCCCTCTGCGGAAAAATTCACGGTATCTCTGTCTTTATGTACATTTGAACTGCTTTTTTCTGCATTTATGTGTTCCCGCATTTCAGAATTTATTTTATATCCATCATACTGAAACGCCTTACTCTGCCTACTGTAAACTTCCAACGACATATCCGTGTCCTCCTCAGATTTTCGTATCTAATGTAGATAATAAATCTACATTATCGTATTCCGCTTGAGTATATGCTCTTACCACTGAACTACTGTTTTCTGACATTTCACTAATATACTCATCTCTATCTTTGCGTTTCTCACGCAATTCTTCCAAATATTCTTCATCTCTTTTTCGTTTCTCACGCATTTTCTCTAAGTATTCTTCTTGCTCACGTTTTTTGTCCCGTCTACTTTTTGCTGCTTTTTGTTGATTTTGTGTACTCAATACATCTGAACTTTTATTTGACGAATTAGCTGTTCTCATACCACCACATGAAGATTGCCGATTTCCATTAGCATCATATGTAACTGTCCTGCCTCCCAACTCTACACCGTCACGCTTTGCAAAAGAATATACTTGTGAATTTGCTGCAACCTCTCCGGATAAATTCCATTCTATTTCTTTTGCGAATTCCGGATCATTAGCCATTTTTTTCAAACAGTCATAAGAAAGATTTACGACCACTTTATTGGAATTGCAAGGCACAACACCGCCGTTGGTATTAAAACTTATTTGCGGAAACTTTTTACATAATTTTTCATAATATTCTTCCACACTATTAGAATTGTGTTTTGTGTCACATAATTGTTATATGAATTGCTTATACCTGTCATTGACATATCCGTGTCCTCCTTTGAAATCCTTTTCTGTCCGTTATTCTCACTCAACCTTTTTCCCAAACTTATAATTACTTGGATATTCCAAATTATAAATATCCTCTCCATACGGAATATCCAAAGTATGATTTTCACTTAAAATATATTCCTTATCGCCAATCTTAAAAATGTCTCCGGCTTCATATTCATCAAGTAAAATGCCACCAGAAGTCAAATTCTTGTATCTTGCATCATATCGTTCCTTAGACTGAATTGGGCTTGTTGTTTTAGTGGCAGAATAAAATTGAGTTGCTTCCCTATCTCCCATCTTTACAGTGAAAAAGCCGTTTTTTATCCCTGCATTTTCCATATAGCCTCTTATTTCTTCATCTGAATAAGACAACTGAACATATACAGGGTCTTTTGTCATCATGTAATTCCAAAAGCTCGCATACCTTTCCAACACCGGATCATAAGGTTCACCACGCATAATCTCGGAAACAATAGAGCCTATCCCCTTATTATCTGTGTATAAACAATGCTCCTGTCCGTCACCGGAAACATATTTAAAATACTTATTCTTCCCAAAGTCAATGATATTATCTTCTGCCTTAATTTCATTCAGACAAGCTCCACTGATTTTAGGTATCTGCTCCGCTGTAAAAAATGTTCCTCCGCATTCGTATATATCTCCCTGTTTTCGCACCTTAGAAATATCATTATTCATAGCAGCTAATACGCTACCCGGAATCATTTTTCTTCTTTGTCCCGCTGAAATTGTATATGTACCTGCATCATATGTTGTACTTCTGACAAACAAATCCTTTTTCCCGCTTTGACCAACATTTTGCTTATTAAGCAAGATATTCGTCAGGCTCTGTCTTCTGTTTAAGGATTGTAGTGAATTACTAAAACCAGAAAATCTAATATTCATAGAACCACCTTGTCTTCCTTTACCTGAAATCCTTTTTTCTATATCTTTTGACAACAATCCATTCTACATATTCATTAACTCACTCAATTTCTGTAATAATGAAGATTGCCCAAACGATAAATGCTGTAATTTTACTGTACCTTTTGTATTCCACCATCGTCATATCTTTAGCAGACACAGAACCTATTTTTGAATTGCCCACTATACTTCCACTAGCTTCGCTCTTTTCTCTTACACTATCCGCAAACCTTGTATCTTCCTTCTCCTGATCTTTAGCCGCATTTTTCTGCTGGTACTGATTGTAAGCCCGTGTCATATAGTTCACATTAATTGTATTACTCATAGTAACCTCCTTTGCTTTCTTTATCGGATAAAATAACCTGTTCTCCTAGTCCCATATCATCAAACGACCATATTACGCACACAAAGACCATATTTTTACAAGATGACCACTGCCTTAGTAGAAGCTCTGTATCTCAAACTCTTTGAAATACAATGCTTCCCTGCATTTTCTATATCGGCATGTTGATATTATTACTTTACTATCCTGCACACTCTCTGAGAGTGACTGTATCTATCAAAAAAGAAGCCAGCAGTTTATTCACGCACTGCTGACTTCTTATAATACTACTCATTTTATTTACTTCGCTGCGTCTCAGACAATTTTTTTATTTTTAAACATAACCTCTGTTTTCCCGCCATCCCTTTACATACCACCTGATTCCAACATATACCAGTTGCACGAATAATAAGAGAAATAGCAGATTGATTGGCAATACTTCCTTTATCCAATCCCCAAAGTAGATAGCTATTGCCATACTTACAAGTATCACCATTATGGTAATCATATCCCAACAGTATTTCTTATATAGCCCTGCAATCTTTATTTCGATGAATGCCAAAAGTATTCCCACACCCACCAGACATCCACCGCAAATCAATATTCTTATCAGCCAGTTTATAATTCCAGCAACGACAGGATTGGATATTCCATCACTAATCTGTGCCACGTTCTTTCCTGCCAGTACAACCCAGCCAGCAATGGTCTGTGTGAAAGTTGCGATTGTATCAAAGAATACCACGCAATCAGAAATAAATATTTTTGACCGTATCATCTGAAAAAGAGTAGTTGATACGGAATACCATATCAGCAGAAACATCAATGCTTCATACATGGCTGTTTTTGTTTTATATCTGCCTGCCAGTTTTTCCCTCTGCATATCATACTTTTCCTTAGCTTTCAGATAAGCTGTCTGTTTACAATTCCCGCACTTTTGATAGAGTACCGGCTTTTCAACCGGTATCTCTACTTTTTTCTGATGGGAGAGTGCATAATCCCGTTCCTGTTCTGCCTGTCTCTGCTTATCTCGACATTCCTCTATCATGGCTTGGACGGTGTGTGTTTTCTCTTTCTCGCTCTGCAACAATTCTTTTGTTTTCCTCAAGTCGTTCTTTAAGGCTTGAATGTTCTCTGTTTTGTTCTCGCTGTTTAACTTCTCGTTCAAGGTCAGCGATTCGTCGAGCTGCACTTTCAGTTCCCTGATAGTCCGGTCTTTCTGGTCGAGTTCTTCCTGCATCTGCTCTGTCAGCAGAAGCAACTCTTCCAGTTGATCGTCGCTCTTTGAGTTTCTTAATTCGTTCATCAATCAACCTTCCTTTCTCTAATTGCTGTTCAAGTTCAGTAATTCGCTGTTCTGTTTCTGCAATAGCCGGTTCTCGCTGTTTAATTTCTGTGCCAATTCCTGCCATTGCTGATTTTCGTCTGTGAGTTTCTGTATCTGGTCTGTCTTTTCTTCCAGAAGCATCAACAGTTCTTCTGTATCCGGTAAGATTTGTAGCAGCTCTGACAATTCTTTCTCTAATTGCTGCAATCGTTCTTCCTGCTCCTGAAAGCACATCAGCTTCTCGTCCTTTTCCTGTATCTCCTGAAGCATCTCTGCCATGATATTCTGCTGTTCCTCTATCTGTGTAATCATTGCTTCCATCATGGGAATTACTTCTTTGCTTTCTTCTAATGTCATTCAACCACTCCCTCCACATCGACAATGCACCGGATACCTTACCAAAGGTTGCAATTACCTTTTGCAGCAGTGCATTTTGTTTTTTTATCATCTGGTTTTCCTCGACCTTCCATGAACCTTTCCTTATCTGCCCGGTGAGATATTTTTCCTCAATCTTCCTTGCATCTGCACCCTCATGAATCGTAGGGACTTTCAATTTGCCCTGTCTTTCATAAGAGCGGTGGTCAATCAGATTGTCTATGGATAAATGCCGGTTACACATCTTTGCCCATTCGCTTCGCCATAACTCACAATTCTTTGGATTGTTCCAGCCGGTAGCGTCAGTCAGAACCCTTTTCCATTGTTTTCTGTTTCTTGCCCCGACTTTCTGTACTCCGTTTTCATCAAGTACCGGAATACGGATTCCATGACGGTCTGGATTTTTCTTATCCTGCCACCAGTCCGGGTGGGATTCATCAACCACGATATTTCCGTCAGTATCTCTGACAAAATCCCAGTCCTTGACTTCCTTGCTGCCCCATGAGTGGTCTGGATTGAATGGTCGCATGGTTACAAGTAAATGCACATGTGGGTTCCCGTCGCCCTTATCGTGTATGCTCCAGTCGGCACACATTCCCTCGTCCACGAAAGTCTTTTGAATATATTCGGTTGTATAATCAATCTGTTCCTGTCTGCTCCATTCTTTCGGCAGGGAAAATTCAAATGAGCGTCCAAGCTGTGCATCTGCATTTTTTTCTATCTTCAATACCTCATTCCATAGACGCTGTTTCTGAAATGTGATTTTAAACTTTTCCAGTGCGGCATCTTTATCATCCGCTCTTTTATAACGGATAGACTGTTGAAACCTTTTTATATTTTCTTCCGGTACATGCAGCCATTCAGGAGGTGCATTTTCGCACATCATCAGACTGGTGTAGACGACTTCCTTTTTGGAAGTATAGTAACTGATTCTGCCTGTTTCCTCATTCTTCATCACATCTCCATTAAGATATGCCGATGCGGATATGACAGATTTTCCTTTACTGCGCCCGACAATCTTTACTGTAAAGTGAAATATCGCCATGATACGATTCCCCCTTTCTGCCGTATCCGGCATTGATTTCCGACAGCATCTTCTTCTGGTTTGGCAGAAGTGAAGCTGTCGGAACGCCCTCTGCGCAAGAGTGCCCCCTGCGGCATGAGCAGGTCTGGCTGAAAGCCCCGCCGACGGAACGAGCCCGGCAAGCGTAAGCGCAGACCGGTTGCCACTTGTGGCAAACTTATAAGGACGACCTCTGGTTGTCCATAAGTGCGCCCTTCATTCAAAGGCAATGAAGGGAATGGAAAAACCACTCCCTCCGCCATTACACTTCCTCCATATCTGTAAGTGGCTCTTTCTGCATCGCCTTTGAGAAAAACTTTCCGTTTGTTTCCTGCCTTTTTAAGAAGCCTATCAACTTTGGTAAATCTTCCTCCTCAATCGGACAGCCAAGAACCGATTCCACCGCACCGCCAATCTGACAGAGCCTGTGGGTTCGTTTTTTACTTTCCTCGGCTTTCTTTCTCTTTTCCAGTTCCTTTCGCTGTGCAATGAGCTTTTTGGTAGCTTCGATGCTTTCCTGTTCCTTTTTCTCTAATGCACGTATTCTTTCTTCATAAGTCTTTGTTGATTTCGCCATATCGTCTTCATCCTTTCTCTTATAATCAAATCTTGCTCTGCTAAGATTTGGCACACGATTCTGGTCAGCTCTGTTGACATAATTCCAATCAGAATCGTGGTGCATCCTTGCGGAGCATTATCTTGTCGATGTTTTTCCGACAAGATAAACATTAGTTCCCGGTTGCATATCAGGAGAAGCACATGGTATAATCCTCTTGCGTGTAGGTATATCATGGCTTCGGTCTGATAGAACCTTTGGCGGTTTCGTAGGAAGCCGCCTTTTTAAGTTGCCACATTTCTTGTGACAGTTTTTACATTTCCTTTATCCCTCAGATCTCGCCCCTCGTTGGCTTCCATGAACTTTTCCAGAATGTCAGTTTTAATAAGGACTTTTCTTCCGACTTTTAATACCGGAAGTTTCTTCCATTCAACCAGCTTTCTCAAAGTGTTTCTGCCAATTCCTGTATAGTCGGCTGCTTCCTCGATGGATAATGCAATCTTTCTTTCCGTCATCTTGTCACCTCCTTATGAATTGCATTATGCAATTTCTGTTGTGCTGTTAGTATAGCGGTTTTATATTGTGTTGTCAAGCGTTATGAAATTTTAAAAATAATTATTATATTGCATATTGCAATTATGTGAGGTACATGCTATAATTCATACATACCGAAAAAGGAGGCAATCAGCATGAAAGATAAAGAACTACGCAAGCTGATAGGCAGCAGGGCAAAACAGCGTCGTCTGGAATTAAATCTGACACAGCCTTATGTTGCAGAGAAGATGGGAGTTACCGCTTCCACAATCCTGCGTTATGAGAATGGTTCGATTGACAATACCAAAAAGATGGTGCTGGAAGGTCTTTCGGAAGCACTTCATGTATCTATTGAATGGCTCAGAGGGGAAACCGATGAATACGAAACCGATATTACGGATAAGAAAGAATTACAGATTCGTGATGCAATGGGCGATATTCTCAAACAGTTACCTCTCGACCTTAGTAAAAAGGAAGATGCTTTTTCCAAAGATTTACTGCTGTTGATGTTAAAGCAATATAACCTGTTTCTGGAATCATTCCAGTTTGCCTGCAAGAATTACAAGGGCAACACGAATGAAGCTGATATTGCAAAAGTAATGGGGTTTGAATCGAATGATGAATATAACGAGATTATGTTTCTCCGGGAGATCACCCACACTGTTAATGCCTTTAACGACATGGCAGATATCGTAAGGCTTTATTCCAAGAAACCGGAAATGGCAGAACAAAGGCTTGAAAATCTTTTATCAGAAGTTTTGTATGAGGATTCCGATTCGGTATAGAACGACAACCGGAGTTATGATATACTTACACGCAAGAAGCATTTCATCAGTTCCGATTGTCTGATATCGAAAGGAGACACACGATTATGGCAAAAGGATCTGTAAGAAAAAAAGGAAAGAAATGGTACTACCGCTTCTATGTAGAAGATGCAAGCGGCAATCTGGTTCAGAAAGAATACGCTGGAACAGAAAGTAAAAGTGAAACGGAAAAACTGCTCCGTCAGGCAATGGATGATTACGAAAGCAAGAAATTTGTCGCAAAGACAGATAATCTTACTGTAGGAGAACTTCTTGATATGTGGGCGGAAGAAGAACTGAAAGTCGGAACACTCAGCAATGGTACAGTGGAAAATTATCTTGGTGCAATCCGTTGTATCAAGAAACATCCGATTGCAGAACGCAAATTAAAAACCGTTACTGCTGAACATTTACAGGCATTTCTCGATCTGCTTACATTCGGTGGGGAATTTCCAGATGGAAAAGTGAGAAAAGGATACAGTAAAGATTACATCCATTCCTTTTCAGCAGTATTACAACAGGCTTTCCGGTTTGCAGTATTTCCAAAACAGTTGATTACTTTTAATCCTATGCAGTATATTAAGCTGAAAAAACAGGCAGAGGATGTGGATTTATTCTCAGATGATGAGGTAGAAGAAGGCATACAGCCTATTTCCCATGAAGATTATGAGAGACTGATAGAATACCTCAAAGTAAAGAATCCACCTGCAATCCTGCCAATCCAGATCGCATACTATGCGGGACTTCGTATCGGTGAAGTTTGCGGATTGACATGGCAGGACATCAATCTTGAAGAACAATGCCTGACCATTAAAAGAAGTATCCGCTATGATGGCACAAAACATAAAAACATCATCGGACCGACCAAGCGAAAGAAAGTAAGGATTGTTGATTTTGGCGATACTCTGACTGAAATACTGAAAACCGCCAGAAAAAAACAGCTTAAAAGCCGGATGCAGTATGGTGAACTTTACCACCGCAATTTCTACAAGGAAGCACAGGACAAAAACAGAGTGTATTATGAATATTATCATCTGGACGGAACCGAAGAAATCCCGGTAGATTACAAGGAAATCTCCTTTGTCTGCCTGAGACCGGACGGATGTCTGGAACTGCCAAGCACACTCAGCATTGCCTGCCGATCAGTTGCAAAAAGGCTGGACGGATTTGAGAATTTCCATTTCCACCAGTTGCGACACACCTACACAAGCAACCTCCTCTCAAACGGAGCTGCCCCAAAAGATGTGCAGGAACTGTTAGGGCACTCTGATGTCAGTACCACAATGAATGTCTACGCCCACTCTACAAGAAAGGCAAAGCGGAACTCCGCCAGACTTCTTGATAAAGTGGCAGGCAACGACTAAATAAAAAATTCCCTTATTTCCCTTGCTGATTCCGCATAAGGTCAAAAATAAGGGAAAATACATATCATTTCACTATTTAAGGGGCTGGAAAGCCCGTAAAATAAGGAAAGTTCAAGAAATCTCTCCACAAATTCCGATTTGTTGATTTCTGTGATACCTTCTAATTAGAAAAAATCAAACCGAAGCTGTCTGTCAATCCAGTTCTTCTGCTCCGCTTCATGTATAACATCTCCCGACATACTTTCACCGATCAGAAACGGAGACTTGGGATTATGTTTTTTCCTGTTTTCTTTCACTAAGTTTACATCTGCATTGGCATAACAATATTTGCATAAATGTCCACATGTATCATATGCGCCTATGTCCACGCCAAGCACGCAGGCGCAGGCACCGTTCCTTTGATTGATCTTTCTCTTCGGAATCTCTAATCTGTTATGAAGTGCCTTTTCAAAAGTAGCCACCGTCATACATCCGGAGCAATCCGCACCATACGCGGCCAGATCATTACCCTCAGCACAAGGTCTTACCGTCATTCCGTATTTTGCAGCAATCTCTATCAATGCCTTACCGATTGTAATTCTATCCCGACGGCTTACCGCTTTCGCTTCCGGGAAATTCCGTTCCACTTTTTTATAAATATCTATAAAGCTGATTACACAGGTTTCGGTATACCCATGCAGTACCGCCGCCATTTTTTCAAACTCAGATATATGCCATTCTACCGTATGCGTGGCATCTACCAGGATTGGATCATATCGCCAACCGATGCTGTCCACGCCTACGATATCCGATAATATTTTAAAGTGATCCATTACCGTTCCCGTATCCGGAACATTTGGCTCAATGTCTCGTCCATATGGCGTGATCGTGACAAACCAGTACTGCCCATACGGTGTTAATTGCTCCATAAAAGGAAGCATTGGCGCCGGATTCTTCGTGCAAAATGCAATCAGATCCACAACCTCAGGCGAGAGACTGTACTTTGTTACCTGTGTAGGATTATAGGGATTCCTCACTAACACAAAGCCTTCCTGTATTCTGTTCATCAGCCATTCCGAATAAAATGCCGGAATATCTGTTCTCATCCCTGTCTGAATAATCATTGCCACATCACCAAAAGTCCTACCGGCAAAGCAATCACCGCCTGGCTGAACATTCCTATCACTGCATATTTAATATGATGCCAATAATCATGGTAAGCATCCACCAAATCCTCAGTTCCCGGAATTATCATCTTCTTACTATGGCAAAACCACAGACAATCCACTACCAACGCATCAAACCAGATCTCAGCTACCCACATAATATATCCGTGAAACCATCCTTCAAAGAACGTGCGTGCACCGCCGATATAGTACGCCAATACCGTCTGCAAAAATATGTATCCGATAAAAAGTCCCAGTTTTCCTATCGTTGCTTTCTTTGTAAGTTTCGCGGAGCTTTCCTGAATCAATCCAAGCTCTCTGCATCGGTCCTGTATCGCCTTTGGGTATTCCTGTATCATGCCAAGCTTCCCCTTCTTTGCCATAATGATGCCGCTAATTGTAAAAATGACGACATTAAAAATAACGATTTCTAATAAGTAATTCATTTTGCCCCCTTATGGCACGATTAACTTAACAACTTCCTATATTCTCCAATTCTTCCAGCGCTTCCATATTTTTCTGCAGATCATCCCTTGCCGTTGCATAATATGATTTTTGAAAAAGCATATCCCACGACAAATAATCTGCCATACAATCAAACTGCTTTCTGATCAGTTCATACTGTATATTATCTACGGGAGAACCTCCTACAACGATCAGTCCTGTCTTTTTCCCTTTCAACTGCATTCCGCGGCAATAACATTTATCTATAACCTGCTTTAACTGGGCAGACATTCCCCACCAATATACCGGTGTGGCAAATACTATCATATCTGCCGATACGATCTGATCGATTGTGGCATTTGTGTCATCCTTATCTACACAGCCTTTATAGCATTGACAAGCACCACATCCTTTGCACGGAGCTATATGTAACTGATCCGGTTGAATGATTTCTATATCATTCCCTGCAGCTGCTCCCTTCTGAAACGCATCAATCGCCGTTAAAACATTTCCTTTTCTGGCACTGCCATTGATTATTACAATTTTCATAAATAACACCTCCCGTATAGTATCTTTTATTTAGGCCCAGAAATTTAACGCTTTAGATCCGGGTTTCATTATTATTTTGGGATTCCATTATTATTTCACTAGTTTACACTATTTTTCATTATCTGTTAATCTCATATACAAATGGAATTTTTATTGCTTACAAACAGACATTATCTTGCATATAAAATCTGTAAATCTCCGTCAACAAATCCAATGCCTATTGCTTGATATTCTTTTAATTTTCCAGCATATTTTCCAGAAGAAAGGTATTCATTCACTAAACTAATAAAAAAAGTTTCCACTAATTCCCAATCACTTTCACACTCTATCACGAAAGGTTGATCTCTTGTAGTAAAGACTTCATCACAAGTCCAATCATCATTATCCTTATCGAATGAAAATGTGCCGACCAATTCAACAGACCATTTATTATCTGTATCTTCATATAAATTAAAGTTAATTGCTTTTATTTCACTATTCAATTCATTCTTCAAAATCAAATCTAACCATTCAAAGAAATCTTTGGTTTTATTCAGTTTTAACCTATCAAGTAATCCCATAACTTCACCCTCCACAAATACCGATTTATTTATCCCATCTTATCATATGACAAATGAGGAACAAACAGATCTCTATTTCTATTTAAGCAACATCAGTTTCAAAGAATAGCTTTCATGATTTCTTCTTCATTGTCTCTGGTAAATTTGCTTAATTCATAGGATCGGATCCTCTGGTTGACCAGTATGGGAACTACAAAACCATTTTTCACCAAAACAGCTAATCTGTTAATAATTGTTTTGTTCGTGACGGACAGTTTCCTGCTGACTTCAATCGGTGTAAATTCCCCTTTATAATCCATGATCAAAAGTCTCAAAAGTTCCTTTTCCTTTCCTTTCAGGAACGATAAACTTGCAGCAACATCTTCCTCATTGGAAGCCATCTGCAGATCACAAACCTTTCCAGAGTATAGCTTTACCATCCTCAGAAAATAGTTGATCCAGATTTCCGGATGGGGCGGATTATCTCTTCCGGAATAATATAATGCAGGAAGTCCCATCTGGATGGATTCATAATATTCATCGATATCATAGGCAAAATATTCTTCCAACGATCCGATTCCGTTAAATCCGTATCCGTTTAAATCCATAATGTAGCCGGAAAGTAATCTTGCGGTTCTGCCATTGCCGTCTTCAAAAGGATGTATAGTTACTAATTGGTAATGTACCACTGCAGCTACGATTAGTGGATGATCGTCGGTCGTATTTACATACGTTACCAATTCGTCCAGCAGATTCGGAATATCACAATATTCCGGGGGAATATAATCCGGTCTTCCTGTCTTAGAGTCATATACGGCAAATAACACTCCCGGTGGCATAGGTCCTCTAAATCCGATTTTTTCCTTGGATGCCCCTTTTTCTACCAATTTCTGTACGTCCAAAATAAGTTTTTTAGAGAATGTCTCTTTTTTAGTTATCTTTTTTTCCAGAAAATTCAATGCAAGAAAGTAATTTCGGACTTCCTGCTCCGGTTTCAAATAATGCTTTCTTTCATCATTCTCAATCACCTCATCGACCTGTTTTTCCGATAAAGGATTGCCTTCTATCTTATTTGAAGCATAAGTACTTTTTTTCTTTGAGTTCTTACGCAGCTTATTCATAACGGTTTGGGACAGCTTGATGGAAGATACTTTATATCGGTTTTGCTCGATTTCCGTAATATACTTTAATATTTCGTTCGTTAAAGTTACCTTAATCATGAAAAAAGCCCTCCTTTTCAATATTATTATATTCAAAAGGAAAGCTTTTTTCCATTATTATTTCACTATTTTTACACTATTTTTCACTATCTGTAAATCTCATATACAAACTGTTAAGGAAACAATCGGAGTTGGTGTAAACGAAAAAGCAGCCTTGA
>NZ_QUEC01000005.1:0-81535 GCF_003478095.1 Clostridium sp. AF34-10BH
GTAAGCGCCAAATAATCCCGCGGCTAGCCAACAACCGCCTCTAACTTCATAATCGTAGTTAGACTATTTTACTACAACAACTACAATTATGGAGGACAACATCATGGCAAACACCAGAAAATCTCGAGTTCCAAAGGAAGAACAGTTGAAACTTATCAATGAATGCCGGACCAGTGGCATGACAGACATTGACTGGTGCCGCGAGCACGGCATTGCTGTCAGCACCTTTTACTACTGGGTAAAGCAGCTTCGAAAAGAAGCTGCCCAGATACCGGCACCTGCCTATGGTCATTCTGAGAATCCCCGCCCCAAACAGGACGTGGTTCCCATTGACATAGTACCGGAACGCTTCCCGGTACAGCATACTCCGTACCTTGACAATCCTCATACATTAGAGATCATTCTAGGATCTGCAACGATACGCGTTACCAATGAAACGGATCCCCAGCTGCTTTCCAGAACGCTTCAGATTCTGAAAGGTTCTTTATGTTAGGCGATATTTCAGGGTTGGAACGGATCTACATTGTCTGCGGTTACACCGATATGCGCAAATCTATTGACGGACTTTGTGCAGTCGTGGAAGAACAGCTGAAGCTGGATCCTGCATCCAGTTCTCTGTTTCTGTTCTGTGGCAGACGCCGGGACCGGATCAAGGCCTTGTACCGCGATGCAGATGGTTTTGTACTGATCTATAAAAAGCTGACAGTGCATGGCGGATACCAGTGGCCGAGGAAACACTCTGAGGTCAGAAATCTGACCTGGAGAGAGTTTGACTGGCTCATGTCCGGTATCGATATCGACCAGCCCAAAGCCCTGAAACAGGAATAAAAACATGCACAGAAAAATGCCTGCAAACCGCATATTTTCGGCATTTTTCAAGAGTGATTTTCCTTTAGGAAGACTGCTTTTTCTGGTATAATAAAGGTATCAAAACCAAGGAGAAAAAGCGTGGCTTCCAGTGCAAAAGACATTCAGCTGCGAGAGCTGAAGGATACCATTTCACAACTGAATACGATAATGTCCGAGCAGACAGAACTGATCCGTTCCCTCAGAACGATCATTGAGGAAAAGACTGCCCATGAGATGGTGCTTCAGGAACAGGTGGACTATCTGACGAAAAAACTTTTCGGCTCTTCCAGCGAAAAGACACCGGCTGATATTCCCGGACAGTTGAATCTGTTTAATGAAGCTGAAGTTTACCAGGATCCGGAACTTCCGGAAGAAGACTGCAGCCGGGAGCCACGTCCACGGAAGAAAAAAGCTACCCATGCGGAACTTTTTAAAGGTCTCAAGGTTCATAAGGAAGTAATACCGCTGGATGAAGAAGATAAAGTCTGTCCGGTATGCGGTAGCCCGATGGAACGTATCGGAGAAGAATACGTCCGCAGGGAACTCGTTTTTACTCCTGCCAAATGTGAAGTTTATGAATACTACACGGAAAGCTATGGTTGCCCTGACTGTAAGGAAGGAAAGGGCGATACGGAAAAGTCTGTGATCGTCAAATCCAAAGTACCGCCCGCACTTATTGGCAAGGGTCCGGCTTCTTCTTCCACGGTTGCATGGACAATCTATCAGAAGTATGCAAACGGCATGCCTCTCTATCGTCAGGAAAAGGACTGGAAAGAGTATGGTGCCGCTGTCAGCAGGACAACCCTTGCGAACTGGATCATCTACAGTGCTGGGCATTATTTCCGGCCACTGTATGATTACTTTCACCGCCAGCTTCTGCTGAGGGAATTTCTCATGGCAGATGAGACCCGGGTACAGGTGCTGAAAGAACCCGGACGCAGTGCAGAAAGCCAGTCCTTCATGTGGCTGTACCGCACCGGGGAAGATGGTCTTCCGGTCATCCTGCTGTATGGATATACCCCGACGAGGAGCGGAGACAATGCAGCAGACTTTCTGGACGGCTTTCAGGGATATCTGGAAACCGACGGTTACCAGGGGTATAACAAGGTATCCGGCATCAAACGGTGCTCCTGCTGGGCACATATCCGCCGATACTTTGTGGATGCGATCCCGAAAGGAAAGCAGCTGGATTACAACCAGCCGGCAGTACAGGGAGTGCATTACTGCGACCGCCTGGCAAGACTGGAAAGCAGCATTTCCGGTAAGTGCGGAACGGATTATGAAAAAAGGAAACAAATGCGTCTCGAGAAGGAAAAACCGGTTCTCGAGGCCTTTTGGACGTGGGTTGACAGCCAGAAGCCAGTCCGCAACACCCGCCTGGATAAAGCACTGACCTATGTGAAGAACCGCAGGGAAACATCCATGACCTATCTGGAGGACGGGCGCTGCAGCTTCACCAATAACCTTAGTGAGAATGCCATCCGACCTTTTACAGTAGGACGTAAGAACTGGCTGTTCAGTGATTCCGTAGAAGGTGCAGAAGCCAGTGCGATTGCCTACACGATGGTAGAGATGGCGAAGGCACACAACCTGAACATTTATCAATACCTCAGCTACGTTCTGGAACAAAGGCCGAATGAAAACTGGAGTGATGAACAGCTTGCAGAGTTGGCACCCTGGAGTGAAAAACTCCAAACTCTAAAAATGTGAGAATGAATTTGTAGCAAAATACTCCAACCGAAAATAGGTTGGGGTAAATTTATAGGTACCGCCGGATTATTTGGCGCTTACATTATTTTAGAAAAAATTCAGATTTGTATTACATATAGGAAATGATTTCTTCTTTTCCCGGAAAGGCTGGTGGATTGTCTTATGGAAAAAATGGATCGCCGTGTGCGCAAGACAAGAGCTCTCTTATTACAGGGGCTGGTAAAAATGTTAGAAACCCATGATATTCAGGATATCTCCGTCAAGGAGCTGACTGAACTGGTGGATATCAACCGCGGAACCTTTTATCTGCATTATGATGATATCTACGATATGCTCCATAAAATCGAGGATGAAATGTTCCTGGAATTTAATGAAATCATGGAGCAGAAACCGGTCGTTACCAATTCTCTGGCCTCTCAGGGGCCGTTGTTGGAATTCTTCCATTTTCTGGACCGAAACAGGGATCTGGCCAAGGTCATGATCGGCCCTCATGGGGATCTGGCTTTCGTCAATCGTCTGAAAGATCAGATTGAAAAGCGCACCCTCCAGGTTCTGGAAAGTGCGCAATCCGATGCCAACTATAAATATCTCTGCTCCTTCATCATCACCGGCTGTGTCGGTGTCGTAGAGACCTGGCTGAAAGAATCCAATCCCCAGTCTCCGGAAGAAATGGCAGAAATTCTGGGAACCATGCTCTTACGTCAGCTTAATTTTGCTCCGGAACCTGCATAGGCTGTGTCGACTCCGGCACGCCTACGCTCAATGAAGTCACTGTCTCACCATCCAGGAAGAAGGATACGGTATCGCCTACCTGAAGTTCATCCAGAGTGGCATCTTCTCCGTCAATCGTAATGATCGTATCGTCATTGACTGTGATAGTCATAGTATCTCCGCTGAGAGTTAAGGTCATCTCATCTAGCATGTCTTTCTCAGGTTTCTGACCGTTCGGTGTTTCTCCGTTGGGGGCGCTGCCATTGCCATCAGAAGTCTGGCCGTTCGGCTTTTCTCCGCTGGGAGCTTCGCCGGTAGGGGCTTCACCATTGGGCGCGCCACCGTTGCCGTCAGGAGCCTGGCCATCCGGCTTTTCTCCGCTGGGTGCCTCACCAACAGGTGCTTCACCCTCCGGAGCTTCCGGCTTCTCTGCCAGTGCGATGGAGATCACATTGCCGTCAATCGCTGTAATCTGACCAAGATAAGATTCTACCTTCTCTTCACTGCTCTCTACAGTATTCTGCTCCGTCGTACTCTCCGATGCGATCGTCTCTTTATTTTCCGATGCTTCCGTGCTTGCTGCACTCGCAGTGGTTGATCCGCCACAGGCTGTAAATCCTGTCATCACCATAGCAGCTGTCAACACTGCACACATTACCTTTGTATTCACCTGGGGTAAATTCCATCTTCTCATATTCTCATTCCTCCTGTTCCATTAAAAATCTTGTGAACATTTCTTTCCCCTTATCTGCCTCTTATGATAAAGGACATCTGCGAAGGAATTGTGAGAAAAATGTGGTGATTCTGTGAACTTTTCACGCATGACACATTTGTCATATGTACAGTGTTGGCAGTGTCAGATCATGTGTCGATTTTGCTGTTTTGTTGTAAATATTCAAGGAACGCGGTACAGCCTTCCAGAACGTCATCGTAGGTCGTCCCAAACTCTCCCGTGTACCATGGATCCGAAATATCCCGTTCCGATCCCGCATAGGAAAGTAGCTTCGCTACTTTCCCCTCCGGATCTCCCCCGAATATCCGCAGCATGTTGCGGATATTCGCACCATCCATACCAATCAGATAATCATATTCCGCATAATCCGCTCTCGTCACCTGTCTGGCCCGCTTCCCCTCACAGGAGATCCCATGCCTCGCCAGCTCCGCCTTCGCCGGCGGATACACCGGATTCCCGATGCCGTTCCAGATTTCCTCTGTGCTGGTGGCCGCGGAGGCGATCTGGAAGCGGGCGGTGAGTCCGGCATCGGATACTAATTTTTTCATTACGAATTCCGCCATGGGGGAACGACAGATGTTGCCATGGCAGATGAAAAGGACTTTTATCATAGTTATTGTTTACTCCTTTTTGTCCGGAAACACCCTGTTTTGCGAGGTTTTCTGGGGTTATGGTAAAATGCTGTGAAATTACAGATTGTGGCAAATCAGGGCAGAACTTAGCAAGTTGTTACTACCTGTTAGTAGTAAAATGAAAAAGATTACTACTAAGGATTTTGTTTTTTATTCCTATATAATCGTACCAAAAACAAAATATTAGCCGCAGCCAAATGCAATGCATAATCGGTGTATTCGTCTGATATAGTAATAATCTGATTTCCTTGTCCATGTCCAGCTACTTTATTTCTTACAACAGGTAATCCTGTTTCCAATGTTGTTCGTATACTTGTCAAATGCGCATTCATATAGCTTGGATAAAAACCATTGTTTTCTAAAATTGCAATTAGTTTCTGTGCCGTATCCTTGTTTTTATCATATACATATCCCTGTTTATCACAAATGATTTTCATTGTGCTTTCAAAAGCTTTCTCTGCCTCTAATATTGCATTTTTATTATCACCTTTTCGTCTTTTTTCATAAGCATTTCTTATCTCATCTTCAGCGCCTTCGAAGCCTTCTTCGAGCAATAATTTTAAAGCTGGTTTTACAGCTGTTTTATGCAAAAAAGTACTATCAATAGTAATAATCTGTGAATTGACAAACTCATATCCCAAATTATGCTGTTTAAATCGATAATTCAACTCAACGATTGCATCATTTATTGCGCCATCTGCATCATAATCATATTTGTATTTTGGTTTTATAGTACGTAGCTTTTTATCAATCAAGTAAAAGAAATAATCTATTGCATCCAAAAAGTCAATATCATCACAATCTTTAAAATATTCTTCTATACTGGATTTTCCATAACCCTTTTGCAGTTTACCATATCCCATGCCCTTCAATCCCTTTTCTCTGCAAAAATTTTCCTCGAAAATATCCCACAAATTTTCATCATATGTTGAATATGGCTCTAAAACATCTTCTAAAATATAAAAAACCTGATTTCTAAAAGCTGATGGAAAACTATTATATATAAATACTTCCGGTTCTCCGTCTGCATTCTTAATTCTCTTTGATAATAATTCGTACATACCTTCTCCTTTCTTATATTCCAGAGTGCCTCATAAATGCTAATATCAATTAATACGCTCTTGCCTATTAGTAAAAATCATATTAATCCCGAATCAAGCAATTCATAGGGACATGTTAATTTTCTCATCCATTCTCTAGTTTCATGGTTGCTATCTTTATTATAAATAAATACTCTCACTTTTAATTTTGTATTAATTATATGAATTAAGCTATCATCGCCATATGGTGACATTCCAAAAATATCCAGTTCATCAACATTCTTTATGTCTTCATATAATTTTTGTTTCTTAATAAGATACAAATCATCTGCTGGGAATAATCTATTTGATGGATATATTCCTTCTACGCAAATTAAATGTTCTTTAATAACCGCTGACGGAGCAAAAATTATATCTGATAAATTTACTATTTGAACCTTATTATTTCTTGCTACTTTTTCAACAGCTTCCCTGTATTTATCATAACTCATACGGAGACTACTAACTAGCACATTAATATTTTCATGGATTGCATCCAAGTCTACTCTTCCATGTAACGGTACCGCAATATGGTTATAATCCCAAAATTCATAATAATTCAGTGTAAATACCATATCATATACAGAAAAATCCGGCAGCTGGTCTACCTTGTAATTTACTTTCTTTTTACCATTTTCATCTAGAAAAATTGTAGTAATAGCAATGCATGTCAACAAATCCTGCAATCGGATATCATCATTTGTAGACCATTTGCTCCCGATTTTGTCACAAATATATTTGTAGACTGTACCTGCTAATGTTTCAATTCCTCTGTTACTTGAATTCAACAATACATCAACTATTTCATCTTCATATATCGTAATATCAAATGTTGCCTCAAAAACCGGTTTGTATTTTCTTATATTCTCTATAAAACGCCGCCAAATGTTATCGACTGAAAAAGAATCAACTCCTATTCTACTATTTATTCCATTCCCCAAAAGCAATCCTTTTTTCATCCTAATCCCCTTTTCCTGTATAAAACCAACATCCACTTCATAAATAACAGAATAATAATGCGTATTTAAACTTCCCCATGTATCACAACTTTTAGTTCTATTTATAGTTTATCATATTTTGCCGCACTTCCCTTTGCCTTCTCCACCGGATACTTCGCCTCGTTCTGATCCATCTTCATATTTACGATCTCATCCGCATCCAGCCCCAGCTTATCCAGCAAATTCTGGCTATATACAATAACATCCGCAAGTTCTTCTTTTACATGCTGTAAATCATAGTCTTTATCAGACCACTGAAAGCATTCCAAAAGCTCTGCTGCCTCAATTACAATTGATTTTGCAAGGTTTTCCGGTGAATGAAACTGATCCCAGTCTCTATCCTCTGTGAATTTTCTGATTCTGTCTATCGTTTCCTGTTTCATATTTACTTTGTCTCTCCTCTTTGGGTTGCCCTTTTTAATGCCTCTCTAAGTTCATCGTCACAAGCATAAATAAACATTCCATTTACACCACGGGTCATCAAAACACGAACTGCATGTTGAATCAATATTTCTCCAAATTTTTGTTTTGAACCATCTGATAATGTTCTGTTTTGAATCGCCTTATCATTACAGCTTTTTTCGGTGTCATATATTACTTTTCCATTTCTGTATTTAACAGAAGGTCCCAGAATAACTCCGGCATAATTTAAATCAAATCCCTGAATTGTAAAAGTAGAACCCACTTCATTGATTGTCTGTGGTTGTTCTGCCCAGGCTAAATCTTTAATCTGTCTCTTTTCTTTTTGGGAAAGTTCTGACTTTAATTCTCTATTCCAGGGTTTATGCCATGCTCCGATTTCTACTTCCCAATATTTTCTAAATCTTCTTTTCGCTTTGCTACTATATTCCCAGTCATAAGTTGCGATCAAACGTGATAATGCCGAATCCGTTTTCTTTGCCTTTTCCGTAATTTCCAGATCCAGTTGTTCCGGATCATCAAAAACCTTGATTGTATATCCATCAACTGTTTCCGGAAGTTTTTTGATCTCGTTTCTTTTTGTAAACGAATCGATCCAGTCCATCGTTTCCGGACCTGCCTGCATCCGAAGCTGTTTATCCAATATAATGTGATTATTGGTTGCTTCTGCCTGCTTTCGGTACTTTTCCAAAATCTGTGCTTCCCAAAACTGTTCCGTCGTGAGTATCTGATATTCATCAAACATCACCACAGTAACTCTTGCCCGCTCTATGATATCCTGAAGCTGATTTTTTCCTCTATAAGATTGCTTACCCTGTGTCAGCAATAAGTGTGCCTCATCTATAAATGCAACATCTACCGGATCATCTGCTGAATGGGTATTAATAAACGATGTGGGCTTGCTGACAACATTTCCATATTTTTCTGTTAATCCAAGTCTCTCCGCTATCTGCTCATATACCTTTATCTGTTCATCATGGTTTACAAGCATATAGCATCGTATACTGGTTTTATTTTCTTCTGCCCGGCAATATAATTCATAAAATGTACTGCTATTCAAAACAGTCTTACCTGTTCCTGCCTCACCATCAATAAAGATCAGCTGCTTTGTTTTTCCCTTAGAAAGAGCGTCCGTGACTTTCTGTATGATCAATTCTCTTGCATTTTCCTGATCCTCAGTCAACTTGTGCAGTGGTGAAGCCTTATATATCGCCGAATCTTTAATTGCACTCTCTGAGGGAAATAGTTCCTTATTTTCCTTCCGAAGACCTCTCCATATTTTACTGAATATTTCATCCAGCTCTTCCATCGGGTAATAACCCTTCTGCGGATTATCTCTCAAATTATGTACATGCCTTACATGATCAGCGCTCATCATATAGTGCATTAACCGATTTTCAATATCCAATGTCAATGATTTATTAAAATGTTCGTGTCCAATAATGAACAAGCTGGAATCCTTTTCCAATAATTTACTCTGCCATTGTGTTCTGTCATTCGCTGTATCATAGTGTTGGCGTGTTCTTTTAAAGATATTATTGGACTCCCCTACATACACCTCAAAATCACCGGAGTCTTTCCAGTTATGTATATAAACTGTGGGAAAATCCATAATGATTTTCCGTGTTTTCTCATCTTCGGAAGGAAGTGAAACAGTTTCAAAGAAATCTAATGATTCACTGTTGTCTTTTATCTGTCTTATAATTGGTTTTGCAACTGCCATCGTAAATCCCCTTTTCCAATATCTTCTGCTTTATAGCTCTTTAATTCTCGTATATTTTTACCTTATTTATTCCTATTTCATCAATCATCTTAATCTCATATTCATGATATTCCATAAAAGTTCTATTAGTCAATATAACGATTACTATTTCATGCCTGTCATTCGCTTTATTTTTATCCCTTGCCAATAGAGTATCATATCTGACAGCACTTGCTTCCTTAGATAAAATAAAAAGCCAGTAGGGAACAAGCGTTCTTTTTCGATTGATTTTTTTATATTAGTGCTGTATAATATTATTGCCAGTGTAAATAGCAGATTTACTCCCATTTGGTTCGTCTAAGACGAATGGTACATATTGACTACTCAATATGTATTTTTAAGGACGCGACTGCATCTCACAGTCTATGCCGCCCATATCCCCTAAGAGTACCAAGTCTGTACCGCAGTTCCCGGAGAGGGGGCTTAGGTGGTGCTATACTTACTTTTTTCGCATCATAAACGTATATAAGTGCTCATAGGGAGAAGAAATATGCTGGTGTGAGAACAATAGATATACGCTATAACAATCTCTTTGTTATTTGAGGATTAGGGAGACTCCTATATGGAGCCAATAATAACAAGGAGGTGATCTCTATGAAAAAGAAAGCGGATAAACCTAATGTTACTATAAATGTCAACATACTTAGTAACATTAAACTTGATGGCAAATCTTTAATCTGCATCATTATCGCTATTATTTGTCTTACACTGGTTATGTCTATTTGTGATCCTACTACTCGTGCTGAATTTATTCGTTTATTTATCAGCATAGTACGCAATTGCTAAACACCAGCATTTAATTTGAAATGAGGGAATTTTATGATTAACCCTATTCATTCGAACCTATATAAACTAACTTCAAAGAAATATTTATTGAGTTTATTACATATCCACAACAGGCAATTTTTAAAACAATCTTATGTTTCCAAACAAATTTCTCCATATATACAAACAGATCCCAAACCTCGTTTAATTGAAGTTCCTTCTGAAGAACTAAAAACCATTCAACGACATATTAAAAATGAATTAAATAAAATCATTGTTCCAGCTAATATTTTTTCTGGGATAAAAGGGAAATCATATATAGGAAATGCAAAACTACATAGCGGTAATAAATATGTCTTCAAAATTGATTTGTGTGCCTTTTTTCCTTGTATCACACGCAATACTGTATACAATTTTTTTATAGAGTCACTAAAAACCTCTCCTGATATTGCAAATATTTTAACTAATTTGTTGACAGTAGACTTGTCAAAATGTAGCATTGAAAACGTTGAATCTGTAAATGCTTTTTTAATATCAAAGAAAATTAAAACACCAAACCATTTAATCTCCGGGTCTCCCGCAAGTCAGATATTATCTTATTTGGTGAACCATAAAATGTTTGATTCTTTACAGAATTTTTGTGATAAAAATAATATTACTATGTCCGTGTATGTTGATGACGTCACCTTTTCTTCACAACACATAATTTCTCATACTCAAAAACAAGTAATATATAAAATTTTATAAAAAACTTATACCGACTTTCACGTAACAAAGTAAAATACTATACCAAAAAATATCCTAAGCTTATCACTGGTGTCGTTATATCGTCTAATGGAAACTTAAAAATCAAAAATTCATTAAGTCTTAATGTAATCAGTGAATGGAAATACTTTAGTCAGAATCCAAAAAATCTTCAGTCAAAGGCCCGATTGCAAGGACTTCTGATTGCCGCACGCCAAAGTGAACCTGCAAAATTCCAAAATATCTATAACTTAATCCGCGAGGCAAGTATTCCATTTTCTTAAATTTAAAATTTACATTCCGATTTATTCATTGCAAACAAATATCAAAATTATCTGCAAATTATCTTCCTCGGAACGTCAATTTGTATTTTAGACAATCATACTTTACTAAATTATATTTTACTATATATTCTATTTTTGCTAGCTTTTCTCTAAACTTTTACACTCGCCTATGGCATTTCTCCACCAGACAATGCTACGATACATATCTGCTACTGTCGTCCTTCCTTAAAACGACTACATACTAAACATGACCGATATATGTATTTCCCATAAAAAACAGACCGCGCATCCTTATTAGATGCGCGGTCTGTTCTATACGATAATCCCCTTTTGCTTTTGATACCTTTGGTATCATTTCTTAAATTATATAAAACATCTCATGAATTGTCAATAGTACTTTCATTTTTTTGTCGTTTTTTCAAAAATTATAAAAGTACTATCGTCTCCCGCCACACTTCGCACAAACTCTCCAGCCTCCATGCCGCATTGGCCGGGCTGGTGGAGGGCAGCACCGTGGCTTCTATGCCGGTCAGGGGCAGCTGATATTTTCGATAAAGCTCTCCTGCTTTGTTACCGTTGGCATAGATCCGCGTGATCTGTGATTCCGCCAGGATCCTTCGAATATCCGTCGGCTCCACATTGCGGATGCTACTGTCGCTGGATCCCTTAATATCGCAGCTCTGGATCACATCCCATATGGCGATATGGTGGGTCAGCAGCATTTTCTTTTTCTCCTCTATGGTCTCCGGCACCGGTTCCCCGCACAGATCTGCCATCACTTTCCAGAAACGGTTCTGCTTATGTCCGTAATAAAAATGGTTCTCCCGGGATTTCACAGAGGGCAATGTCCCCAGGATCAGCACCAGCGAATCCGCATCGTACACCGGTGCAAACGTGTGCTCAATATGTTCATATTCTGTCATGCTGTTTTCCTTCTTCCTTATGGCTGTCCCTGTCTTTCAGCAGATATCGGGCCGCAGGAATTTCCACGATCAGAGTAACCGCTACCGCCACCGCCGCAGACACCACGATAATCAGTATCTGATATTTCCACTGCCATACACGGTCACCTGTCATATTTGGCGGCGTATCCCCGCTCCAATAAGGAATTCTTTTTTCTTTCAGCCAGACGGCGATCATCTGATGCCAGAGATACAGATTATAGGAAAATTTGCAAAAAAGTGATGCCACTCGGTTGGAATATAGTTTCTGATAATATTCTCCCGCACAGGCTGTGCTGAAAAGGAACAATGCAAACAGGAACGACTGCACCAGCCTGCTCTGCAGCTGAACTGCCTGCAGATTCACATCCCCATCGTATTTATGAATCACCCCGTTCATCAGAAAAATGCACAAAACAGAGAGCACTGTTCCTGCCAGCTGCGAATATTTATTTTCTGTCACGTATTTCTTCCACATGACATACAGGATGCAGCAAAGCATGCCATTGGCATAGATTCCCATAAACGTCAGAATATTATTTCCATAATTTCTCTCTTTTCCCGCAAAACAGTTCAGAATTACCGCAGTACTTGTAACGGAAATCATCAACATCACACTATAAGTGGCAAAGGCCCACTTGCGGAACAATCTTGCGATCCACGGCAGCAGCAGATAATAGATTACTTCCATCTGTACCGTCCACAACACACCGTTAAAAGAGGTGGATATATAAGTGTCCGACCAGTTTGGTGCAACGCAAAATACATGTGTTACAATATCTTTGCACAATGCCCCCACATTCCGATATTTATGCCAAGGTAAAATATAAAAAACCAGATCGATCGTCAGCATAAAATAGTAAGAAGGCAATATTCTTGCTGCCCTCTTTCTGTAAAATCTCTTCGTATCCGGCCAGTCCTCTCCCAGAACAATAGATCTGGCATAGGGATAAAAATTGCAGAACGCGCTGAGCAGAATCATCATATCCACAAAAACGAATCCATATCTGACCCATCCAGCTAGGTTGATCTCCGTGAGTCCAATATATTTTGTGTACTCTGTTGGAATCCGAAGATACGGTGTCAGCCATGTCTGCTGCCAGAAATGAAACCACACTACCATCCCGATGGCTATGGCACGGATTCCATCCAGCACACCGATTCTGTTTTCTATTCTGTTTTTTTCATCCATGCTGTATTCCCGCCGTTTCTGATTTTCTGCTGCTTCCTATCTGTCATGTTCCAGTCTCCATCTGATACATCTGGTGAGATAATCCACGTAATCCGCATTCTTACACATTTCCTTGCCGGGAGTATCGGAGATCTTTGCCACATCCATGCCGTTGCAGGCAGTGGTCTTCATGACAATATTCAACGGTTCCTCGCAGGTATCATTGGCAATATAGGTTCCGATACCGAAAGCCACCGTCACCCTGTCCCGGAATGCCTTACGCAGTTCATCTGCCCGTGCAAAGTCCAGACTGTCACTGAACAGCAGGGTCTTGCGCTTCGGGTCAATCCCCAGAGATTCATAATGAGATATCAGCTTCTCCCCCCATGCAAAGGGATCCCCACTGTCATGCCGCACGCCGGAAAACAGAGTGGAATAGGTCAGCTGGAAATCTTTCAGGAAACAATCTGTGGTGATCGTATCCGTCAAAGCAATTCCGTTCAAAATGCCATACTCTTTCACCCAGGCATCCAGGGCATACCAGTTGGAATATGCCGGATTGTGCTTGTGATTGCCCTGCCCGGTACACATGATCCATTCATGGGCCATAGTGCCTACCGGTGTCACGTTCCATTTCTTTGCCAGATAGACATTGGAGGTACCAATGCAGGCGGAGTCCTTATAATCCTTATTGTGACCCACCAGCTCCTGTACTGCCAGTTCCTGTGCCTCTGCAGAGAGACGGCGTCTCAGACCGAATTCACTGAAATTTCCAAGGCAATACGTTCCGTCCACCAGCTTCTGTAGCTTGTCTGCCAGACGCTCCCGGAAGGAGGCATACAGCTTCTCATAGTCATAATTCATACGGAAAAATACTTCATTAACAATAGCCAGCGTTGGAATTTCATACATGGAGGTATTCAGCCAGGAGCCCTTCGTCTCGATAGTCAGGCCACAGTCTGCCTCTGTGCCGATCTCAAAATCCTCATATCTGGGCTGCCACAGCCGTAGGAAATCCACATAGGAACCCTTGATCCATTTTACGTTTTCCAGATAAGCCAGTTCTTCTTCCGTAAAACGTAAGTCACAATAGGCCCGGATCTGCGCCTTGATTTCTTCTACCATTTCAGATGTGAAAAATACATCTGTATTCCTGCATTTGAAGGTCCAGGTAGTCTTATAAGCGCTGAACTGGTGGTAGATACACTGTCCCATAGAGAACTTGTACATATCATTTTCCAGTAAGCTGTTGATGATCTGTGGTAATTGCATGATTTTATCCTCTTTCTCTCTTAGATTCACAACTGTGTAAATATGATATGTTCTCTAAATCACATCCGCCTGGATCGGTCCCATAGCTGCGATGGCCGTCTGGTGCGTCTGGGGTGTCACACAGGCACAGGCCTTCTCAATGACACACACTCTCGCTTCCGGTACAAATGCCTTTGCCATGACCACATTGCTTAACACACAGATTCCGGTGCAGAATCCGGTAAAATCCACTTCCATGGGATATTCACCCCCTGCTGCCTCTCCTGCTGCCGTCACCTCTTCCCAGATTGCCTTCAGCGTATTCCCAAAATCCAGACTGCCAAAAGTAGGCTTTTTCACCGTAAGGATCTGTTCCGGCGCATAATGCTCCTGTACCGCCTTCATGATATCCGGATGGATCTTATATCCTTCTGTGCCTTCCTGTCCGTGCAGAACGGGCAGACGCTTTCCTTCCTGGGTGTGCAGATAATCCGCCGTATGGGTATCCTTTGTAAAGATCACCTTGTAGTATTCCCCGCTTTCTGCTGCCGCAACGATATACTTTACCGCCGCCTCGCACTCCTTGTTTCCCAGCGCCCCGGTGATGAATTCGTTCTGTGCATCCGTGATCACTAATACTTTCTTTGTCATGTCCCTCTCCTCTACTCGTTTTTCTATAATGATGCCGGGGCAAAAGCCCCCGACTTTGCACAAAAAGCAGGCAACCGCATCCTGCGACTACCTGCTTCTATTACTTATAGAAATAATTTCTTCACTTTTTCTGCATCAAATACAACTTCCTTTACCCCGTCCACTTCGATCTGATACAGGGCATTGGCTGCCAGATGCTCCGCCGCCTGCTCAAGGTCACGGATTCCACTGGTGTTGGAATAGATCTCCACCACCGCATCCAGTCCCTCTTCGGTGAGTGTGCATTCGTCTGCCTGCAGTCCAATCCTTTTCAGCACCTTCGGCAATGCAAATCTGGAGAAAATGATCTTCTTCTCCTCCGGTGTGTAATCCGGGATGTCGATCACTGCAAAACGGGACATTAACGGAGCACTGATCTGCTCCTTGTCATTGGCAGTGGCGATGGGGTAGACACCAAAGGTGGGAACGGTACATTCCATATAGTTGTCCGTGAATCCCAGATTGTCAAGCAATGTCAGAAGCACATCCGCCGGATTGCCGTTACCCTTGCCGTTTGCCGCCTTGTCCAACTCATTGATGATGAATACCAGATTAGACTCTCCCGCCATGGAAAAAGCCTCCATGATAATGCCCGGCTTGGCATTGGCATAGATTCTGGAGCTTCCGGTCAGCTGCTCCGGATCGTTAATGGAACTCATGTCTAATGTTGTCCAGGGCAATTTCAGGATCCTCGCCACCGCATAAGCGATCTGGGATTTACCGGTTCCGGCCGGACCCACCAGAAGCAGTCCGTAAGCCGGTAAGGTGTGGGTACGGTTAATCTGGATAATGGTCTCCATGATCCGCTGCTTGACTCTCTCCATACCGTACAATTCCTCGTCCAGGATCCGTCTGGCTTCCACCGGATCAATGGCTTCGAAGTAATTGCCCTTCCACTGAATGTTCATCATGATGGACAGCGCTCTCTGGGCATGTCTTCTCTCTTCCGGAGACACCTCATGGGATCTGGCCACCGCCAGATTTCTTCTGGCCCACAGGCGGATGTTTTCCGGCATGGTCCTTCCAGCACATGTCATGAAATCGGAGATACTCTGAAGGCTGGTAAGCTTCATATCATCGCCGTCTTCCTCTTCGTCCTCCCCCTGTTCCTCTTCTGCGGGAGCACTGCTGGCGAACAGTCTTTCCATCATGAACTGTAAAAATCCATCTTCTGCCGAAAGCTTGGTTCCGCCGCCAAATGCAGTCTCTCGGATCTTGTATACCGCATAGCCTTCTTCCCGGTTTTCCCCGGAAAGCCGGACATTGATGTGATTTTCTCCTAACCATCTGACGAGGCTTACGAATCTTGCATCGATCTGTAAAATATCGGCATAGGCACTGCTGCCCTCTTCCCTGAATTCGAAATTCGTGCGTTTGTTCTGATTGCCGAAGACACCGATAGCATGGTGCTTCCACGGTTCGCTGCTGTTGTCCAGGATCAGGATCGGCTTTTCGGGACTTGCCGCAGCCTCATTGGAACGGAACATGGTATAGGTGCATACGGGATCCTGCTTCTTCTCATTTTCCGGAATACTGCTGAAATCAAATACCGGCATTGTCAGCCTCCTTTTTTCTCGCCTGAATCTTCTCCTCATCGATCAGCTTGAACTGCTTTACCAGATTGGTCATATTCTCGGACTGAGCCAGCAGTTCCTCACTGGTAGCGGATAATTCTTCTGCTGCCGCAGAGTTGGACTGTACGATCTCGGAGATCTGGTTCACACCGCTCTCCGCCTGATTCATGGCATCTGACTGAGCAGCTGCAATCTGGTTCAGTTCCTCAGAATCCTGTGCGATCCTGCGGACGCCTTCCACGATAACGCTCAACGTCTGGGACGCATGATCCACAGCTTCATTGCCGGCATGGATCTCCTCCAGTGTACCGCCGATCAGCTCTCTGGTATTGACAGCGGACTGCGCACTCTGCTCTGCCAGCTTACCAATCTGGTCTGCCACCACAGCAAAACCTCTTCCGGCCTCCCCCGCTCTGGCTGCCTCAATGGACGCATTTAAGGACAGCAGATTGGTCTGACTGGCAATATCCTCGATCTCACCGATGATGTTGCTGATCTTCTCGGAAGTCTCGTTGATCTGTTCCATGATCTCCATCAGATGATTCATCTCGGTACGGCCTTCATCTGCCTTAGCAGAGTATTCCTGTGCCTGCCTGCTGGAATTCTTGGTATGCTCTGCAGTATTGTCTACCATAGAGGTAATATTAGTAATGGTTGCCTGTAGCTGCTGTACGGCTCCGGCCTGCTCAGTAGCGCCCTCTGCCAGAGACTGTGCGGCATCTGCCAGGCTTCCGGCACCCATGGATACCTGGCCGGATACGGAATTTACATTGTACAATGCTTCGTTCATCTTATATTTGATATCTCTCAGGGCTTCCTTCAATTCATCCAGATCCCCTGCATAGAGATCGGGGTAAAGAAATTTTACCGTCCAGTCACCATTTGCCATGGCATTCAGAGCCTGCTTGATATCCTCAATGATCATTCGCAGATTTTCAGCCATTGCAATGGCGGCACGATTCATCTCTGCCACTTCGTCCTCTGTCTTTACTTCCGGGAACTCTGAAGACAGATCACCTGCAGCAAACCCATCCAGTCTGTCTGCCAGCGCTTTCAGCGGTCCGGCGATTCCTTTGGCTATTCTTTTTCCCGCTTTTTCAGATCCCGCAAAGCCTACTCCGATGATCAGAAGGATTACGATAAAAATAACCACACGGAAAACATTCAGTTTGGCTTCCATGGCATTTCCGTTCGTTACACTGCTGTCCAACAGGCTCGTCATATCTGCATAGACCTGCTGGAACACGGGATCCATCTGTTCGCCTGCCATCTGCTGTGCCTGCATCCGCTTAGCAGAATCGGAAGCTGTTCCCAGTTCCAGTATCTGTGCCTCGATCTGCTGATAAGAAGCTACGCCGTCCTTGATCTGCTGGTAGGTAGCTCTTCCCTCATCCGTGATCATGTCATCTTCCAGGGCACTGATATAGGTATCCAACTGTTCCGCCGTCAGGTCATGGGCATTTTTTGCTGTAGCGATCAGTGTATCGTCATCATAGCCGATGGCGGCACGGGTCTCACTCCGCATCTCCGCGATAACGATCATCGCCTTACCGATGTCACCCTGCGCGAAACCGTAATGCTTCAAGGCGTAGGAATACTGATAACTCACGATTCCCATGGCCACACAGGCGATGACACCCGTCATGCTCAGCAGTATCTTGGTCTTACGAAATACTTTCAATAGGCGCTTCTCAATGGAGAGCTTGTTTAAACTGTTAAATCTGTCCGTTCTGTCCATTCCAATGTTCCATCCTCTCTGTAAACTGTGTGTAAAAATCTATCGTCCCCTCATACGGCAATAAATAAAACAGACGCAGCAGCAGGAGATTTTCTTCCCTCTGTTTCCCTTCGTCTTCTCCTGTCAGTCTTTCTTCCATGGCATGTAACAGGTCATGCCATTGTAAGGTAAATTGCTGATTGCGGGTCAGATCCGGAGTATCGATCCATTTACTGACTTTTATCTTGCTGCGGTTCTCCTTTGCACATTCCCCGGTCTGAAGAAAATAGGAAAATCCTCCATTTTCATAATATCTTCCCAGAGGAAACAGTCTGCAGATTCCGGGACGGTACGGGTGAATACTGCATCGACCCCCTCCGTCCAGATACGCACAGGCTTCCTCTGCTCCCTGCATTTTCAGATTTGGCAGGATCACACCGTCCACCACATTGAGCTCCACCGATGCCGCTAATAGCTCCTGCATGCTTTTCCCCATTCCTGTAGTCATCCGGTACACATCATAGGGATCCAGGATAATGGAATTGCCCATGCCGTGACAACACCGGGAACAGCCATTGCAACCACCGCAATCCGCTTTTACCATATCATTTGCTTTGTATAATCGGCCGTCGGATATCTCCGCAAGGCTTACATTTCGCTTCATATCTTCACCATCAGCCTCTCTGTGCCTTGCGTTCCATGATCTCCTTCAGGCTCTCGGTGTAAGGCGCTCTCGCCACCCCGTATTCCGTGACAATTCCGGCGATCAGTTCATGGTCCGCCACATCGAATGCCGGATTGTAGACCTTTACACCCTCCGGGGCCATGCGCTCCTTGTACCACATCTCAGTAACCTCTTCTGCCTTACGCTGCTCAATACAGATATCTGCGCCGGTGGCTGTGGCCATATCAATGGTGGAAGTGGGTGCACAGATATATACCGGCACTCCGTATTGTTTTGCTACCGCTGCCACCACGCTGGTACCGATCTTGTTGGCCGTATCTCCGTTAGCCGCCACTCTGTCACAACCCACGAACACTGCCTGCACCCAGCCCTTGGACATGACAGAAGCGGACATATTGTCACAGATCAGTGTCACATCCACGCCTGCGGAATGCAGTTCAAATGCTGTCAGTCTGGCTCCCTGCAAAAGTGGTCTGGTCTCATCCGCAAATACATGGAAGTTGTAACCTCTCTCCTGTCCCAGATAAATCGGTGCGGTTGCGGTACCGTATTTTACGGTTGCAAGTTGTCCTGCATTACAGTGGGTCAGAATACCATCTCCCGGTTTTACCAGTTCCAGTCCAAATTCTCCGATTTTTCGACATACTTCCACATCTTCCGCCCGAATCTGTAGTGCTTCGTCATGCAGGATTTCCTTCACTTTTGCGACAGTCTTGTGCTCTTCTCTGCCAGCCTTTACAGCCACAGCATCCATGCGCTTCAGCGCCCAGGACAGATTAACTGCGGTGGGTCTGGAAGAATCCAGATATTCCTTATATTCGGTAAATTTCTCATAAAACTTTTCAAAATCTTCGGTCTCGATGCGGTTTGCCAGCAGATAAATACCCAGTGCCGCCGCTACGCCGATGGCCGGAGCCCCTCTGACTTTCAACAGATAAATGGCATCCCAGATTTCCTGTGCCGTATGTAAAGCGATCAGTTCGATCCTGCCGGGTAATAAGGTCTGGTCTATGATGATCACCGCATCCTGTGCTTCATCCAGTGCCACGGTGTCGTAATCGAGAATTGTTTTTTCTTTTTCCATAGATACTCCTTTATATATGTTTTCGTAATTGTCAGATCCTTACGGTATCTTCCCGGTTAATTTTCATGCCGGATAATATCGGCAAATTCTGCTTTCGCTGCCTTGGCCAGATCCTCCGGTGTCAGACGGATCTGAGATCCGATCTTGCCGCCGCTGACATAGATCTGCTCCTGTGTCTTTGCGCTTTCATCGATTCTGGTCACGTACTGCTTTTTCATGCCAATGGCAGTACAGCCGCCGCGGATATAACCGGTAATGGCGTTAATGTCCTTTACGTGGATCATTTCCACGCTCTTTTCCCCTACCGATTTCGCTGCCTTTTTCAGATCCAGCTCCGCCGCAATAGGGATAACGAATACAAAATAATTCTTGCTGTTGCTCACGGTGACCAACGTCTTATAGACCTGTTCATAGGGCAGGGATAATTTGTCAGCTATCTGAAGACCGTCCACGAATTCCTCACACTCGTAGGTGTGATGGGTATAAGGAATCTTCAAAGATTCCAGGATCCGCATTGCGTTGGTCTTTATTTCTTTTTGTTTTGCCATAAAACTACTCACGCCTTTCAACAACCTGCAAACTTTGAGCCGAAGGCACAAATTTGCAGGTGAAAAATTTATTTTTCACCTTGTTACCCTTGGTATCATTTTATTTTACTATTTTGCTTCCCCCAGCGCAAGCATACAAGGCAAGAAACTTGCACAAGTTGCATCAGTTTTTTGCAGAAAAGAACTCCGCCCGACTCCCGGACGGACCGGGGAATCAGGCGGAGTTCTTATATGTTTTTAATCCGTTGTTACGAATTAGTTTGCTGCCTTCTCAGCCTTTGCAGCCTTCAGCTGCTCGGTCAGAGCGGGAACTACCTTGTTCAGGTCGCCTACGATACCGTAGTCAGCCACATCGAAGATAGGCGCGGTCTCATCCTTGTTGATGGCAACAATGAGATCAGACTCTTCCATACCTGCTACATGCTGAATAGCACCGGAGATACCGATTGCAAAGTAAATCTGAGGACGAACGGTCTTACCGGTCTGTCCAACCTGCAGATCCTTGGGCTTCCAGCCATTATCTACAACTGCACGGGAGCAGGATACGGTACCGCCAAGAACCTCTGCCAGATCGTCCAGGATCTTGAAGTTCTCTGCGCTGCCAACTCCACGTCCGCCGGATACCAGGATCTTAGCATCCATGATATCAACGGTATCGGATACAGCCTTAACGACTTCCTTGATGGTTACATATTTGTTGTTCGGAGTAAATCCGGGATTGTACTCTTCGATTACAGCCTTTGCACCTGCGATAGGAGCGATCTTCTGCATAACGCCGGGACGAACGGTTGCCATCTGAGGTCTGTTGTCGGGGCAGGCGATGGTAGCGATGGTGTTACCACCGAATGCAGGACGGGTCATCAGCAGCTGGTTGTGCTTCTGCTCCTGTCCGGGAATCGCATTGAGAGGGAAATCACCAATCTCAAGTACGGTACAGTCAGCAGTCAGACCGGTCTTAACTCTTGCGGAAACGGTAGGGCCGAGGTCACGTCCGATAGCAGTTGCACCTACCAGAACGATCTCAGGCTTATATTTCTCGATAACAGATGCCAGTGCATGTGCATAAGGCTCGGTTCTGTAAGTCTCCAGTTCGGGATCGTCCACAAGGATTACCTTATCTGCGCCATACTCAGCCAGCTTATCTGCCAGATTCTTTACATTATAACCGATCAGAACCGCGGTTACCTCGGTCTCCAGCTTTGCAGCCAGCTCTTTACCTTTGCCGAGCAGCTCCAATGCGATACCGCTGATCTCATTGTCTACCTGCTGGGCGAACACATATACACCCTTGTATTCTTCAATATTATTGGTTACCATGGTTTGCCTCCTATATTAGATGATGTGCTTTTCTTTGAATTTAGCCACAATGTAAGCTGCTCCGTCTTCAGGTGAATCGGGAACGATCTTCTCACCTGCGCCCTTACGAACCTTATCGGATGCCTTTGCAATCTTGGTAGGAGATCCCTTCAGGCCAAGGTTACTGTCATCAACATCTTTCAGATCAGCTCTGCCCCAGGTAGTGATCTCTGCCTTGCATGCATCGAAGATTCCGCCGGGAGTCATATAACGAGGCTTATTCAGCTCGGACAGTGCAGTGATCAGGCAGGGCATCTGGGCCTCTACTACATGATATCTGTCATCATACTGTCTCTGAACGATCACCTTGTCTCCCTCAACCTTGATGTCCTGTGCATAAGAGATTACGGGAAGTCCCAGATGCTCAGCGATCTGAGGACCAACCTGTGCGGTATCACCATCGATTGCCTGACGACCGGTAATGATCAGATCATAGTCAAGGTTTCTCAGTGCACCTGCAATGGTAGTGGAAGTAGCCCAGGTATCAGCACCGCCCAGTACTCTGTCGGTAACCAGAATTGCTTTGTCAGCACCCATAGCCAGCGCCTCACGAAGAGCATCTGCTGCCTTGGGAAGACCCATGGTCAGTACGGTAACTTCTGCGCCGAACTCGTCCTTCAGCTTCAGTGCAGCTTCCAGACCAGCCTTATCATCGGGATTCATGATAGCAAGCATTGCGCCTCTGTCAAGAGTTCCGTCAGGATTGAATTTAACACCGCCCTTGGTATCGGGCACCTGCTTAATACAAACAACAATCTTCATTGTATTTTCTCCTTACTTTTCTAATAAAATTTCCGACAAATGCCTGCTTGCTTATTTCAGCAGATCTGCGGAGATAACCATTCTCTGAACTTCGGAAGTACCCTCGTAGATCTCGGTGATCTTTGCATCACGCATCATACGTTCAACTTCGTACTCTCTGATGTAACCGTAACCACCGTGCAGCTGAACAGCCTTGGTAGTAACTTCCATAGCAACCTCAGCAGCATACAGCTTAGCCATAGCAGCTTCTACAGAGTAAGAGATCTTAGGATTGGTCTTGTACTCGTCCTTCTTGCGTGCAGCCTTGTATACCAGCATCTTGGCAGCTTCCACCTTGGTAGCCATATCAGCCAGCTGGAACTGTGTATTCTGGAATCCGGAAATGGACTTTCCGAACTGCTTTCTTTCCTTGGTGTAAGCAACGGTTCTCTCCAGAGCGCCTTCTGCAATACCCAGAGCCTGGGAAGCGATACCGATACGTCCGCCGTCCAGAGTGTGCATTGCGATCTTGAATCCCTGTCCCTGCTTACCAAGCATATTCTCCTTGGGGATACGGCAGTCGGTGAAGATCAGCTCGTAAGTGGAAGAACCCTTGATACCCATCTTCTTCTCTTTGGTACCGAAGGTAAATCCGGGAGTACCTTTCTCAACGATAAAGGAAGAAATCTCCTTCATCTTTCTGCCTCTCTTCTCTACGATACCGGTAACTGCGATCACGATATATACATCAGCTTCTTTACCGTTGGTGATGAAGCACTTGGATCCGTTGATGACCCACTCGTCACCATCTAATACAGCCTTAGTCTGCTGTCCCTGAGCATCGGTACCTGCACCGGGCTCGGTCAGACCGAAAGCACCGATCTTACGGCCGCTTGCCAGATCGGGAACATATTTCTTCTTCTGATCCTCAGTACCGAAGGTCATGATAGGATCGATACACAGAGAGGTATGTGCGGATACGATAACGCCGGTGGTTGCACAAACCTTGGAAAGCTCCTCAACACACATAGCGTAGGTCAGGGTATCACAGCCCTGTCCGCCGTACTCCTTGGGAACGGGAATTCCCATGAAGCCGTACTTAGCCATCTTCTCAACGGTCTCTCTGGGGAAGGTTTCGGTCTCGTCAACTTCCTGCGCAAGAGGTTTTACTTCGTTCTCGGCG
Organism: Clostridium sp. AF34-10BH; assembly: GCF_003478095.1. Lineage (NCBI taxonomy): Bacteria > Bacillati > Bacillota > Clostridia > Eubacteriales > Clostridiaceae > Clostridium > Clostridium sp. AF34-10BH. Next base: position 23,629 of record NZ_QUEC01000005.1, read on the forward strand.
AACTCTTTGAACAGCTGTCTCGCCATCTCATGCTCTTTGGATAATGTAAAATCCATGATGTTAATCCTCCATTGTTATTTATACTTGGTTGTAATTATGAACTTAGACTGTCCAGAGCCGTATCCGGCTCCGAACAGTTATTTTACCTTTTGCCTACTGTGCATCCACAGGAGTCTTGGTGCGGTCTGCATTGTATACATAGAAGCCCTTGCCGGTCTTCACACCAAGGTTACCGCCGCGAACCATCTTACGGATCAGAGGGCATGCACGATACTTGCTGTCGCCGGTCTCGTTGTACAGAACATCCATGATGGCAAGGCAGATATCCAGTCCTACGAAATCGCCCAGTTCCAGGGGTCCCATGGGATGATTAGCGCCCAGCTTCATAGCTGCGTCGATACCTGCGATATCGGATACACCTTCCATCTTGATGAAAGCTGCTTCATTGATCATAGGGATCAGGATACGGTTAACAACAAAGCCTGCTGCCTCGTTTACCTGAACAGGGGTCTTGCCGATCTCTTCAGATATCTTCTTGATGGTGTCTACGGTCTCTGCGGGAGTATTCACACCTGCAATTACCTCAACCAGCTTCATACGGTCTGCGGGATTGAAGAAGTGCATACCGATCAGAGGACGGGTCAGTCCGTTGCCGATCTCGGTAATGGAAAGGCTGGAAGTGTTGGAAGCAAATACACACTCGGGCTTGCAGATCTTGTCCAGCTCACCGAAGGTGGTCTTCTTAACTTCCATATTCTCAAATGCAGCTTCTACGATCAGATCGCAGTCTGCACACAGATCTTCCTTCAGGCCCGGAGTGATCTTAGCTACGATAGCGTCAACAGCCTCCTGAGTCATCTTTCCTTTTTCTACCAGTCTTGCATAGCCTTTTACGATCTTGGCCTTGCCGCCGTCAGCCCACTCCTGCTTGATATCGCAAAGAGCTACTTCATATCCGTCTACCTGGGCAAATGCCTTTGCAATGCCCTGTCCCATAGTACCTGCACCGATAATACCTACTTTCATGGTAAATCCTCCTGATTTTATACTTTTATATTCGTAATGATTAGCAATTCTTAAAAGGCTCTTTTACCTTCTCCTTGTTCTTGTCAAGGAAGAAAGCCATACCATACTTCTGATCTTCTGTCTCGAAGCAGTCACCGAACAGCTTCTCTTCGATCACTACTGCCTGATCCATATCTGCATCCAGTCCTTCGTTAATAGCCTTCTTGCAGTTGCGGACTGCGATGGGAGCATTCTTTGCAATGGTGGCTGCCATCTTCTGTGCTGCTGCCAGCATTACTTCCTGTGCACTCTTTACCACATTGCCATCTGCATCTACTTCTGCGCTGTAAACTTCGTTTACCAGACCGATTCTGTAAGCGTCTGCTGCCTTGATATTGCGTGCGGTGTAGATCATCTGTTTTGCCATGCCTGCACCTACCAGACGAGCCAGTCTCTGGGTTCCGCCGAAGCCGGGAGTGATTCCCAGTCCTACCTCGGGCTGTCCGAAGACTGCATTGTCGGAACAGATTCTGATATCACAGCTCATGGAAATCTCACATCCGCCGCCCAGAGCAAAGCCGTTGACAGCTGCGATCACGGGAATGGGGAAGGTTTCGATTTTGCGGAACACATCGTTACCCTTCTTGCCGAATGCCTCGCCCTCTGCCTTGGTCAGGCTGCTCATCTCTCCGATATCTGCACCTGCCACGAAGGACTTACTGCCTGCACCGGTGATCACCAGACAACGAACCGTTGCCAGATCTACTGCATCCAATGTAGCGTTCAGTTCATCCAGTACCTGAGAATTCAGAGCGTTCAGTGCCTTTTCACGGTTGATGGTGATGGTTGCCACATTGCCATTCTGCTCATACAAAATGTAATCCATGTTTTTACCTCATTTCACATTTCAATCAGTATTTTCAAAACCACACTAAGGCGATAGAGATTCTACCGCCCCAGCGAATTGTTATTCCATTAGTCCTCGATCTTAACGATGGTGGAGCATCCCATACCACCGCCGATGCACAGAGTAGCCAGACCGGTCTTGGCACCTCTTGCCTGCATCTCATGCAACAGAGTTACCAGAATACGGCATCCGGAAGCTCCTACGGGATGGCCCAGAGCGATAGCACCGCCGTTGGGGTTCAGCTGCTTATCTACATCGATGCCCAGTTCCTTACCAACTGCTACGGACTGTGCTGCGAATGCTTCGTTAGCCTCGATGATATCGAAGTCTTCGATCTTCATACCGGTCTTAGCCATTACCTTCTTGGTAGAAGCTACAGGGCCGATACCCATAACCTCGGGACGAACACCAGCCAGAGCGCCTGCTACGAAAGTAGCCATAGGCTTAACGCCCAGCTCCTTAGCCTTCTCTTCGCTCATAACAACGATAGCTGCTGCACCGTCGTTGATACCGGAAGCGTTACCTGCGGTAACGAATCCACCGGGATTAATGGCACGAAGCTTAGCCAGACCTTCGATGGTAGAACCATGACGAGGGCCTTCATCGGTATCGAATACGATGGTCTCTTTTTTCTTCTTAACTTCTACGGGAACGATCTCTGCCTTGAAGGCACCGTTCTTCTGAGCTTCTTCAGCCTTTAACTGGCTCTTTAATGCGAACTCATCCAGTTCTTCACGGGTAAGTCCCCACTCTTCGCAGATGTTGTCTGCGGTCTTGATCATATGATAATCATTGAAAGCATCCCAAAGTGCATCTTTGATCATGGTATCAACCATGGTTGCGTTACCCATACGATATCCGTAACGTCCCTGAGGAATTGCGTAAGGAGCCATGGACATGTTCTCCATACCACCTGCTACTACGATATCTGCATCACCGGCCATGATCATCTGTGCTGCCTGGTTCACACAGTTCAGGCCAGAACCACATACCACGTTCATGGTAACTGCGGGAACTTCGATGGGAAGTCCGGCTTTGATAGCTGCCTGACGTGCTACGTTCTGTCCCTGGCCAGCCTGGATTACACATCCCATATATACCTGGTCAACTGCTTCGGGAGCAACGCCTGCTCTCTTCAGAGCCTCCTTGATAACGATTGCGCCCAGCTCCGGTGCAGGAGTTGTGCTTAAGGTTCCGCCCATGGTACCGATTGCGGTACGGCAAGCGCCTGCTAATACAACTTTCTTTGCCATTTGTTTGTCCTCCACTTTTTGTTTTCGTTTGGTTTGCTTTCTGAAATGTAGATTGTTATTTTTTTATCATTTCACTGTCCCCATTTTAACATAGCGAAATCTGTTTTGCAATGCTTTTGTCAAAAAAATAACAAAATAACAAATGAAATTTTTAGAAATCAGAATTCCCGGATTTTTGTAGTGCGGATCCACTCTCTTGTTCCCTCGACTTTCTGCACTTCCTGCGTGTGTTTTGCCAGAAAACAGGTCAGCGGATAGACATCGATCCAGATCTCGTTGTCACTCTCTTTCTGTTCTTCATCAAAGACCAGTTCCAATCCCCAGTGCAGATGGGTTACTTCTATATTATTTACATTTTCTGTGGTACTGTAACCGGTATGTCCCATATAACCGATCACATCCCCCGCCGTCACCTCGCTGCCTTCTTCCAGTCCTTCCGCATAGGGGTAGTTCTGCCGCAGATGTGCATAGTAATAGTAGCGCTTATTATCAAAGCTGCGGATACCAATGCGCCAGCCGCCGTACTGGTTCCAGCCCAGGGCTTCCACAGTGCCGGACTCGACAGCAATGATAGGTACACCGACGAGCCCCATCATGTCATGGCCCAGATGCCTTCGTTTATATCCGTAGCTTCTTCCCGCCCCGAAATCATCATAATGAGTATAATCAAATCCTCTCGCAATGGGGCAATAACCTTTTAATCCGTATTTTTTCTGCCAGGTGCTCTGTCCGTCTTCTCCGATCACCTCTGCCTCGTATTCTCCCACCAGTCCTCCCAGCGCCGCGCTGTAAGCTTCCAGATAATACGGATAGTATTTCATATCTTTTGTGAGAGTTTCCATCTCTGCCTCTCCCTCCGCCAGCTTCTCCGCCGTCTCGTTCAGGATCTTCAGCGCCTTTTTGTCAAATTCCCCTCCGGTTCTGGCTGCGGTATATGCAAGCAGCGGGATCCACTCCACATGATGTTCCGTGTCAAACGTATCCACATCCCAGTCATATGCCTGGCAGAGTGCTTCATAGGATACGGTAAAGTCCACCCATTTGATATAATCCTTTCCCGCAGCCGAGGTTGCGGTGACCACCGCCTGTTCCATGCTTTCTGTCCGTCCTGTCTCCCGGAGCAGAAATGCTCCCATCATTATAAATAGAAGCATCACCTCTGCCCGGATCCATGCCCGCATTCTCTTTTCTCTGTCCATTCCCTGTCCTGCTCTCAGTTCCTCCTTACAGGTTATGTTTCTGATTTTTCCGGTATTCAGGCAATTCGAAAATCTCCGGGGCATATCATTTCCCATACAACAAAACAGCCTGCCGGAAACTCCGGCAGGCTGTAAATTTGTCTTTATTTAATTTTCTGTCCGGTTTTATACTTCCGGCTCGATCAGTCCGTAGGTATCGCCCTTTCTCTTGTACACTACATTTACCTGATCTGTCTCTGCGTTGCAGAATACGAAGAAGTTGTGTCCCAACAGTTCCATCTGAATGCAGGCATCCTCGGGATACATGGGCTTGATATCGAACTTCTTGGTACGAACGATCTTGATCTCGTCATCGTCTGTGTAATCATTCTCTACATAGGCTTTGCTGAAAGAAGCTGCCGCCTGCTGTTTGTCAACGATCTTGTTCTTATATTTTTTCAACTGTCTCTCAATGATCTCTTCCACCAGATCAATGGATACATACATATCGTTGCTTACCTGCTCCGAACGGATAATGCTTCCCTTTACCGGAATGGTCACCTCAATTTTCTGACGTTCTTTTTCAACGCTTAATGTTACATGTACTTCTGTGTCGGGATTGAAATACTTGTCCAGCTTGCCGATCTTTTCCTCCACTGCTGCTCTTAATCCTGGTGTAACTTCGATGTTTCTGCCAACAATAATAAACTTCATGCTGATCATCCCTTCCAAGTATTTATTTACAAGGTTTTATGTAGCATCCCTTGTATTTATTGTATAGTCATTATAGCACAATAGCACAGCTTTTTGCAACAATTTAAGAAGTTTTTTACTTGTTTTTGACATTCTGTATGTCAACCCTAAAATCGACAAATCCTGTCATTTTACTATTTTTATTACATGTTCACAAAACATTTGTTCCTGTTTTTTCGTAAATTTATCCCCCTTGCAGTGCCGGTTTTTCTGTGGATAATGTGTATAACTTGGTGTATAAGTAACTTTTATCCTATTTTCTGGCATTTTGGATGTGGATAACTTATTTTGTATTTAAATTTCTTTTCTGTCGTTTTTACGTTCGTGTCACTTTTTTTGTATACTTTGTATAGTTCCGTTTTGTCAATCCCCATTTCATCGCGTAACAATATTTTGACAAATTGCACAATTCGTTATACAACTTATAGTTTTTTGCCTTATCGGCACTTAAGTTCCACTGTCCCCACAGCATCCTGTCCACATGGAAAATAAACCGACCACATGACACGGTGCAATCGAGTAGTCTCGCTCATCGTATACACAAAAAGCACTGTGTGTTTCCACACAGTGCCTTGTACTTTCTGTTATATAATCAGAAGATCCGTCGAACTGCCAGTACCTTCTTGTAATCCGCATTAGATACGATGATACCGGTCTTGGCGGTAGATGCATGAACGATCTGGCCGTTACCGATATACAGTGCCACATGGCCGGAGTAACAGATCAGGTCCCCTGCCTGTGCATTGGCAAGTCCGTCAACCGCGGAACCCTGGCTGCGGTCTGCAGAAGAGGAATGAGGCAGACTTACACCGAAGTTAGCATATACACTCATTACAAATCCGGAACAGTCGGTGCCGTTGGTCAGGCTGGATCCGCCGTATACATAAGGGTTACCAACGAACTGTAATGCATAGTCGGCAACTGCGGTACCCATCTCGCTGTCTCCGCTGGCCGCATAAGTAACTGCGGGAGCGCTGCTGGAAGAGCCAGAACTCTTGCTGCTTGTGGCTGCCTTGGCTGCCGCTGCGGCACGTGCTCTTTCTCTCTCTTCTTTCTCCTTTGCCAGACGCTTTGCTTCTTCCTCTTTGGATTCTGCTTCTACGAATTCCGTATGCAGGGAAACAAATTCTGTAGAGACCCATCCAAGACCTTCCTCGGTATCTACCTGTACCCAGCCATCGGTCTCATCGGATACTACCAGATCGTCCTCCAGAGGAACCAGACCCAGCACCGATGCTTCCAGCGAAGGCTCGGTACGAACTTTCAATGTGGTGGTGTTAACGGTTGCCAGTCGGGTTCCTACCTTCTTGGCAAGTTCTACTGCTTCGTCGCCGGTCACACAGTACTCGGCTTTTACATAACCGGTTACGGAACCGGAAGAAATCTGATACCAGCCGTTCTCTTCGGAAATGAAGAGACCAACAGAATCGTCATACAATTTACCGACGATCTCACCTTCCTCACTGGGCAGGCTTCTTACATTTACATAATCATTCACCTGTGCGATTACCAGATTCTTGAAGGACTCCTCCTCGGATGCTTCCGGGGTGGTATCCATCTGATCGTCACGGATCACAGTCTCAATAATACTTTCAATCTGTTTCGTGCTGTTGGTACCTGTGGAAAGGCTCTCCAGCTTGTTGCCCTTTGCCAGGGTCAGCTCGATACCGCCGCTGGGCAGTACAGATGAAGATGCTGCTGCATTTGCAGTGATATTCATTCCGGAAAAAGCCATAACCGCTGCCATGGTGCAAACGGTAATTTTTACAGATTTACGAACCATTCTATCCTCCTGAAACTCTTGGAGCTGTCTCAATTTCTTAACTTATTTCTTTACATTTTCAAATCATTTGTTACGAATTTGTTACATCTGTTAACAAATATATCACGCGAACTTTCATTTGTCAATATAGTGAATTAATTGTCAATATTGTCAAAAGTTCCCATTTCATGCGGGTTTGCGGTGTTTTTACATAAAAAGAGCCACCATCCAGGTGACTCTTTTCTTTAAATATTCTTCGGTTTTCTTCCGAATTTCTTAATGAATCTATTACTAATCTGTGTCTGTTAACGAAAACGGTTGCAGTAATTTCCTGCGCTGACTGCTGCATTGGCACCGTCTGCCACCGCTGTTACGACCTGGCGCAGAGGTTTCTTACGGATATCTCCGGCCACATAAATGCCGGGACGGCCGGTCTCTCCGGTCTCATCCGCAGGGATATAACCGTCTTCCCCGACTGCTACCAGTTCCCGCAGCAGTTCCGTGTTGGGATGGATGCCTACAGCGATAAAGATGCCTGCTGCCTCCAGATCTTTTTCCGCTTCTGTCTTCACATTTTTGATACGCAGCTTTTCCACCATGTCCTCGCCACAGATCTCTGTAACCACATGGTCATAGAGAATCTCCACATTAGGGAGACTCTTTAATTCCTCCTGCAATACCATAGCTCCCCGCAGACTATCTCTTCTGTGGATCAGATACACCTTTTCGCAGGTTCTTGCCAGATAGATGGCATCTTCCAGTGCCACGTCACCGCCGCCGACCACAGCCACCGTTCTGCCCCGGAAAAAGGCACCGTCACAGGTAGCACAGTAGGATACCCCCATGCCGTTCAATTCTTCCTCGCCGGGCACTCCTAATCTGGCATGTTCCGCACCGGTGGCAAAGATCACCGTACGGGTCTCCAGTTCCTGGTTGCCCGCATAGACGCATTTGTAATCGCCTCGTTCTTCCACACTGTGTACCGTAGCCTCCAGGAACTCCGCTCCCAGTTTCTCTGCATGCTGCCGGAACGTCATTCCCATATCGAATCCACTGATGCCGGGAAGTCCCAGATAGTTATCCACCTCATAGGTATTGAGGATCTGACCGCCGCTCATGGGCTTTTCTTCTATAATAAGTAGATTCAGTCCCGCTCTCTTACCATAGACTGCAGCTGACAGCCCTGCGGGACCGGAACCGATAATGATCAAATCATACATAATTTTTACTCTCCTTTTGTCCAGTGTAGCAGTTCCCCTATGGAAAAGCAAGTCCATCTGTGCTACACTCGTTTTACAGGTTTTTAGCATTCGGCACTGTTTTATCTCCAAAGGGTGCCGTAGAATTCAGAAAGGATACTTTACATGAATACAATAAAGAACGCACCGTTGGCTCTTGTCACCGGTGCCTCCCGCGGCATCGGTAAGGCCATCGCAGAAGCCCTGGCCGAAGCCGGCTACCATCTGATCCTCACCTGTAGCCATACCTTGCCGGACCTTCAGGAAGTGGCTGCCTGTTTAGAAGAAAAATATGGCATCACCTGCACCGCCATGGCTGCGGACGCATCGGAACCCGCTGCCATCGAAAAAGTTTTTGCCTCCCTGGACCATCTGGATGTACTGGTCAACAACGCCGGAATCTCTTACATTGGTCTGCTCACGGATATGAGTGTCGAAGAATGGCAGCATGTCCTGAATACGAACCTGAGCTCCTGCTTCTACACCAGCCGTCTGGCAGTGCCTCTGATGCTGCTGAAGCACAGCGGACGCATTATCAATATTTCCTCCGTCTGGGGAAATGTGGGAGCTTCCATGGAAGTGGCTTACTCCGCCTCCAAGGGTGGTGTGAACAGCTTCACCAAAGCACTGGCCAAGGAGCTGGCTCCCAGTAATATCCAAGTCAACGCCATCTCCTGCGGTGTTATTGATACTGCCATGAACCACTGCTTCTCCCCCGAGGAAATGAACGCCCTCCGGGAAGAGATTCCCGCCGACCGTCTGGGCCAGCCGGAGGAAGTCGCAAAACTTGTCCTCCAGCTCATCCAGGCGCCAACCTATCTCACCGGACAGATCCTTACTCTTGACGGAGGCTGGCAATAACACTCTCCGCCGATTCTCCCGGTACCAGTGATGCCACGATCCGCTCCATCTCTTCTTTGGATCCAGCATCCCGGCACCGGAGGATCAGATGTTCCTTCTCCGTCTCTGTCAGTGCCGCATAGCCTTGCATGGCCTGTTCATTCATCGCCAGCGCCACGCCGAATCCTACCGGCAGTTCATTCAAGGGAAACGCTTCTGTTCCGCCGCTTCCCCCAGTCAATCCATCCATTGCAAACTCCTTTCCCGCGTTCTGCGAAGATGCCTCATTTTACAGGCATCCTGTTTTTACATAACAATCGTGCACTTGATCGATAACATAATTTTGCATATGTTATCGATCAAGTGCTACTGTTTAGTCTGTGCAGGAGGAATCTGCGATATACAAAACGAAAACTCGCTCTTTGTAAATGGAAATCTCACGAATAACGGTATTCTCCGCCATCCGTGAGATTTTCAGTTTGGTTTCTGTCTGTCAGGTACCCAACATTATTTTCCGGCAAGATATTCTCTCATATGTTCTCTGATATGCTCGAACTGTTTTCTCGTCTGAGGATTCCGTGATTCAAAATTCATCAGCCGATCCAGATACCCCTGTCGCTTCACAATACGGCAGCTCTCGGGATAGACCAGCTCGTACACCAGCGAAATATGTCCCACCACGTTGTCCACTGCTGTTTTCTTCAGGGATCGTAGTACGGCATGCTCCTCATCAAAGCTCTGCAGTACTTCCGGCGTCACTTCCTCCTGGTATAATACCTCGGTGTCCACATTGTAGATCTCTTCCAGAGGGAATTCCACATTGACCTTCAAGATATCAATCTTATCCGCATCCCGTAAGATATGGCAGAACATTGCCGTACGTTCGTCCAGTCCCTCCGGAATCCGGTAGGCGCTGTGATAAAATACCGCCGTCCACAGAAGTTCATCGTAGGAAGCATCTTCTACGAAATCCCGGATACTGATTCCGGCATCTGCCTGAATTTCCTCGGGCAGGCTTTCTTCGCTTCCGGAAGCAAGTCCGTGTTTCTCTTCCCAGACCTTACCAAATAAAATCCTTGCTCCGTATTTCGCATGATCGATGGAATCTGCATCGGTGAAGGTACCATATACCCGCTGCTGTTCAAAGCGTCCCACATCATGGAGCAGTCCGGTCAGCCACGCAATGTCCACCTCTTCCTCCGGAAGGTCCAGAGATCTGGCGATCTGCTGACACAATCCGCAGACCCGGTAGGTGTGTTCTATTTTCAGGCGGATCATGTCCCGGCTGCTGTCATAACGGTCCGTGTATTCCTGAAATGCTGCCAGTGCTTTTTCTCTGTTGATCTTCATTGTTCGTTGCCTCTTTTGCCTCTTATCTCTTATATCATGTTTCATGACTCATGACCTGTTCGGTTTTTTCAAATCCATTCCTTCTTATCTGATGGTTTTTGTCTCTGTCAGGCCTTTTTCTCTGTCGACGATACATAGGCCAGCTTGTATACCGCTACACAAATCACTGCAACCACCATCAGCAATCCCAGCTCCAATGCCCATGTAGGAATCGTGGAGGCACACACCACAGTCAGAAAGTCCACTGTAAAATGCAGTCCGAAGGCTGCTGCCAAATGCAACTTTCTGCCTGTCTTCACCGCACTGTATACAAGAATCGACAACGCGATCTGCAGGGCGATCGCACTGATCCGCTCCACCGGTGCGAGGTAGAACTGGTAAGCCGGCGTGGTCCAGAGAACAGAGAGCTGATGGTAGGTTACCTCCTGTTGTGCGGGCTCCAATGCCGTCATAGTCTTCTCCATCAGGCCACCGTTAATCATGGCTGCGGTAAGGAGATTGCTCATAGAAGACATACCAAGGATCAGAAAAGCCTCAATGCCGCCATGTCCGGCGCCGTACATCAATGCATTTTCCCGGGTAAGGTGTTTTTTCAGGCAGAATTTCATGGCGATCCACCGGCCGCACTCCTCAAAAAGTGCTGCTGCAAGCCCACCGTAAATCGCATACAGCCAGATATTGTCCCGGATCACGTCTCCGGTCACCGTCAGCACAATGGCATGACAGATCTGCTCTAAGATCATGGCAAAGCCCACGAAGATACCGCAGCCGATGAAAAATGCCGGCACCCACGCCTTTGTCTTCTTATAGATAAAGATACCTAAAAATATGGGTAAACTCACGGATAATAGCAGAGATATCACCATTCCCAACATGCTTGCACCGCTTACGGTTCCCCAGATCATTGCTGTTTCCGTTACACTCTCAACTGCCATATATTCTCCTATCTGAGCGCCACGGGACGCTCTGCGCACTTGTTATTTCACCGTCTGCTGCCGTTTATATTCACCGTTCCCTCTTGTAAGATCCTCCGGAAAAAAGTAAGAAAACCTTCCTCTACCGCCACCCGGTCAACCGCTGTCTCAGGCAGATCATAGAAATATTTTCCGGTTCCGGGATCCAGGGAAATGCTGTCCAGCGGAAACCCCTCTCTGCGGATGCTGCTGTGGGGTACATCCGTCAGCCAGAATTTCTCACTTTCCATGTCAGGCTCCATCGCCTCATATACATGTTCCTCATCCTGCACATAGCAGATAGCATTGCGGTATTTTGCCGTAAGCCTTCCATAGCGTTTGACCAGTCCGATATAGTGCTCCAGCATCTGCTCATCCGTCAGATACACACCATTCACCGTACGCACATGTACCCCGGGCTGGACCGCCTCCGGGACATCTTCAAAATACAACCCGGAATCACAGGAAAATACAGGCATACGAAAAGCTTCATAATAAGCATGGACCTTCTGCCTGGCATTCTCCAGAGGCGTATTGCCTGTCTCCGGGACATCGGGAATTTTCATCCCCTGTGCCCGCAGATCCTGCAGACTGATCAGTTCAATGCCAAGTCCGGCTATGCGGTTCTGCATGGCAGCTGCCTTGGCTGGATTGCCGGTACCGTATAACAGTTTCATAAGCAATGTCCTGCTTCCTTTCCGGTCAGATCAGTGCCGGTGTCTGTGCCAGGACAGAGATAATCGCAATCGCCGCCAAAATCACAACAACTACCACTACTGCAACAATGATCTTCTTTTTCATATATGATACCTGCTCTTTCTAAACCTTTTATGTTTTTGCATTCCATGAACTAATGATGACATATTTCAAGGACATTTTCAAGGATTATGAAAATATTCGGGATGGCTCCACTTTCTCGCCCGGCCAGGATTTTCTGAGTGCCGCATAGGAAACCAGGAAGTTGGCAAGCCAGCCGGCCGGCACGGCAAGCCAGACAAAGGCGATGCCAAAACGCGGTGCACAGATCAAAGCCACAGACAGGCGGATCGCAAGGTTTACCATATTGGCAATGAGGAATGGCCGCATGATGCCGAGTCCGCGAAGAACTCCATCGGTCGCCATTTTAATCCCCATAAAGATAAAGAAGTAACCGATCCATCTCATATAATCTCCGGACACCTGATAAGCCAGCGCTGTTCCGTCTTTTCCAAGAAATAGTGCGGAAATCTGCGTGTGCAGCGTTTCAATGACAAGAAAGGCAACCGCCGCAAAACACACGTCCAACACCAATGCCGCATGATAACCTTTTTTGATACGCTCGGTTTTGCCTGCCCCAAGGTTCTGGGAAACATACGGCGAAACTGCATTACCGATGGACACGAAGATCAGGGAGAAAACATTCTCCACCCGCATCGTCGCCGAATATCCTGCAAGAGCCTGTGTGCCGAAAGGATTTACCACTGCCTGTACGATCATCATACCGATCGACACGGTAGACTGCTGCAGAACCGAGGGTACAGCGATCCGAAGCATCGAGCGCAGCTTGCGCCCATCAAACCACTGAAACGGGCTTTGGTATCGCCGCATCCGGTATAAGAAAATCAAAAGTGAAAAAACAGCGGAAATACCCTGGGCAATCAGAGTTGCAAGCGCCGCACCGAATACGCCAAGTCCCAGACCGGCTACCATCCAAAGATCCATCACAATATTCAGGATGGATGAAAAGATCAGCAGCCCCAGCGGAATTTTTGATTCACCGATGGAAGTGAACATGGTGGAGAGAATATTGTACATGAACAAAAACGGAAAGCCCACAAAATAGACCCGCAAGTACAGTACCGCTTCCTCCAGAATATCGGCAGGGGTCTGTAACCCGCTCATCATCGCATGGGAAAAGCAAAAGCCAAAGACACCAAGGATGATGCTCAGAAGTAAAAAGCTGATCAGTGATGTAGACACAATGGTTTTCATTTTGCCATACTCTTTGGCACCGAAATAGCGGCTCACAAGCACACCAGCACCGACACCGGCACCCAGTGCCACACAAATGAAAACATTCGTCAGGGCTGCACAGGCACCCACCGCTGCCAGTGCAGAGGAACCCACAAACTGACCGACGATAATGGAGTCAGCCATATTGTATACCTGCTGAAAAAAGCTGCCGAGAATCATCGGCATTGCAAAAACCGTCAGCGCTTTCAGCGGCGCATCGGTTATTAAATACTCATCTTTTGACATGATCCTATTCCTCCATAGTTCCTTCAGCATTCTTCCATGGCTTCTTCAACTCGTTCATCTGCATCTTCTGGAAGTTGGATGGCATCCAGCTTTCGCGTGAAAAGTTCAATCATCACAGGATACTGATTTGTAATTGGGTGACTAAACCGATAAAACTGCGGCACACCTTCTTTCTTTATATGCAGCAATCCCATTTCTTCAAGCTGTTTCGATGCCCTTGATATAGAAGTAGGTGTCAGTTCCAAGTCTTTCGCGGCTTGACTTGTAGATAGTTCCTGTTCGCCTCCAATCTTAACTCTTTTTGAGTTAAGATACAATATTTGAGTTAAAAACAGTTGAAAATCAACATTATCAAATATTATTTTTACGCAAAAAAAGCCCGATGCAACATGAGCATTACACCCACACTGCACCAGAACTTGTTTTTTGCATCCGTTTCCAGAATCACCGGCATGCCCAGCCGGTCGCCCTCGGCAAAGGCAATATCCAGCACCTTTCGCATATAGCCCTGCCGCTGATATTTCTCTCGCACACAGACAAGCCCAACGAAAATGTAGGGCTTCCTTTCCTTGTCCATGCGGTCTTGCAGGGAAGCCCCTCCCCGCTTGATAACGATACCAAACTGCAGAAGGCGCTTCATGTCCGATACTGCTTTTGCGGCATACCAATATGCCGCCCACTATTATCTGACCTTCATGCAGAAATCGCAGCGATCATTTCCGCGCCCCAGCGTCATGCTTCTCTCCCAGATCAGCTTCGGATGCAGCCCGGTATAGCTGATGTCATCACTGTCGCAAAAGCAGCGGCACAGCTCCGGGCAGCCGTATTCTGTGCAGGTGTCATGATAGGGACACTTCATCATATCCACACGCCAGACGCCGTTACCGGTCTGCAGTTCTTTTGGGGCAAAGCCCGCCGCCGGGCCGAAAACGCTCCGGGTGGATTTGACAAAAACGCCGGGAACAAGGCGGTAAAGCCCCGGTATGTGCAGCAGGGCGGCAAGCTGTTTGTGGCTCGTTCTCGCCAAGCGCTCCACATAGTCGTGAACGGTTTGCAGTGCCTCCTCTTTCGGCATGACCCGCTGCAAGGTCTCGTAGGCCGCAATGCCCGGCAAGATCTGCCGCTTGAGGTGGTATTGCTTTTCCTTGCTTGCATCTGCATTTTCAGCCAGCAGCGCACTCAGGCGCATATCGAAAGCGGTGTTCAGTTCCTTTGCCCGCGCGGGAAAGCGCTGTGCCGCAGTCTCCCGGAAATCACGGGAAAGATAGGTTTCCTTCCTCTTCATCGTCCGTTACCCTTTCTTTTTGTATCCGCAGTCGCAGTAGGGCCCGCCGGAGGCAAGGGTGTACTGCCGCACAAAATTTGTCACGCCGCCCGCTTCGCTCATGGTGTAGTCCAGACGGCACAAAGCAGGGGTCAGGTCGTACAGCCCCAGCTCCTTCATCAGCACACAGATGCCGCACTTGGTAAAGCGTCCCTCGTAGCCGCTGCCATCCGGGTATTCGTAAAACTCCATGTTCCACGAATAGGGGTTGCGGTCGGCGGCTTTCAGTGCGGCAGTGGCTTTCATGGCAGCGATATCCTTTGCGGTGAACTTGCTTTTTCCGCTCTTACGGCAGAACCACTGCATGGGCGCTGTCATCATCGCCTTTGCGTAGTAATCCGTCAGGCGGTCTACCGCCGGGCGCTGCGGCATGGAGAGAATGAACGCGCCGAGCATTGCGCAGTTGACGATGTTCATCTTGAAGCGGTCCGATTTTTCAAACTCCGGCAGGTCTGCAATGATTGCTTTGTACTTCGGCTTTGCTTTTTTCGTGATCGCTTGTGCCGCATCGGCATCATAGCCGAACACCGCCGTCAACTGCTTTTGGAATGAGCCTGCAAACAACGCCCACATTCCCATTGGCATACCCATGTATTTCATTGCACTGCCTCCTTACATTCTACGCATTTTGCCTTCTCCCGCAGCAACACCAGCCCCAATATCAAAACCAGCAGGTGTCCGGCGGATTCCGTGCCGTGATCGATCTGATCCAGCGGCCACGGCAGAAGCGTGAAGAGATTTCCCACAATCCCCGTAAAAACGATGGGGTTGCAGAAGGATGCCAATATCCGCTGTGCTGTGTTTTTCAGCGGGAGCATCCTTTTCCAGATCATAACGAGCATCACGACGGAAAGAAGTACATCACACAGGATATATGCTGCCAGCAGCGGCGCGGCGTTGCAGTAAAACACCTTGTTGGCAATTTCAGCTGCTGCCTGCATATCGCCGTATTTCTCAAAGGTAAACTTGAAGATCAGCGCCACATTCATGAACATAGCATGAACATAGCCCCAGCAGACCGTGCCGGTGAGATAGGCGATTTGAAACAGCTTGACCCATTTCTGCTGCTTCGGTTGGGTGAGGCGTTGCTTCAAAAGCTTCCACATCTGGTGAAAACCGATGTAATAGAGTGCCGTTCCGAGAACACCGCAGATGATGCTGACCACCATGCGCCATGTTGCCATATCAAGATAGGCGACCTTGACCATCAGCCCAATGGATTCTGTGCTTTGGCTTTTCCCGGTCGCCGCAAATAAAAAGTCGCCGATCACATATAAAAGGCATCCAATCATACCTGCGATGAGTGCTCGTTTTTCTTTGCTCATTTTCATTGCTTGCCTCCAAATCCGATCTACACGATCTGTATTTTCATCATGCCGTCACCGACCCTTGCAAGAAAAAACAAAACAGCGGGAGCATTCCGATTTCCCAATGTCTTAAACTTCATTGTCTCTCCTTTCCTCAGTGAATAAAAGCCGTCATAAGGACCGCCAGCACCGCTGCTATACCTGCCATACCCACCGTGCCGAAAAGCCACTTTTTCTGCTTGTCTTTTGCAGTAATGTAGGGCTTCAGATCTTCTGTTCCGGGAATCGTCCATGCGTTCGTGTGCCCCACCCAGTAGCCATCGATCAAAAAGCGGTCAATGAGATTCATAACGGACAAGATGACAAGCAGCTGCCAGAAGCCCGCCGCAAAGCCTTTCGCACCGTTTATCCCATAGACACAGACCAGCACATAACCAATATAGCCGGGAATGCAAACAGCTTTGAAAAGTTGAGAATTGCGCTTGATTTTCTCGTGTGTCGTAAGTCCCAGCTTCACGCACCGCTGCTGCACTGCCGGGCTGTAGAGATGCACCATCCCAACAGCCCCCTTGCGGATGCCCACAGCACAGACAAGAGCCAGCAAAGCCCCCAACCCAAGACCTTCCAGAATCACCTGTAAAAGCATTACTTATTCCTCCTGTATCCGTTTTCATCCCGGTATTCGGGATGTTCCTTTACGTATGGATCCTTATCGCCGCAGATGGTATAGTCGCATCGGCAGCCGTCCACGCCGTAAATTCATAATAGATGGGCTTGCTGTTTTCGTAAGGTGCAACATCCATCTCGTAATATGCCTTGTGGTCGGTCGGCGTAAAAACGCCGCGATGTCTGTTCTGCTTTTCAATTTCCTTTCGCAGTTCGTTCTCTGGCAGCGTGAAAGACTTTTTCACTCCGGAGAGTCTATACACTGCCCGTAGGATGGATGCAAAAATGCTCATGGCTTTTTTTCCTCTCATTTCCGCGCTGTAACGCACAGCCACCCCTTTTTGTTTTTGTGGCTCTTGATCCTACAAAATCCTGCTTGCTCCAGATATGCTTTCAGTGCAGTGTCCGTGTAGATGGTCATACCATTGATAATTTGTGTCCATTTGTCATCTTTTGCTGTTTCGCCGTTTGCTTCATTGCAGATGAAAAAGATCCCGCCGGGCTTCAGCACCCGATAGACCTCTCTGAAATTCTGTGCAAGCTCCGGCCAGAAGTAGACCGTTTCAAAGGCGGTCGCCACATCAAACTGCTCCGCTTCAAACGGCAGCTCTGTCACGCTTGCCTGTTGCACGTTGCACCGTCCTGCCGCAATGGCTCTGGCATTGACTTTTCGCGCTTTTTCCACGCTGACGGCTGAGTAGTCGATGCCCTGCACCCTGCCTTTGGGACACAGTTTCAACAGCGTTTTAATGTTCGCTCCACCGCCGCAGCCGCAGTCCAGCACCATGGCATCCGGGGCAGGCTGCAAAAATTGAAGTCCCCACGCTGCCATTGCGCTGTGTCCGAAGTTCATCATGGCAACCATGATCTTCCCGCCTAGTCCTACGGGTTTTCGGGTGTTTTCAAAGAATGACATATCACACCTCCGATTTCACACATTCGGCATAGGTCAGCGGGAAGGACGCTTTCAGCACAGCACTTTTTCGCACACTCCACCCGTTCTGCCTCAGAAAGCTCAGATACTCCTCACTCGTCCACCTGCTATGCAGAGGGAATCCTGCCAATCTCATAAAATAGGCTTTGATCCTTCCTCTAAGTGAATTTTCCGCGTGAGTAAAGGTTGGCGCGATCAACACACCATCGTCCTTCAGCACCCGTTTGATCTCTCGCAGTGATTTCTCTGGTTGCGGCACGATGTGCAATGCGTTGGATACGATTACCACATCAAATGAATTGCCTGCGTATGGCAAAGAAAACATATCCTGCACGGAAAAATGCAGCTTCGCAGAACAATTTCCCCGCTTGGCTTCTGCAATCATTTTTGGAGAGGCATCCGTCGCCTCAATGCGTGCCGCTACTTTTACGATGTGCTTGGCGATCAGTCCCGTTCCTGTAGCCAACTCCAGCACTGTTTTGTCTTTCACGACCGGACGGATCAGCTCATATATTTTTTCGTATGCTGCCCTGTCTTTTCGCATAAAGCAGTCATACAGACCTGCATTTCTGTCCCAGAAATTCTCGTGATCTTGCATTGTTGTCTCACCTTTTATAATTAGACTGTTCTAACCAGCACGCGCATATCCGCAAGTTAGGTTCGGCTAACTCGTGTGTTTAGAAAAAGCCGCATTTCTGCGACCTTTCGCCTTATTCAAATAACTTCCTCCATGCACTGCACACCAACGTTTTCAGCCACTGAGGATAACGATTCTCAATCTGCTCCTTGTGGGAACAGCCAAAATCTATTTTTTGCACCGTTGCGGTGGCCTTTGTCTTTTTGTCTATATTATACCGTGCTTGCTTCTGATTTGCAATGGTATAGTATTCTATTTTGTAAACTTCCTCTGTCACATCTACAAAAAAGTCTGTTGTATAAACATCAGGATAAAGTTCCCGAAGGTTAATTTTCTTCATTATGTACCTCCATTTCGATTCACGGGTGATTGACGGGTGAATCGAATGGAGGCGGAGACCGGCACCGGCAGACAACCGGGTCATCTCCGAAAAAATGGCAACAAAAAACGCCAGATTTCCGTGAGGGAAAACTGGCGCGCCAAGAACAGCCATTATTATACTGAATTACATGGAACGATAATGCCGATGCAATGTTATACTTGCCCGGAGGAGGGGCAAGGCTTTTTTTAACTGATGTAGATCATGTGAGCTTTGAAAAAGCAAACGAGACACGGCAAAATAACCTCCAATCGGCTACCGTGTCCCTGCAAGTCGTCATTGGTTTGTGTAGACGCAAAGAAACGGCGGCTCTGATTTCTCAAAACCGCCGCCAAAGTAAGTAGAGTAAGCGCACAAAATCAACCTGCCCAGCTACGGTTTTTTTCTTTCCCCATTAGGCGGGGCAGGTTTAAAAGAATATGAAAAGCCGATAACAGCAGTCATGTTAGCCTGCGTGTTATCGGCTCTGCGTCTATGCGTCTGGCTCTCTAATAACGGATATATTCAGTTGCTTTACATGAATGAGCGTTTCCTGTTTACATTTTGGACAGAACAAGGGGAAATTCCTTAAGTCCGTGTCAATTCGTATTTTTATTCGGGTTTTATTATGGCATATAGGACAACTAACCCAACTTGTCTCTTTCATCAAAATTACCCCGTAACTTGATGTTTCTTTGATATATTTTTTGTTAGTCTATAAAATACGAATATCAATCCAACATTAAGGATGATCATAAAGACCGGCTGGCTCATACCGAAATATGTTTTCATATCAGAAAATATACCGTTTGTATGAAGCATAAAAATCGGGCAAATTTCCTGCATTTTTTGTAAAACAGGAAGGCTATCATTAAAATCAAACACAACTGGCAAGAAGCAGATGACGCAAGAAGTAATAAGCGCTGTAACAGGAGAACTCATTTGAGCACTTAAAAACAATGTAATAGTTGTCAAGGCTACAATCCCAAAAATATTCAATATTACAGAGATAAAGAACATTTGCAAAAAGGTCAAATTATATATTGAAGAAGCATAATGTAATGAAGATTGAATGCTTACATTCCACCCCTGTAACCCATAGGTACAGCCATACAGAACTAAATTTAGCAGTAAATACAAGAGGTATGTGCCAATTACAACTTCCAAGGCCGCTATAATTTTTGAAGTTGTGAGTTTGGTTCGGCCATACCGAGCCGAATAAATAATGCTATCTGTATGAAGTGCATACTCTTCTGAGAAAACAGGAGATAGAGTGATTACAACAATTAAACATATCATTATGGACAAGATGCTCCCCATTCCAGATAATAGCTTATCCCAGCCATCGCAATATCCTAAAGTCACAGTTGGACTATTTGGATATGCTGTTTCGAGTGACTTAAAACTACCATCAGAATTTGTCAAATATTCCAGAATCGCCGCTTGGTCACGATAAACATGAACAGCAGAAAAAGCAGAATTTTCATCTTGTCCAACAGTTGCTTGTTTTGCTTGGTCGATTTTTTCTTGCATAGTAAGTAATGTATTTTGAGAGAGTTTTCCTTCAAATATTTCTGCTACTTCCTTCCGTTGTTCAATGGCTGTAAAACCGCTTGCTAATGCCATTTTTTCAAGGTCATAATCATAGAAAACATTTTGATAATTAAATTGAAAAAAGAAAAAATAGGCAACGATAAGAACCACACCAGCTAAAAACAACATTCGTGTTTGCTTTCTCGAACATATTTTATTTCGTTCTGCTTTTATCATTTCATTCATGCTCGGATACCTCCGCAAAATAGTATAAATACAAATCTTCCAATGTTGGATCAACATTCCAAGCGGTTCTGCATGGTGCTTCTTGAGAAATAATCCTCAGCCGTTCTGCACCATTATTATGTTTCAGATTTGCTGTTACATAGTTCAATTCTAATTCTTCGGCCTCTTTTCGAGATACATCACATTCCCAAACACATTTTTCAATCGGCTTCAAAATTTCTTCTGGAGAACCATGTTGAATTAACTCGCCATTTTTCATAATCAGAATCTCATTTGCGATATATTCAACATCAGAAACAATGTGAGTGGACAAAATTACAATTCTATTTTCTGCCAAAGAACTAATCAGATTCCTAAACCGCACCCGCTCTTTCGGGTCAAGTCCAGCTGTAGGTTCATCCAAAATCAAAATACGGGGATCGTTTAGTAATGCTTGAGCAATTCCCAAGCGTTGTTTCATACCGCCGGAAAAAGTTTTGATTTTTTCGTTTTTCTGTGTGAGCAGATCAACAACCTGCAACAGCTCCATTGTGCGATTATGGGCTTTTTTAGGCGGCAGCCCCTTTATTGCAGAGATATACATCAAAAATTTATACGCTGTAAAGTTAGGATAATAGCCAAAATTTTGTGGCAGGTAGCCTAAGATATTACGATATTTCTCGCCCAAATCATGAATGTTTTTCCCGTTAAAAAAAATGGCTCCTTTCGTTTCAGTTTGGACATCGCAAATCATTCGCATCAAAGTTGTCTTGCCCGCACCATTTGCCCCGATTAGACCATAAACACCATTTGTTAATTTTGCGCTGAAATGATTTACAGCTTTTTTTCTTCCATATTCTTTTGAAAGATCATTTATTGTAAGTTCCATATCAATTCTCCAATCATTTTTTCTTTTTTCAAGTACAGTTGAAGTGTTTTCCCTAATAGGATAATAGATAACACATAAAATCCAATCCATCCCCAGAACATAGACGCTTCAAATATAAATCGCTGATGGAGTACAAGAGAAAATGTTCCAGAAAGAAAAATCATACAAGCGATTAAATGATACAAGCTATCGTTTGTCCTGCTTTTCGCACATATAAAAAGATAACAAGTGCAAGAAATATTAAATGGAATCAAACCATACAACACCATTTCAATCATTGATTTCTGGTAAATATATGCCATTGAAATTAAAATGACTGTTATTAGGAAAAGGTTGATTACTCCAATAATCAGCATACGACCTGCTACAATTTTTACCAGCGTTGTTCTACTAGACTGTTCAATTTCCCACATACCATAGATGTTGCTTTTAGATATTTCTATTGCACCTAATAACGCAAGGAATGGAACCATAACTGCAAGGATTGTCAATGGATAATAAAATGGAACCCTCCATTGGCCCAGGATACATGCTAATAATACTGCACATATAGTGAGTATTATTTGAACAATCCAGAAAGAAAGCGGCAGAAATTGAAGTTGGTTCAATATAATATCTCGCATTGAATTTTTATTGAATTCAGAACTATTCATGTAACTTTTTCCAGCTACGATTACTGCTTTAATTTTAGGTTCAGATGGAGCAGGCGTTTCACAACTCTGCAACCATTCTAATACACCATTTTGTTTTTGGGTCATACATTATCGCCTCCTCTAAAATCAGCCAAATATCGTTCCAGTTTTTTAATCCCCTGTTGGAGCCTAGATTTTACAGTAGAAACACTAGCTTTTGTAATGGTTGCAATCTCTCGGATTTTCAAATCATAATAAAATCGTAAAATGATGACCTCTTTTTGATAGTCCGGTAATGTGTTGATTGCATATTGAATTTGCGCTTTAAGTTCGTTAAGCTCAATTTTTTCAAAGGCATTATCAGTATCTTCTATATCTTCAAGAGTTTCTAAATCCATATACAGGGGTTTTGCTTTCTTAGTATAATTGTTACAGGTATTAACAGCAATCGTTAGCAGGTAGTTTTGAAATTTCCCGATCTTTCGTACTGATTGAATATTCTCCAACAATTTCAAGAAAACATCTTGTGTAATATCTGCGGCGGTATCTGGATCGCCGTTCAATCGCCGACAACAAAATAGATAAATTGACTGATAATATTTTCGGACAATTATCTCAAATGCATCTGTGTCACCCGACTGGATTTTTTTAATTAGTATGAAATCTTCGATACCGTGTCACCGCCTTCCATGTGTAAAACGCCTTACACTTAATATACAACTGAGTAACCCAAAAGGATTTAACTTTAGAAATTTTTCTTTTACTTTTTTCATTTCCCTTGACATTAACTTAGGAGGACTGACAGACGAGGACGGTTTAATGCTCACACAACATTTGTTGGAGCGTTTTCCAGATCAAAAAATAGTCATTCTCTCTGGCTATAATCTTCCTGTTTATCGCAAAGAAGCAAAGAGGATCGGTGCAAGAGGGTTTATCAGTAAGGATGTAGAACCAGATGAGTTATTGCACATTTTATTGACCATCAAAAATGGGGCAACACACTTCCCACGGGAAGAAGTATTTATAGAAGAGCTGACAGACGGGGAGAGAAAAGTTCTCGAATTGGTTGCATCAGGAGTTAGGCGCCGCGAAATCGCTGAACAGCTTTTTATTAGTGAACGAACAGTATCAAATCATTTGCAACATATTTTTGAAAAATTGCAAGTTAGCTCTACCGTTGAGATGATAACAAAAGCTATTAAGCTCGGATATATTGCTCAATCTTCAATCCAGAGGTCATGCGAGAGGAAAGCGAGCTGCGCCAGCGGGTCGGACAGAAGTTGAAACTCTACCTGGAACAGTATTTGCCTATCGTGGAAGGCGCCATTGACGGGGCCTTAAAAGTTGAAAAGCCGAATGAAGAAGCGGAGGGTGTCTGAACATCCTCTGTTTTTCTTATTTTGCGGGCATTTTGGGACTTCTGCAACGCTTTATAAGTAGGGATAAGATACGGTATCACGGCGCCTCTGCATTTCCCGAAGGTAGTCGATTGCCTCATGGTACAGTACCAGCTTGCAGTAAGCATCGAACTGGCACCGCTCGCCATAGTCATTGCGGGGGATCATATCCATCTTTTTTTTCCTTTGCCGTCGTCCGGCAGAATGTTATTCAATATTTAATTCAATGCTTCCTGTGAAACTCTCGCATTCAATTCCGATATAATTTCCACCATCAGGAAGTGTAATTGTGTCACTATAAGTTCCGGTTGTTTCAATCAAAGTGACTGCTTCATCAGATCCAGAAATCCAAAATACTTTTGCAGTTCCCTCCGTAACCTCCAGCGCGCAGTCAATAGACAGCTCCTTACCGGCTTCTCTTTTTATGGAAGTTCCTCCGAACAAATACTCTGTACCTGAAAAGTTCGCATAATCAGCCATATAAGTCCCTGTATAATCATCAATTCCTTTTTCTTTTTCCCCTTGCAGTGACGATTTCCCTGTCAGTTCTATGGAGCCCGCAGATTGAACAATGTTATTGTAATGATTGAGAATTTCATCTTTTGAACAGCCAGCAAGCATAAAACTTCCCACAAGGACGAATGTTAATGCTAAAACTATTTTCTTCATAAAATCATCACCAGCCTTTCTTTGGAGCTACCTTTTTGGCCTTTTTCTTTGTTTGGGTTGCTTCTCGTTCTTTCATGCACAAAATCAAGATGGCAGAAATAACGACAGCAAGCGCAAGACTGCAAGAACAGGTTCCGATATTCCAGTTGACTGCGGTATCATAGCTACGGTAGCCTACCATTCCAAGACTTGCGGTAATCGGATAAAGGTTTGCTAATGTCATATTTCCTGCGGCAAACATCCCTCCATATCCATAGACAAAAGCAATGATTACACCGACTAAAAAGCTGCCTGCCCTCCGACAAGTAAGAGCGATAATCGGCAGAACCGCAAGATATAAAAAGAAATTAACCGCAGTAATCTGCAAGGCTGCTTTTAGAGCTAAGGAAATCTCAAAGCCGGGAAATCCCACAATCATTTCTGCTATGATTGTAAACAGACTGCATATCAGCCCGAAAATAATAGACAATACGCCGCACACAATCAATTTTCCGGTCAACAGTTTCTTAAAAGAGATCGGCACAGTCAGAATATTTTTCAATGTGTCATCCGTCTGCTCACGAGAAATCATATATCCAGCAATTAGGCTGATACACATCGGAAAAATCATGGACATATTGTTTTTGATGACCTGTTCTGTAAGATAGGCAAAATCCCAAACGGAACCATCATTCGCCATAGAGGTAAACAAGGTCAGCAGGACGGATAGGAGCATGAGTGCAACGCCCGCCCAAAGGATATGATACCTTTTCAATTTATAAAATTCTGTTTTTACAATGCGAACCATGTTTATTCCCCCCTCTGCTTATATAATCTGTCAATTAGTAAGAACGAAACCAATGCCATGATCCCAAGAATGAATACAACTTGAAATGTTGAGGGAATTAGCCCTGTCATTTGCTCCAAGTCCATTTTTATTCCATGAGCCGCCATATCTCCCGCACTCCAAAATGTAGTCAGTGGCGTGGGCAGAAGCCATAACATAGTTTTAGGCAGTGTGTCAAACAATGCCGTAGCACTCATGTTCAGAACGCTGTAAAAGACACACAACAAAATGGAAAAAACATAGGTCTTACTGAAAAAGACAACAAGGACAATCAACGGGAGTGTTCCTGCCGTAATGAAGATCCCCGTTTCAACCGCCAAAAACAGCTTATAACCAATTCCATAAACTTCTAATGTTCCAATTCCGCAAAGAATTGTTGCAATGGTAGAAGCCACACAAAAAACAATTCCAAAAAGAAAGAGGACAATAATCTTTGCAAGCACCATTTGCGTGCTGGTTACGGGAATTGTACGCAGATTTTTGAATGTATCGTTGTCGCGTTCCATAAAGAACAGGATAGCGGCAATCACTCCAATAATACAGGGCAGTAAAAACTGGATACCATATCCCAACACCATGTTAAATAGTCCGTCAAAAGCATCTGCCCGATCTGTATATCGCTCCATCATAGAGGGCGTTGTCATCAGATAAGTCAGCGGGATTGGAAACAGGAAAGCAGCCAGAATAATAAGCGGAATAAATTTCTTCCGTTTCAATTTCAAAAATTCGCATTTGATTAGTTTAAGCAATTCCTTCGCCCCCTGTCACACGCTTGAAGTAATCTTCAAGACTTTCTTCACAGGTATGTGCTTCTGATACCTCCAATCCGTTTTCTACAAAGGCAGTTACAATTTTACCCACAGGCAGATCAAGGTTGTGCAGGCGCAGATTATGGTCGTCCTGTATGGAAAAATGGTTTTCATGGAAATTGCGTTCCAAAATTCTTGCCGCCTGTGCAGTATCCGAAAGCGTAAAACGGATATGCTTACTGCTTTTTTGCTCCAGCTCAGCAAGGCTTTCTTCTTCCAGTAACGCGCCGTGGTCGATAATTCCAATATCGTCAGCCAGCAAAGAAATCTCCGAAAGAATGTGACTGGAAATCAAAATAGTTTTTCCTCTTGCGTCGCAAAGCTCCCGAATAAAGGAGCGTACTTCTGCAATACCGATGGGATCGAGGCCGTTGATCGGCTCATCCAAAATCAAAAGCTCCGGATCGTGCATAACGGCAAGGGCGATGGCAAGCCGCTGCTTCATACCAAGAGAATACTGTGAAAAGAGCTTTTTATCTTTGTAGGGCAGTCCTACCAGATCCAGAGCATCTTTGATAGCATGATTGTTTGGTACGCCCCGCAGAGTAGCAAAGATACGCAGGTTCTCTGTGCCGGTCAGGTTGGGATAAAAACCGGGGGACTCAATCAGGCTTCCGATACGGGGCAACAGCTTCTTTTCATTCCCCTGTAAAGACTTTCCCCAGATTTTGACCTCCCCGGAAGTCGGCTTCGTTAAGCCCAACAGCATTTTCATGGTAGTGGTTTTTCCGGCTCCGTTTCTGCCCAGCAGACCGTAAATTCTCCCACGCTTCACATGGATATTTAAGTCAGCCACACTCTTTTGTGAGCCGTATTGCTTTGTCAGATTTTTTGTTTCAATAATATAATTTGTATCCATATTCAAAACCTCCTGTTCTGTAAGGTATTCTATCATGCCAACCTTGCATTAACCTTGCCGCAACCTTGCATTAACCTTGCAATTTGAAATCCAGTAAAATGACAAAGGCTCCCGCCATAAAGACGGGAACCCGCTTAACTCTCCAAAGGAAAAAGCAACATAAATTCAGTTCCTTTTCCCGGCAAACTTTCAACTGTTATACTCCCACCCATCTTTTCTACAAGCTGATGGACAATAGAAAGACCAAGTCCGCTGCCTTTTTCAGAGCGTCCTTTATCACACTTATAAAGCCGTTCAAATATGTGTTTCAAATCTTCTTTCTCAATTCCCACTCCATTATCCGCCAGCAACAGCTCCATGCTGTTTTCTTTCTTCGATAGGGAAATTTTAATTTTGTCTGCATGGCTATGAGCGATTACATTTTGAATAAGGTTATTGATGATCCTCATATAGCTATCCATATCTAATCTTACCCGGACAGGCTGTTCAGGAATATCAATGTCATAATCAACCTGTTTATCCTCAAAAATCGGTATCCAGTCAATGAGGATATTTCTTGTCAGCTCTGCGGCCTCAACGCTCTGGATCTCCAAAGCAAACTCGTTTGAATTTAACTTGAACCAGTCAAAGAGTACATCAATATATTCTTTCAGATCATGGGCTTTCCGGCGGGCGGTTTCAATATAATCATCCCGGTCTTTTCCTGTGACCAGTCCTTTGTGTGCAGCGTCAAGATACCCAATCAGAGTAGTAAGGGGCGTTCGCACATCATGGGAAAGGCTCGTCATAAGTTGGCGGTTGGTTTCTTCTGTCTGCCGTACAGTTGAAAGTCTGCTTTCATAGGCCACAACGATCTCATTGATTTCATAGGCAAGAGGTGCTGTCAGTTCATTTGTTGCAGATAGAATACGCCGATTGCCATTTCCGTTTTTCACATCAACCAGCACATCGGTCATTTCTGCTATTTGTTTTTTTACACGCCGAACGAGAACGATGGAAGTCAATACAGCCACAACAGCAATCACAATGGACAAGGAAACGATGATTTCCATACCAGCTATACCTCCTTATTAAACCGGTAGCCAATCCCTTTGACCGTTTGGATATACTTTGGGCTTGAAGGATTGACTTCTAATTTTTTACGAAGCCGACTGATGATCGCCATAATGTTACTGTCATCATAGAAATATTCTTCACCCCATACTTCCTCATAAATCTGCTGTTTGGTCAAAATTTTTCCTTGATGCTTTGCACAGTACAGGAGCAGATCAAATTCCTTTGGCGGAAGTTCAATAGTGCCGTTTGCCGTCGTAACAGAACGATTTTCAAGGTCAATCTGCAATCCGTCAAAATTTAGCTTTTGTATGGCTCCAGCTTGCTGATTAAAACGGGTGTAGCGGCGAATAAGAGACGCAATACGAGCAATCAGTTCATCCATATCAAACGGTTTTGTAAGATAATCGTCCGCTCCGGCCCGTAAGCCCCGTACTTTAGAAATGCTGTCATTTTTAGATGTGAACATCAAAATCGGCAGACTGTTCTCTTTGCGGATTTCTTCCAGCGTTTCAAAGCCATCCATACCAGGCATCATCACATCCAGCACCACAAGCTGATACTCCTGCTCTCTTAATTTTTGTAAGCCCTCTTTTCCGGTATTACAAAAATCAGCTTCTATGTTTTCTGCTTGTACGCTACGTTTAATCAAAGCGCACAGTTCTCTGTCATCATCTATAATCAGGATTTTATTCATGGTGCAACCCCTTCCCTTGTTTTGTCCTTCCGTCAATCGGCTTTTCTGCGTTCTTTGGGATCAGCCAAACACCAGCCATCTTTACAGCGCCAGGGATACGCCCAGCAGCGCAATAGTAATTTACTCTACGAGGTGTCACGCCCCATTTTTCGGCGGCCTCTTTTAGTGTCATATAATCCATTATGCACCTCCACAGAGTACATTATAGTTCTTTGTCTCGAACAATACAAGTTTATCACCAATCGCAGCTTTATATAATCGGCATAATCGTACAGCTTGTCAGGCATAATAAGGTCATTCCATCATATAAACCGGAACGATACAATATTATTGAGGTGAACGATTATACCGATTGATGATTTAACTGCTTTAGGGCAAAAAATGCTGGAAGCCCGAAAGAAAAAAGACCTGACACAACAGGAGCTTGCGGATCTGAGCCATGTTTCTGTAAAGCAAATCGCCAATATCGAAAAGGGAAAATGAATCCTTCCTATTTGATTTTGAGAGCATTGGCAAAGGTCCTGCACATCTCTTTAGATACACTTATAAATCCAGATGTTTCTCTGGAGGATGAGGGTGTCAATCAGATGAAAATGCTTTATTCCAGCTGTCCGCCAGAAATGCGTGACACCCTGTTGCATCACACCCAAGAAACGGTGAAAGAACTGACAGAGTTGTCCGAGAAATTTGAAACGAATTGAGCCAGTGAGAGAACTCCCGTATGTTCTGTACCCGGTGGAATGGCTTGGAAAAAGGCTCTATCTTTGATGATGCATTGGACGATAAAGAATACGAAGGGAATCTGATTTATCTACTGAAAAGCGGCAGTGAATTTATTCGCAATAATTCCAAAGTCCGTTTTGTCAAAGAGGCACAGTATCGGGTAGACAAGCCGGATTATGCGGAACGAGCTGTGACAGAGGCTCTTGTTAATGCGCTTATCCATCGTGATTATATTGTACTTGGCAGTGAAATCCATATTGATATGTTTGATGATCGGGTGGAAATCACATCTCCTGGCGGTATGTTTGGCGGCGGCTCAATTCAGGAATACGATATTTACAGTATCCGTTCGATGCGACGAAACCCTGTGATTGCTGACCTGTTCCACCGCATGAAGTACATGGAACGCCGTGGAAGTGGCCTACGCAAAATCGTCAGTGAAACCGAAAAGCTACCTGGATATATAGCGGCATATAAGCCTGAATTTACCTCAACAGCAACAGATTTCAGAGTCATCTTGAAAAATGTAAACTACAACTTAGAGGGTGACGCCCACCAAGTTATCCACCAAGTTACCCACCAAGTTATTGAACTATCAACGGTATCCAAACAGATTTTGGCTTTTTGCACAACACCAAAATCCAAGAAAGAGCTTGCAGTATTTTGCGGCTTCAAAGATTTAAGAAACTTCACTTTGAAGCATATCAATCCGCTTTTAGAATCCGGGCAATTAGAAATGACTATTCCCGATAAACCTAAAAGTCGCAATCAAAAATATATTACAGTTCGTTCCGAATAAACAGAGAAGCAGGGCATTGGGTCTCATCTCCCATTGTCCTGCTTCTTTTTCATTCCAAATTATATTCACATCATTTACCCATACATCCAATCCTGGATCGCATATTTCAAATCCTGCACCTTACCCAACAGCCAGATCGCCGCAAGCGGCAATCCCATCGGGCTAATCAAAAAAGCTATAACCAGCAAAATCGCACCATTCTGCGGGGAATAGGTAATAAGCACAGCCACGCCAAGTAGCGCAATTACCGTGCTGAGTAGACCAAGCACCAGACCAGATATGTAGATCAGCCCCGTGCAGAGCCAGACAAAAAGCGTCAACACCAAAAAGACCGGTGCAGTTACGATCATCAGCAGGCATTTCAAAATCTTCATTCCAGTTTCTCCTTCCAACGCTCCAGATGCCGTTTGCACAAGGCATCCGCTTCTCTCTCATCATCTTCCGTCACTTACCGTTTTCCTTTGGTCAGTTCAATCTCCAGATAAGTCCGGTAATCATCGGCTAAGAGGTCGAACAGTTCCTTGGGAGTATGGCACACCTCGCCGGTGCAATAGTGAAAGTCCTGGTCAAATTCCACCCTTACACATCCGTGACGGCTGATATAAACTTCGATGGTCTCGTCTGCGGCCAGGTAGTCCGCAAAAATCTCCAGCACCTTTTCAAAGATCAGCATCTGTTTTCACTCCTTTGCTACGCTTCCTATTCTACTCATATTATCCGGTACGGACAGACAAAAGACAAGGATACCGCCAAAAAGAAAAAGCGGAGGAAGGTGCGGCGAAGAAACGCCGTTCCTCCCTCCGCAAATGGAGTATCTATCCCTGTTATGAAAGTTTGGAGAGTTGGGTAAGGATTTCCTTTACACCCTCATTCGTATTCTCAAAAAGTCAAAGAAAATGGGAACGCCTATCAGCCAGCGGAAAAAACGATAAGAAAGAAAGCTGTCATCACGGGACTTTCCTGCAACGACAGCTTTAAATAGGCTTATATGATTTTTGAGAAATTCTTGACTGAATTACCTACTTTCTTGAAAAAGTTCTATACTATATTTGGTAGGATTGTTTTGCTCGATAAAAACATTCGCATATAAATCCTCCTTTCGGTGAAATGGTGTCAAAACATAGTAATTACTTACTGCTTTGTATTCCTTACCCTCGTAAATAAATCCACATACAATTCTGCAACAGATGTAATTTCCAACCCTAATCCATGATGCTGGAATTATATCCTTGATTTCAGAGTCTATACAAGTACCTGAATGCTTCAGGTTTTTCAATCTTTTCTTATCGTATGTCAGCTTACCCACTGAAATCAGAAACAACATTATCCACACAGAGGCATTGAGCAACATGACCTTCAATATAGTTGGATTAAAAAAATTCCCAATAAAACCAACAGCTAATTCAATCACTGCTACAAGCAATGTTACATTAGAACATGTAGAGAATAAGTATTTTATTGGTTTAAGATTGGCAATTTGCTTTTCTTTGTAAAGTTTGGAAATATTTTCTTCCGCCTTTCCTTTATATTCCTCTGCCGATATATGTTCCCCAGAAAAAAGCTCGTTCAAACTAATGCCCAAAGCATCACATAAAGGTTGTAAAAGCGACACATCGGGCATTCCTCTACCATTTTCCCATTTAGAAACCGCCTGATTGGTAATATCTAATAGTTCGGCAAGCTGTATTTGTGTTAGACTTTTTTCTTTTCTACACTGTGCAATAAATGCACCTATTTTTTTCTGATCCATAAAACAAATCTCCTTTATACTATATTTGACCTCAGTATATCAAATAGAGAATTTATTTGGAACATACTAATCGTTGAAGGGAATCTCAACGTTGAGTTGAATAGATATCAATTTGCGATAATCATTCTACCATACCGTTATAAATAAATCATCTCATGCAAAACGATTTCTTCTGCCCGATTGCGAATGTTATTGCAACGCTGCACCCATTCCATTTGACGGGTACACTTTAATTTCTCGGTTACGCCCTCGGCAATTTTCATCTGCTCCATGATGGTATCTAACCGTTCCTGTGCCTGTTCGTTCAGGTCTGCAAGATATGTCCACAATTCTCCGGTCAGTATCAATGTGTTCAATCTGGCTGGGTGGACTTCTCTCAAATATTCCCGGTGCATCCGTCCATACTTTCCGATGGGGCGGTGTTCTTCCGGCAGTTTCAAATCTGGGATGTAGTAATCTCCGACAAGGATATAATCAATTCCGTTTTCCGTTATTCTTGGTTCACCCTCAAAAATACTCCCGAAATTGCTCTCTGGTTGTCCTATTTTTTAACCACTAAGGCCGTTTTTTGACCCCATTTTGCCGGTTGTCCTATATTTAACCACTAAAAATTGGGTGAAAACGGCTCTCGTTTGGTCAAATGAGGTCAAACTTTTGTCACCCGCTTAGGTATAAGAAAACCCCGGAAAGCCTTGATTTTCCGGGGTTTTTGAACCATTTTGATATAGTCTGAGCAGTCGATTATCGTTTGCTGAACTGAGGTGCGCGACGAGCAGCCTTTAAGCCGTATTTCTTTCTTTCCTTCATACGAGGGTCTCTGGTAAGGAATCCAGCCTTCTTCAGAACGGGTCTGAAATCACCGTCTACCTGAAGCAGAGCTCTAGAAATACCGTGTCTGATCGCACCAGCCTGGCCGGTGTATCCGCCACCGCGAACGTTAACCAGAACGTCGAACTTCTCAGCAGTCTCAGTAGCTGCCAGAGGCTGACGAACGATAACCTTCAGAGTCTCCAGACCGAAGTACTCATCAATGCTTCTCTTATTGATTGTAATATTACCATTACCGGGTACTAAATATACTCTGGCGATGGATTTCTTTCTTCTACCGGTTCCGTAGTATCTTTCTGTTTTAGCCATGATTTATTTTCCTCCTCTCAGTCCTTTAGAATGTCAGTACTTCAGGCTTCTGAGCTTCATGCTTGTGCTCAGGTCCTGCATATACGTGAAGTTTGGTGAACATCTGTCTTCCTAAAGGTCCCTTGGGAAGCATGCCCTTAACTGCAAGCTCGATTACCTGCTCAGGCTTCTTTTCTAATTTTTCTCTCAGGGTAGCTTCTTTTAAGCCACCAACGTAATCGGAATGATGATAATATACCTTCTGGTCCATCTTCTTACCGGTTACTTTGATCTTCTCAGCATTGATAACGATAACGTTGTCACCGCAGTCGATGTGGGGAGTGAAGATAGGCTTATTCTTGCCTCTCAGCACTTTAGCAACCTCAGATGCCAGACGGCCTAAGGTCATGTCAGTAGCGTCTACTACATACCATTTTCTATCGATTGTAGCTGGACTAGCCATAAATGTTTTCATTATGTTCCCTCCATATTACTTTCGCCGATTCCTGATCGACTTTTTCAGTGTTCCGGTCTGATAGTAATCTGCAGATGTCCGGCTACATTTTACTTCTTCCCAAAACGGTTGAATACTTTATTTCAATGCTTCGTCGGGGCTTTGACTCAGCATATTGAAACACTGTCACAGTCATATATTATATGGCACCAGGCAATTAGTGTCAAGATAATTTTAAAACTTTTTACAGTTCAGCCGTAAAACGTAACAATGCGGCTTTGCAGATGACGCATGCTGAACTGTCACAGAAACTCGTATTTCATCAGCGTCAGTCCATGGGCCGGTGCGGTAGGTCCCGCTGCACTGCGGTCTTTTGCCTCGAGGATCGTGAAAATATCCATGGGATCCCGCTTGCCCTGTCCGATATCTAACAGGGTTCCGGCAATGATCCTCACCATATTATATAAGAAGCCATTACCACAGACCCGGATCACCAGATCATTTTCTCCCTGCTCTTCCACTTCCACGGAATAGATGGTGCGTACGCTGGATTCCACCTGGGCACCGGTCTGGCAGAAGCTTTTGAAATCATGTTCTCCCTCCAGATAAGCCGCAGCTTCCTGCATCCGGTTCACATCCAGTTCATAATAAGTAAACAGCGAATACAGACGTTTCACCGGCATGGGGAACTGTGCCCGGTAGATCCGGTATTCATAGGTCTTGCGGCTGTCGCATCTGCGGGGATGCCAGTCATCCGGCACCTGTTCGGACTTTTGTATCCGGATATCCTCCGGAAGTCTCTGGTTCAGCGCATAAGAAATTTTCTCCGCAGGCATCCGGCTGGTCGTGTCAAACACAGCGATATTCCCCAGTGCATGCACACCGGAATCTGTCCGGCTGGCACCGATGACCTCAACAGGCTCCCGCAGCAGATCGGTCAGACACCGGTTCAGTTCGCTTTCGATGGTGATCCCGTTATTCTGGATCTGCCAGCCGTGATAATTCGTACCGTCGTAGGCCACGGTCAGGCGGACACGCTTTTTTTCTTTTTCCGGCTGCTTTGACAGCTGTTCTATTATCATTTCCGATTCCACTGTATTTCACCCGCTTTCTCTCCTGCCACCTGTCTTAGGTTCCCCGGCATTCTTTCCTGTATTTGACGAGATACTATCTGCTATGGGCATTATTGTTTTGCAGTAAAAATTTACGGTAAAAACGGTAGCCTTCCTACCACAATGCTGATCACCATATATGCTGCAATACAGCCGTAAGCAATGTAATCTCTCTTATGATAGATCAGCGGCTTCATCTTCGTCCTGCCCTCTCCGCCGCGATAGCATCTGGCCTCCATTGCCATGGCAAGGTCGTTGGCTCTGCGGAACGCGGAGATAAACAGCGGTACTAAAAGGGGCACCATTGCCTTGGCACGTTTGAATATATTGCCGCTCTCGAAATCCGCACCTCTGGCGATCTGCGCTTTCATGATCTTATCCGTTTCTTCTAATAATATAGGAATAAAACGAAGTGCAATGGACATCATCATGGCCACTTCATGTACGGGCACCTTGAATACTTTTAAGGGTCCCATCATTTTCTCCATACCGTCCGTCAGATTGTTCGGTGTGGTAGTCAGCGTCATCACAGAGGATCCAATGATCAGCAGCGTCAGGCGGATTGCCATGGAAATGGCCATCTTCAGACCTTCCTGCGTAATGGTCAGCTTCCAGATCGTGAATAACGGTGTGCCCGGTGTCAGAAAGAGATTGAACACCACTGTGATCAGCATGAGCATAACAATGGTCTTCATTCCCTTTACCATGAATTTAAAAGGTACCTTCGACAGACGGATCACTAATCCCAGGAAAAGTGCCGCAATCACATACCCTGCATAATTTTTGAAAAAGAACAGGGAAATGATAAATAAAACGGTACCTCCCAGCTTTACCCGGGGATCCATCTTATGAATCAATGATTCCGTCTGATAATATTGTCCTAATGTAATATCTCTAAGCATATTGCTCCTCACCAGAGTTTCTGCCCGGCTCCTGTCGGGTCAGAACTCGTATCTTCTCTCTGCTCATGCTGCAATTTGAGCATTGCAGTTCAAATCATTACTTCTGATTGTTCTGTTTCCAGACTCTTGCAATTTCTTCCGCAGCCTCTTCGATCGTTGTGGCATCTACATCCACATCCGCTCCCCGTGCTTTCAGCTCATGCATGATATAGGTGACCTGCGGTGCTGCCAGTCCTACTTCTTCCAATTCTTTGTAATGTTTGAACACTTCTCTCGGGGTATCGTCATACATGACGCTTCCCTTGTTCATCACAATAATACGGTCTACGTATTCCGCCACATCCTCCATACTGTGGGATACCAGCAGAATCGTAAGTCCTGTCTCGGTCTGCAGCTTTTTGATCTGCTGTAAGATCTCATCTCTTCCCTTGGGATCCAGCCCGGCAGTGGGTTCATCCAGGATCAGCACTTCCGGCTTCATTGCCAGTACTCCGGCGATCGCCACACGACGCTTCTGTCCACCGGACAGTTCAAAGGGTGACTGATAGAAAAGCTCGTCCGGCAGTCCTACTTTTTTCAGAGCATCGTATGCACGAAGCTCCACTTCTTTTTTATCCAGTCCCAGATTCTTCGGTCCGAAACAAACATCGCTGAATACATCGATCTCAAACAGCTGATGCTCCGGATACTGGAACACCAGCCCTACCTTGCTGCGGAGCTTTTTCATATCATAATCCTTGTCGTAGATATCTTCTCCGTTAAAATAGATATGTCCGTCGGTAGCACGGATCAATCCGTTCATATGCTGCATCAGCGTGGACTTACCGGAGCCGGTATGCCCAATGATACCGATGAACTGTCCATCCGGTATCTTCAGGCAGACATCGTTCAGGGCATGAACTGCCAGCGGTGTATCTGCACCGTATACATAATTCACATGATCTAATATGATAGACATTTTTTCGATCCTTTCCCGGGTACTTTCATTCGCTGCCATCCCCGCCACTATTTCCTGTCGGTTTTT
This sequence comes from Clostridium sp. AF34-10BH, assembly GCF_003478095.1. NCBI lineage: Bacteria > Bacillati > Bacillota > Clostridia > Eubacteriales > Clostridiaceae > Clostridium > Clostridium sp. AF34-10BH. Next base: position 59,801 of record NZ_QUEC01000005.1, read on the forward strand.
CCATAGCCCAGTGCATTGACCAGCTCTTCTCTTGTCAATATGCCATCCGGCAGCGGAATTCCGCGTTTCTGCAATTCATACGATAACAGCGTTACCTGCGGCACATCCAGCCGTAGCTTTTTCAGCTGCTCCACCTGTGAAAAGATTTCCCGGGGGGTACCCTGCATGGCAATTTTTCCCTCATCCATGACAAATACCTTGTCCGCATGAATGATCTCTTCCATATAATGAGTGATCAGGATCAGCGTAACACCTTCCACCTGATTCAATCCACGGACTGCACGGATGACTTCCTTACGTCCACTGGGATCCAGCATGGCAGTCGGCTCATCCAATACGATGCATTTGGGATGCATGGCCAGTACTCCGGCAATAGACACTCTCTGCTTCTGCCCACCGGACAGCTTATTCGGGGAATACTTTCGATATTCGTACATGCCTACCGCACGTAAGCTCTCTTCCACACGCTGCCAGATCTCCTCCGTGGGGATCCCCATGTTCTCCGGACCAAATCCCACATCTTCTTCCACTACCTGTCCTATGATCTGGTTATCCGGATTCTGAAACACCATGCCGGCTGTCTGACGGACCTTCCAGATGTTGTCCTCATCCTTCGTGTCCATACCATCGACCCAGAGTGTTCCCTCTGTCGGATTTAAGATGGCATTCATATGCTTTGCCAGCGTAGACTTGCCGGAACCGTTATGTCCGAGGATGGCTATGAACTGTCCCTGCTCTATATCAAGAGAAACATCATTCACTGCTCTTGTGATTCCTTCCACATTTCCCTCTTCATCCCGACGAATATATTCATATACAACATTATCTGCTTTAATGATCTTCATAAATAATCTCCATTCCATATTCGCTTAGTGCCGGAGAATCTGCTATCTTCTGCATTTGCAAGATATCGCTCCTATTTTACTAGATTATGCACAGATTTACAACACCTAACGGGGAACTGACCCGACTTTTTCAAAATCTCTTGTACTGCTTTCCAAAAACCTTTATAGTTATGCTTGTATCTTGCTACTGCAGATAATTTCAGAAAATAAAACGAGGAGGTATTCTATGAATCCGATCGATCGCAATAAAATATGGAAGATGGTTGGTATCCTTGCGCTCATCACTGTCGTGGCCGGAGGACTGCTAAGGGTATCCCAACACAATTCCTACACTCTGGGGGATTATGCGGTGGACAATCCTTCCCTGGCTTATCAGACGGCAGAGCCGTCACCTACCCCAGCGCCTACACCAGTTGTCGACAATTCCAATGAAAATGCGACAGAAAACTTGCAGGAAGGATCTTCCATGGCAGAAACTACTGTTTTGACCGGTTATTCCCTGAATGGAGAGCTATTGAGCGACCAGCGGACCACGCTGTCCGACGGCTTCTATTATGAGCCGTTATCCGAAAAATTACAGAGATACATAACAGGTGTTTCTTATCCAGCCACTGTGGATAACTCTGATAGTTCTTCGGAAACACTGTTGAAATCTGTCGAAATCAGCTATGACGATCTGCGCTATGTACATATAAGGCATTATAATTTTGAAGGAAATCCTGCAGAAGGGGAATTAATCTGTAACAAGGCGATCGCGCAGGACCTGACAGAGATCTTCTACGAGCTGTATTGTAATGAATATCAGCTGGAAAAGGTACTTTTGATCGATGAATATGATGGGGATGACCTCGCATCCATGGAGGATAACAATACCTCCTGCTTCAATTACCGCCCGGTGGAAGGAACTTCCTCCCTGTCCAAGCATGCATTAGGGCTGGCGATCGATATCAATCCCTTTTATAATCCTTATATTACTTACAATAAGGATGGCAGCGAAAAGGTATCTCCTGCAAACGCTTCCGCCTATGCAGACAGAACCTCTTCCTTCCCCTACAAAATTGACGAAAACGATCTGTGCTATCAGTTATTTAAGGAACATGGTTTCACCTGGGGAGGTCACTGGAACTCCTGCAAGGATTATCAGCATTTTCAGAAGGTAGTGGAGTAAGCCGCTTGTAAGCAATCATTTTCCTGTAATAATCGAGTAGACTGTCTCCTACTCGATTTGTATACTTTGAATACACAAAAAGCGCCTCCGGAAATAAACCAACTTATTTCCGAAAGCGCTATTTTTATGTCTGCTTATAAGTTATGGATTAAACTAACTCCAGAACAACAGTCATAGCTGCGTCACCCTTACGCTGACCGATCTTAACGATTCTGGTGTAACCACCCTTACGGGTAGCATACTTGGGAGCATACTCATCGAAGAGCTTTGCAACCAGGTCAACTTCCTTGGTGTTCTTTTTCTTGCCTGCTACATCAGCGGGAACCTCAACTACAGGGTTCAGAACCTTCAGCATCTGACGACGTGCATGAGATCTGGTAGGCAGATCCTTCTTGATCTCCTTCTCAACTTCGTCGTATACAGTAACGGTAACACCGTTCTCGATCTTAACCAGCTTGCCATCCTTATCGCGATGGGACTCAGCCAGGACCTTACCGGTCTCCTTGTCAACGATCTGCTTTACGCGCTTGCCGTCCTTGTCCTTGCGGGCAACCTTGGTGGTAACTTTAACAGTTTCGAAGTTATCCTTCTCTTTTACTGCCAGAGCGATCAGTCCATCAACGATCTTCTGTACTTCCTTAGCCTTAGCTTCGGTGGTAACGATCTTGCCGTTGTTGATCACTGCAGTTACCTGATTTCTTAATAATGCCTTTCTCTGTGCAGATGTTCTGCCGAGTTTTCTGTACTTTGCCATGATAATTTTCCTTTCTCCATTCATGGTACATCCGGCCATGCACTTTGGACTTACTTACCGAATGCGTTGTTTTTTGCCATTTAGAGATAAACCGCATCCGAACACTTTGGGCTTACCGGATACGGAAATCTAACTTTTTATGTTCAGCTGAAATTAGTTCTCATCGCTGGGGTTCAGCTGTAATCCCAGCTCTTTCAGTTTAGCCAGAACTTCTTCCAAAGATTTACGTCCGAGGTTACGAACCTTCATCATATCTTCTGAAGTCTTATTGGTTAACTCTTCTACAGTATTGATACCTGCTCTCTTCAAGCAGTTGTAAGAACGAACGGAAAGCTCCAGCTCGTCAATACTCATCTCCAGAACCTTTTCCTTCTCGTCATCTTCCTTCTCTACCATAACCTCAGCGGTCTTAGCATTTTCGGAAAGGTCGATGAACAGGTTCAGATGCTCGCTGAGCACCTTGGCTGCCAGGCTGACTGCCTCATCGGGAGCCAGGGTTCCGTTGGTGTATACATCCAATGTAAGCTTGTCGAAATCAGTACTCTGACCTACACGGGTATTTTCTACCGTAACGTTAACTCTCTCTACAGGTGTATAGATAGAATCAATGGCAATTACGCCGATTGGTAAATCTTCGTGTTTGTTCTTGTCGGCACTTACGTAGCCGCGGCCTCTTGTAATAGTTAACTCCATGTAAAGTTTGGTATCTTTACCGCTCAGAGTAGCGATTACAAGGTCGGGGTTCAGAATTTCAATATCCTGGTCACACTGGATATCAGAAGCTCTTACAACACCTTCGCCTTCAAACTCGATATATGCAGTCTTAGCCTCATTGGTCTCGCTGTTGTTCTTGATTGCAAGGCTCTTGATGTTCATGATGATCTCAGATACATCTTCCTTTACGCCGGGAATAGAACTGAACTCATGAAGAACACCTTCAATTTTGATCTGGCTCACTGCAGCACCGGGCAGGGAAGACAGCATGATTCTTCTCAGGGAGTTACCCAGAGTAATACCATAGCCTCTTTCCAGGGGTTTTACTACGAATTTACCATACTTTTTGTCTTCTGAAATCTCGCTAACCTCAATATTAGGTCTTTCAAAATCAAACACTGCCAATACCCTCCTTTGCGAACTTTATATGTTGACATGTTCTTACGAACAATATCCCATGGAATAATATTCCACAGGAAATGTTCATTGGGGTTACATAAAACTTACTTGGAGTACAACTCGACGATAAGCATCTCGTCAACAGGAACATCGATCATCTCTCTGGTAGGCAGATTCTTGATGGTTCCCTTAAAGTTCTCAACATCAGCATCGATCCATTCGGGTACTAATCTTCCAGCAGTAACATCAAGGATATCCTTGTATCTCTGCATGGACTTAGCGCTCTCCTTGATCTCGATAACATCGCCAGCCTTGATCAGGTAAGAAGGAATGTTTACACACTTACCGTTTACAAGTACATGCTTGTGGTCAACGATCTGTCTTGCTTCTCTTCTGGTTCTTGCAAAACCCATTCTGAACACTACATTGTCCAGTCTGCTCTCTAACAGGGTCATCAGGTTCTCACCGGTCATGCCCTTCATTCTATCAGCCTTCTCATAGTAGTTACGGAAAGGCTTCTCCAGAACGCCATAGATGAACTTAGCCTTCTGCTTTTCTCTTAACTGAAGTCCGTACTCAGATACCTTTTTGCCTGCTCTTGCAGAGGTTCTGTTAGACTTCTTGTCATAGCCCAGGTAAGAAGGCTCAAGGCCAAGGGCTCTACATCTTTTCAGTACAGGTACGCGATTTACTGCCATTTTTTTATTTTCCCTTCTTTATACTTCGGAAGTGACTTCCGAGGGTTGTTTACAGTGCCGCAATGCGGCACTTTCATCCAACTTGTTCTAATGTTACTTCATTAAAATTAATTGTTTCGTCTTCTGACGATTTCTCACTAAACGCGACGACGCTTAGGCGGACGGCATCCATTGTGAGGTACAGGAGTTACATCACAAATGCTTAAGACATCCAGTCCACTTGCAGACAGAGCTCTGATTGCTGCTTCACGTCCTGAACCAGGACCCTTTACGAATACGTCAACGGACTTTAATCCGTGAACAAGAGCAGCCTTTGTTGCTGTTTCAGCAGCCATCTGTGCAGCATATGGAGTAGATTTCTTTGAACCTCTAAAACCAAGACCACCGGCACTTGCCCAGCTAAGAGCATTACCTTCAGCATCTGTTAACGTTACGATTGTATTGTTAAAAGAAGACTGAATATGTGCCTGTCCGCGTTCAACGTTTTTTCTTACACGCTTTTTTGTTACTTTCTTTGCAACTTTTTTAGCCATTTTAAACTAACCTACTTTCTCATTTCCTGGGGATGCTTACATTTGCTTCCCTCTCACAGTTACATTTTGATCTCAATTACTTCTTCTTATTTGCCACCGTGCGCTTAGGTCCCTTACGAGTTCTTGCGTTGGTCTTAGTCTTCTGACCACGAACAGGAAGTCCTTTACGATGACGAATACCACGATAGCAGCCGATTTCCTGAAGTCTCTTGATATTCAGAGCGATTTCTCTTCTCAGATCACCTTCTACCATAACGCCAAGCTTTTCGATAGCTTCACTGATCTTCTTTACCTCATCATCGGTAATATCTCTCACTCTGGTATCAGGATTTACACCTGCTTCTGCTAACAGCTTGTCAGCAGTAGGTCTGCCTATTCCATAGATATAGGTCAAACCGATCTCAATTCGTTTTTCTCTAGGTAAGTCTACACCTGCGATACGAGCCATTTACGTTTCCTCCATTTTCCTGCGTAATCTCTTACGCTTTGCGCAACATTTCTGCGCTCACAACTTTCGTTGTGCGTGCGTACGTTTGGTCTGTTAGTTGTACGCTCAATAGTTACTAATTGATTGGGGCTCTCACCCAATCGGACACGATCCGATCTTTCCACGATTAAAACTTTGCTACACCACCGAAAAAACGCTTGCGTTTTTTCCGGTGAAACATAGTATTTCTTAAATTGCGTACTTTGCAATTTTAGAAATTCTTTTCACCGTGGTATCAACAAGTAATCTCCCGTAAGCTCTATCCAAATCTATTATGAAAATTGATGATTATCAATTCAGCCGCACATAATAACCGGACAAGAACTCACATACCTGATCAAATGACGATCAAGCGGTGATTATCCCTGTCTCTGTTTGTGCTTCGGATTCTCACAGATTACTCTGATGCGTCCTTTTCTCTTGATGATTTTGCACTTTTCGCAAATCGGTTTTACTGATGATCTAACTTTCATGTTAAACCCTCCTTTCAAAAAAGACCGTCTTACATTATAGCATGACGGTCTTTCCTTTGCAAGCGTATTATTGCGCTTTTTTTAATATTTTTTGACTTTTTTGTTGTTTTTTTGCCTGCTTTACATTCAAAACGATAAAAGTGATAGCCGCAGCCGCTGCAACACTTAAAATTCGGAAGGTAAATCTCGCATGCAATGCTGAATGATGTTGTACTGCAATGATCCAGACGAAGGGAATTGCAGCTGTGAGTACTACGGGAACCAGCTGTGCAAATATTTCCTTCCATTTGCCCGTGACGATTATCATCACAAGCATTCCTATCGCTATCGCTGCCAGCACTCCTGCAGCAATTCCAATATAGGCCGGATATTCCTGAAGATTCAGTCCGATGACATAGAACCCCCCGTTCATCCGGGGTCTGCCGCCAATAGCTTCGGTACGGCCGATAATGGACCAGATAGCATCCTTGATCGTACCGGTATGTAATGTCAGATCTGCAATGACCCATTTTGCTGCCCACATTCCGGCATAACCGATTGCCCAGCTTACACTGAAGCCGGTCAGTCTTTTGATATTATTCCACAGGCGATCCCTCTCTAATAAGAAGTAACAGCACAGAGGAATTCCCAAAGTAACGATGGGATACGTCAGAAAATCAAAATAAGACGTCAGAATTCCCACGATCAGGAAGAATTCCGGATATTGTCCTTTTTCGTGCAGTCTGTCATGATGTAACAGCATGTATTCCACCGCCAGAAGCGTCAAGATCCAGCACACTGACATGGTCAGTGATACAAGAACCAGCACCGGCTTCATAAACAGGAAACTTCCCAGAGTCACGACCGCAACACCTGCATTTTGCTTTTGGATTGCCGTAACCAGCACCCAGATCATAAGCGCGATCTGCACCGCCAGCTCCAGCCATACCACGTGCTGCCAGGAAAATAACAGTAAGAGCGGCTTTAAATATAAAAGATAGCCGTGCCAGTATCTCGCATAAATGTGGAGATACATGTTATTGACGTTCTCATGGGATTCACAGAAGGATTTGAGAGAATCCTCCGGTGTCCATACATCCTCTTCCAGATCATAGTGGTACATCCACATAGCGTGTTCGTAGGCATTTTTGTCCGGCAATCTCTCTATGGCATTCTGCACCATAATAGCATCGGTGTAGGTCTCTCTGTTTTTCCACAGGTACTGCGAAAATGCATCTTCCGGTATCTCGTCTCCGGTCTTCAGCATATCCCCGACACTTTTCTCCACATTCTTTCTCATAGGTCCTACCGGAAGCAAGAATACCAGTACTAACAGTATCGTTCCCACTACCGCACTGACCGCCAGAATGGCAGCAAAGTTACGTATTTTTTTAGCCATAGCTATTTTCTCTCCAGATGGTATTTACTTATCTCTCCAGATGATACGTCCCTTGCTCAGATCGTAGGGAGACAGTTCCAGTGTTACCTTATCTCCGGGAAGGATACGGATGAAGTTCTGACGAAGCTTACCACTGATGGTAGCCAGTACTCTGTGTCCGTTTTCCAGTTCTACACGGAACATGGTATTGGGAAGCTTCTCCACAACGGTTCCTTCGATTTCGATTACATCACTTTTAGACATAAATTTCCTCCATAGCTTTCTACTCTTTACTACTTTTACTGCTTTATATTACTTATTACACAGATACGCTTCCAGGGTCTTACAGATTCGTCTGTTGATCTCGTCTTTCTCCCCCGGAAGGTTCTGTTGCATGCTTTGTATCAACGCATCCTCTGCCGAAGAATGTATGATCTGGATATGTTTTTTCTTTTTCTTCTTCGGATGTTCCACACCGCGCAGCCTTCCGTCACACAGATAGACCCATTCTTCCTCTTCACCGACGATCATGTACAGTCTGTCCTTATCGTGTCCGGCCTTTGAAGTTGCAAATTCTCCTAACATATCAAAATCTTACCTTTCTTCTCCGGGTCTGCCGTTACCCGTTCCTTAATACATGGTCAGGATCTCCGGCTCACCGTCTGTGATCAGGATGGTATTCTCATAATGTGCAGACAGGGATCCATCCTCGGTAACTACAGTCCAATCATCGTCCAGCCATGCCACATCCGGTCTTCCGATATTGATCATGGGCTCGATTGCCAGCGTCATACCGGCCTGAAGCTTCAGTCCACGTCTATGCTGTGCGAAGTTGGGGATCTGGGGATCCTCATGTAAGCTGGTACCAATGCCGTGACCTACCAGATCTCTTACGATTCCGTAGCCAAAAGGCCTGATATAGGCATCAATGGCATTGGAGATATCATACAGATGATTGCCTGCCTTTGCCATCTCTATTCCTGCAAAAAAGCTTCCTTTGGTCCTCTCCATCAGAAGTCTTGCTTCCTCGCTTACCTGCCCTACCGGGAAAGTACGTGCCATATCGGAATGGTATCCTTTATAAATCAGTCCTGCATCCAGACTTACAATATCACCTTCGTGAAGAATATGATCCTTGTGAGGTATACCATGTACGACTTCATCATTCACGGATACACAGATAGATGCCGGATATCCGTTGTAATTTAAGAAGTTGGGAATGCAGCCATGGGCACGGATCAGTTTCTCTCCCAGGTTATTGATATCCAGAGTGGATACCCCGGGGTGTACTGCCTTCTCCATCTCGCTGAATACATCCGCCAGAATCTTACAAGATTCTCTCATCAACTCAATTTCACGCTGTGATTTGATAGTTACTGCCATTTTATTCACCTTTCTGTTCCGGACCTTACTGCTGCTGATCAGTGATCCGGACTTTTCCTAGCCAAGAATTGCTACGATATCTGCGAATACTTCCTTCATATCCTTGGTGCCGTCTACGGTCTTTAATACATTTTTCTTGGTATAGAATTCGATCAGAGGCTGGGTCTGGTCATGATAAACTTTCAGACGGTTCAGTACGGTCTCAGGCTTATCATCGTCACGCAGTACCAGTTCCTGTCCGCACTTGTCACAGATGCCTTCCTTCTTGGGAGGAATATGCTCAATGTGATAGGTTGCGCCGCAGGACAGGCATGCACGTCTGCCGGACATTCTCTTCACGATATTCTCATCGGGAACATTTACATCGATTGCAAAATCAATGGCATCTCCCAGCTCAGTCAGTGCCTTATCCAGTACTTCTGCCTGAGGAATGGTTCTGGGGAATCCATCCAGTACATAACCGTTCTTGCAATCATCCTGTGCTACTCTGTCTAAGAGGATCTTAACAGTCAGTTCATCGGGAACCAGCTGTCCCTGATCCATGTATTTCTTTGCTTCCATACCAAGTTCGGTTCCGTTCTTGATATTTGCACGGAAAATATCGCCTGTGGATACATGAGGGATTCCGTACTTTTCAGCGATCATCTTTGCCTGGGTACCTTTACCTGCGCCGGGTGCGCCTAACATGATAATTTTCATCTTTGCTCCTATCTGCCTGTTGCTACAGGCTCTGCTCTTTCTATAGATAAGCTACAAATACAGTCCAACATTTACATTTTAACTTTTATGCGGCTTTTTTGCAATACATTTTCCTATAATACAATAATGCAAAAATAACCGGATGATTACAAACCATCCGGTTACTGTTATGCTACTAATCTTCCAGGAATCCCTTGTAGTTGCGAACGAGCATCTGAGATTCTACCTGCTTCATGGTCTCCAGTACTACGCTTACGATAATGATCAGGCTGGTACCGCCGAAGGATACACTTGCGCCGAACACACCGTTAAAGAAATACGGGATCACAGATACAATGATCAGGCCAATCGCACCGATGAATACGATATAATTCAGAATCTTGTTCAGATAATCACTGGTAGGCTTACCAGGTCTGATACCGGGGATGAAACCACCCTGCTTCTTCATGTTATCGGCAATCATCAAAGGATTAAATGTAATGGATGTATAGAAGTATGCAAAAAATACAATCAATACAATGTACAGCAAAAGTCCCAGGGAATAAATCGGCTGACTGGGTTTGCACCAGTAACCGGAATTCAGACCTTTCAGGATCTCTGCCCATACGCCGGTTCCGTTATATCCGATAAAGGAACAGATAATAATGGGGAACTGCATAATGGACTGTGCAAAAATGATGGGAATAACGCCGGAAGTATTTACTTTCAACGGAATATTGGAAGTCTGTCCGCCGACCATCTTTCTGCCCTGCATTTTCTTGGCATACTGTACCGGAATCTTGCGCACACCATCATTTAAGATGATAACCAGTACCACCATGGCAATAATAATTGCGAAGATGATAACTACTGCAAGGATTGCGGTTGCCGGAGCTTTTCCGAATACGAACTGCTCAAACAGGTTGCTCAGGTCTTGAGGCAGTCGGGAAATGATGTTGATCACCAGTACGATGGAAATACCATTTCCGATACCTTTTTCTGTGATTCGTTCACCCACCCACATCAGGAAAGCACTACCAGCGGTAAGTGCTGTGATCGTGGTAATTACATTCAGAGCGTTGAACTCGATCAAGTAGCCCTGTCTGCCAAAACCGATTGCCATTGCTGTGGACTGGATCAGTGCAAGCGCTACGGTAACGTATCTGGTGATGGCAACCATTTTTTTACGGCCGTCTTCACCGTCACGCTGCATTTCTTCCAGCTTTGGAATAGCAATTGTAAGCAGCTGCATGATAATGGAAGATGTAATATAAGGGTTGATGTTCAATGCCAGAATAGACATGTTCAGGAAAGAACCGCCCGTAATGGCATCAAAGAAACTGAACGCACCGCCTGTCTGCTGGGCAAACCATTGAGAAAAGAACTTCGTGTCCACCCCGGGTACGGGAAGCTGTGATCCGATACGGATCACAACTAACATTCCCAGTGTAAAAAGAATCTTCTGTCTGATTTCTTTGATTTTAAATGCGTTTTTCAGTGTTGTAAGCATTACATCACCTCAGCAGTTCCACCAAGAGCCTCGATCTTTTCTTTTGCGGATGCGCTGAAAGCATCTACCTTTACATCAAGCTTTTTGGTAAGTTCTCCGTTTCCAAGGATCTTAACTCCATCTCTGGGGTTCTTAATGATTCCTGCTTCAACCAATGCGTTTACATCAACGGTAGCACCGTTGTCAAAGCACTCCAGAGCACTTACATTGATAGCAACGATTTCCTTAGTGTTTCTGTTAGTGAAACCTCTCTTAGGAATACGTCTGTATAAAGGCATCTGACCACCTTCGAAACCAGGTCTGGGAGCTCCGGAACGAGCCTTCTGTCCCTTATGACCCTTACCTGCGGTCTTGCCATTTCCTGAACCGTGTCCACGGCCTCTTCTAAAATTATCACTGTGTTTGGAACCTTCTGCAGGTCTTAAATTGGATAATTCCATTCCTAACACCTCCTTATCTGATTATGCTTCTTCTACCTTGATCAAATGATTCACCTGACGGATCTGTCCTCTTGTTGCATCATTATCAGGCAGTACTACGGACTTACCGATCTTACGCAGTCCCATAGACTCCACGATTGCTTTATTCTTCGGCACAGCGCCGATGGTGGACTTTACCAGGGTGATCTTTAACTTCTTGTCTGCCATACTCTACTCCTTTCTGTTGGCCCTGTCAACTTAACGGGAAGATCCGGCTTACGCCAGAACTTCCTCAACAGACTTTCCACGATTCTTTGCTACTTCTTCGGGAGCCTTGATCTGGCTTAAACCGGAGATGGTTGCAAGAACAACGTTCTGCTTATTGTTGGAGCCAAGAGACTTGGTACGGATATTCTTGATACCTGCAAGCTCACAAACGACACGAGCGGGACCACCAGCGATGATACCGGTACCTTCGGGAGCCTTCTTCAGTAAAACGTTAGCAGAACCATACTTACCGATGAAATCATGGGTGATGGAATTGTTCTCATCCAGATTGATCTCAACAATATGCTTTACAGCGTCTTCCTTACCCTTACGGATAGCTTCGGGAATTTCTACAGCCTTTCCCAGACCAGCGCCTACATGGCCGTTGCCGTCACCAACAACTACCAGCGCGGTGAATCTCATGTTACGACCACCCTTAACGGTCTTGGTTACACGCTTGATGGTAACAACTTTATCATTTAACTCTAACTGGCTTGCATCTATGATTGTGTGTTTCATGGTGTATTCCTCTTTCCTTTCCTAGAATTCCAGGCCAGCTTCTCTGGCTGCATCGGCTAAAGCTGCTACTTTACCCTGATAAATGAAACCGCCACGGTCGAAAACAACTTCTTTGATACCTTTTTCGATTGCTCTCTTTGCGATAACAGTTCCAAGATATGCTGCTGCATCAACGTTATTGGTCTTCTCCAGCTCTGCCTTGATCTCTTTCTCAAGAGTGGATGCAGATACTAAAGTGTTACCAACTGTATCGTCGATAATTTGAGCATACATATGATTATTGCTTCTGAACACTGCAAGACGAGGTCTTTCAGCAGTGCCGCTGAAGCGGTTACGAATTTTCATGTGCTTTTTTGCACGTACTAACTGTCTGGACTCTTTACTAACCATCTTCATACTCTCCTTATCTATTATTTCTTACCAGTCTTACCAACTTTACGTCTGATGGTCTCATCGGCATACTTGATACCCTTGCCCTTATAAGGCTCAGGTCTTCTCTTGTCGCGGATCTCAGCAGCGTACTGGCCAACTTTTTCTTTGTCGATACCCTTAACGATGATCACGTTCTGGCCTTCAACTACAGCTTCAATGCCTTCGGGATCGATCATCTCTACGGGATGAGAGTAACCAAGGTTCAGGGTCAGCTTCTTGCCGGACTTAGCAGCTCTGTAACCAACACCATTTACTTCCAGCTTCTTCTCGAAACCTTCGGTAACACCTACTACCATGTTGTGGATCAAAGTTCTGGTCAGACCGTGAAGAGACTTCATCTTCTTCAGATCGTTGGGTCTGCTTACGAGAACTTCTGCTCCTTCTACTTTAATATCCATCTCAGAGGGTAATACTCTTACCAGAGTACCCTTGGGACCTTTCACAGTCACTTTGTTATTTTCTGCAACTTCTACAGTTACACCTGCAGGAATTGCGATTGGCATTCTACCTATTCTGGACATGCCCGTACCTCCTAATTTACTAACTTACAACAGTTGCTAAAATCTTTTCATCCCACGGAGAATTTTCCGCAAGCGTAAAATTCTCTTAGAGACGAAACTTAGAATTTCTTTTCGTTTCCGGAGAATTCCGCAGGAATTCTCTTAGGGATGAAACATAGATTTTGTTAGTCAGCGTATTTTGCTGACTTAGAAAATCTTTTCATCCTTACCAAACGAATGCTAATACTTCGCCGCCAACCTGAAGCTCACGAGCCTTCTTGTCGGTGATAACACCCTGGTTGGTAGAGATAATAGCAATACCCAGACCGCCAAGAACCTTAGGCAGATCTTCCTTGCCAGCGTATACACGTAAGCCGGGCTTAGAGATTCTCTTGATGCCGGAGATGATCTTCTCGTTCTTGTCTGCGCCGTACTTCAGAGTGATGTGGATGGTCTTGAAACCACCGTCTTCAACGATGTCGTACTTCTTAATATATCCCTCGTCCAGCAGAATCTGTGCGATAGCCAGCTTCATCTTGGAAGAAGGTACGTCTACGGTGTCGTGTTTTGCAGTATTTGCATTACGGATTCTTGTAAGCATATCTGCGATAGGATCGCTCATTGTCATGATTTAGTTTCCTCCTTATTATTTGACTTGAATCATGCTAAGTACATACACTTTGTATATACCATCTATATTATAAGATAATTCTTATAACCAAAACTTTTAGAAATTCTTACTCGACGCCTTTCGACGCCTTAGAATTTCTTTTCGTCTCGGAGAATTCCGCCAGGAATTCTCTTGGGAGTGAAATATAGATTTTGTTAGCCAGCGTATTTTGCTGGCTTAGAAAATCTTTTCGCTCTTACCAAGATGCCTTCTTAACTCCGGGAATCTCGCCCTTGTATGCCAGTTCACGGAAGCAAACACGGCAAATTCCGTATTTTCTCAGTACAGAGTGGGGACGACCACAAATCTTGCAGCGGGTATAAGCCTGAGTAGAGAACTTAGGTTTGCGCTGCTGTTTAATCTTCATTGATGTCTTTGCCATCAGAATTTACCTCCTTGATTACTTTGCGAAAGGCATGTTGAACAGTCTCAGCAGCTCACGTGCCTCTTCGTCGGTCTTAGCAGTTGTTACGAAAATGATATCCATACCTCTGGTCTTGTCAATCTTATCGTACTCGATCTCAGGGAAGATGAACTGCTCTTTGATACCGAGTGCATAGTTACCTCTGCCGTCGAATGCGTTAGGGTTAACGCCTCTGAAGTCACGGACACGAGGAAGAGCGAGGTTAACCAGACGATCCAGGAACTCATACATCTTCTCACCACGCAGAGTGGTCTTACATCCGATGGGCATGCCCTCACGGATCTTGAAGTTTGCTACGGAATTCTTAGCCTTGGTCAGAACTGCCTTCTGTCCGGTGATAGCTTCCATATCAGCAACTGCATTCTCAAGGATCTTAGCGTTTTCTTTTGCTTCACCAACACCCATGTTGATAACGATCTTGTCGAGCTTGGGAACTTCCATTACATTAGCGTAACCGAACTTCTTGGTCATAGCATCGACGATCTCATTGTTATATAAATCTTTCAGTCTGCTCACTTATATTTCCTCCTTCCTATTGATTAGTCAATCACTTCGCCTGTTGACTTTGCGAAACGTACTTTCTTGCCGTCTTCAACCTTGAAGCCAACTCTTGTGGTCTTGCCTTTTACAACAAGCATAACGTTTGAAATATCAATAGGAGCTTCTTTCTCAACAATACCGCCATTGGGGTTTGCCTGAGAAGGCTTTGCATGCTTTGTGATCTTGTTAACGCCCTCAACCAGGACTTTATGATTCTTTACGTCTACAGAGAGAACCTTGCCCTCTGTACCTAAGTCTTTACCAGCGATAACCTTAACGGTGTCGCCCTTCTTAATTTTCATTGTAGACATGTGGCAACCTCCTTATAATACTTCGGGAGCCAGGGAAACAATTTTCATGAACTGTTTCTCACGAAGCTCTCTTGCAACCGGCCCAAAGATACGGGTTCCTCTGGGAGTCTTGTCATCTTTGATGATAACTGCAGCGTTCTCATCAAACTTGATGTAAGAACCGTCTTTACGACGAGCGCCCTTTACGGAACGAACTACAACTGCCTTTACTACATCACCTTTTTTTACAACGCCACCTGGTGTTGCATCTTTAACGGAAGCAACAATCACGTCGCCGATCTGTGCATATCTTCTGGTAGAACCGCCCATAACACGAATGCAAAGTAACTCTTTTGCGCCGGTGTTATCAGCAACTTTCAGTCTACTTTCCTGCTGAACCATGTTATTCCTCCTTCACCGCTTCCGCGGTTTCTTACAAACTTAATATTCGCGTGCTAATTTATTTAGCTCTTTCTACGATCTCAACAAGTCTCCATCTCTTGTCCTTGGACAGGGGTCTTGTCTCCATAACTTTTACGATATCGCCAATGTTGCACTCGTTATTCTCGTCATGCGCCTTCAGCTTGTAGGTGTCCTTTACGATCTTTTTGTAAAGGGGATGCTTAACATGCTCTTCGATTGCAACTACAATAGTTTTATCCATCTTATTACTGATAACCTTACCAGTACGTGTTTTTCTCAAATTTCTTTCCACGGTTTGATCTCCTTTCTACGCACCCACGCGTTACGCTCTAGCCTTCTCGGTGATAACAGTCTGAATACGTGCAATGTTTCTTCTAACTTCTTTGATTCTTGCAGTATTATCTAACTGATTGGTTGCGTTCTGGAATCTCAAATTGAAAAGTTCTTTTTTAGCAGCTACCAGCTCCTGTGCCAGTTCTGCATCGGACTTTGTCTTCAATTCTTCTACAAATTTATTTGATTTCATTCTGTCACACCGCCTTCCACATCTGCCTTAGCAATGATCTTACACTTACAAGGGAGCTTGTGCATAGCAAGACGTAATGCTTCACGAGCGTCCTCTTCGGGAACACCAGCGATCTCGAACATTACACGTCCGGGCTTAACAACTGCTACCCAGCAATCTACAGCGCCTTTACCGGAACCCATACGAGTACCGAGAGGCTTTACAGTTACGGGCTTATCGGGGAAAATCTTAATCCATACTTTACCGGTACGCTTGGTATAACGGGTAAGCGCAATACGGGCTGCCTCAATCTGATTAGACTTGATCCAGCAGGGTTCTGTAGCAACCAGACCAAATTCGCCATATGCCAGGGTGTTACCTCTGGAAGCTTTTCCGGCCATGGATCCACGGAACTGTTTACGACGTTTTACTCTCTTCGGCATTAACATTATTTATCGCTCCCTTCCATCTGATTTCCTTTTGTAGGAAGTATCTCGCCTTTATAAATCCAAACTTTAACTCCAACTTTACCATAGGTGGTGTTTGCTTCAGCAAAACCATAATCGATATCTGCTCTCAGTGTCTGCAGAGGAATGGTTCCCTCGCTGTAGAACTCAGCACGAGCGATATCAGCACCGCCCAGACGACCAGAACAGCAGGTCTTGATACCCATAGCACCAGACTTCATGGTTCTGCCCATGCAGGACTTCATTGCACGTCTGAAGGATACACGGTTCTCCAGCTGCTGAGCGATGTTCTCAGCTACCAGCTGTGCATCTCTGTCAGGTCTCTTGATCTCTTTAATGTCAACCATAACCTTCTTATCGGTTAACTTGGCGAGCTCTTTCTTGGTTACTTCGATCTCAGCGCCGCCCTTACCGATTACAACACCGGGCTTAGCAGTATAGATGATAACCTTTACTCTGTCAGATGCTCTTTCGATCTCGATCTTGGAAACACCTGCACTGTATAATTTCTTCTTCAGGAACTTTCTGATGTTGTAGTCTTCTACCAGATAATCGGAAAACTCTGCATCAGCGTACCACTTGGAATCCCAATCTTTAATAACACCGACTCTCAGGCCGTGAGGATTAACTTTCTGTCCCATAAACTTTTAATAGCTCCTTTCCCTACTTCTTCTCATCAAGAACGATGGTAATGTGGCTCATTCTCTTTTCGATTCTATAAGCTCTACCCTGTGCTCTGGGCTTTACTCTCTTCATGGTAGGTCCTTTGTTTGCAAAGCACTCTGCAACATAAAGGTTCTCGGTATTCATACCGTTATTGTTCTCAGCGTTAGCGATTGCTGACTCAAGCAGCTTCTTGATCAGGCTGGAAGCATATCTGGGATTGTACTCCAGAATACCAAGTGCAGTCTGTACATCTTTGCCTCTGATGGCATCTAATACGAAACAAGCCTTCTGAACAGATACTCTTGCGTAAGACAGCTTAGCTGAAGGTCTTGTATCTTTCTGAGCGTTTCTTTCTCTCTTAATTTGGGATCTATGTCCTTTAGCCATAGATTTGGTCCTCCTTTCAAACTGAAACCGCGCAACGCACCCGTGTGTTTCCTAAGTGCTGCGCACAAAAATATCCCGTCTTCTTTCCTCTTTCGAGGGAAGACCCTCGGGAGAGCGCATAGCTCTCCCAGCCATCTATAAAAGATAGCATATTTTTAGCTCCAGGTCAATAATAAAATTATCTAACCTTGGATTTCTTCTCGTCCTTGCCGTGACCTCTGAAGGTTCTGGTTGCTACGAACTCACCGAGCTTGTGGCCAACCATATCCTCAGTAACGTATACGGGAACATGCTTTCTACCATCATGAACAGCAATCGTATGTCCTACGAAGGAAGGGAAAATTGTAGAACGACGGGACCAGGTCTTAATAACCTGCTTCTGTCCTGATGCATTTAAAGCGTCGACTTTCTTTAACAGGCTTGCGTCTGCGAAAGGTCCTTTTTTCAGTGATCTAGCCATGATCTTTCCTCCTTAACTATTTGATTGCTCTGCCGTCACGTCTTCTTACGATCAGCTTGTTGGAAGCCTTCTTAGATTTACGTGTCTTCAGACCAAGAGCAGGTTTACCCCAAGGTGTGCTGGGGCCGGGACGACCGATACCGGTCTTACCTTCACCACCACCATGAGGATGGTCGTTGGGGTTCATGACGGAACCACGTACGGTGGGACGGATGCCCATGTGACGCTTACGTCCGGCTTTACCGATCTTAACCAGGCTATGATCAACGTTACCTACAACACCAACAGTTGCACGGCAAACCAGGGGAACCATTCTCATCTCACCGGAGGGAAGACGAAGAGTAGCGTACTTACCTTCTTTTGCCATCAGCTGTGCGCTGTTACCGGCGGAACGAACCAGCTGGCCGCCCTTACCGGGATATAACTCAATGTTGTGTACCTGAGTACCTACAGGGATCTCGGACAGAGGTAAGCAGTTACCTACTCTGACCTCGGCCTCTGCACCGTTCATAACCTTCATTCCGTCGGTCAGACCTTCGGGAGCGAGGATATAGGACTTGGTACCGTCTTCGTAGCAGATCAGCGCGATGTTTGCTGTTCTGTTAGGATCGTACTCGATACCGATTACGGTTGCAGGGATGCCATCCTTGTATCTCTTGAAATCAATTACTCTGTATTTTCTTCTGGAACCGCCGCCGCGATGTCTCACAGTGATCTTACCCTGATTGTTGCGGCCGGAGTTCTTCTTCAGTGAAACACACAGGCTCTTCTCGGGAGAGGTCTTGGTGATCTCAGAGAAGTCAGAACCAGTCATGTTTCTTCTGGAAGGTGTATAGGGGTTGTATGTCTTAATTCCCATTACTGTATCTCCTTTACGATGATTTTTTGCGCGAGCACTTAAGTGCCGCATACTTGAATCTTAAGCAGTAGCTTTATTCTTACAGACCTGCGAAGATCTCGATCTCTTTGCTATCTGCAGTTAACTGAACAATTGCCTTCTTGGTCTTGGCAGTCTTGCCGGTAACCATTCCGCGTCTCTTGTTCTTGCCATCCATATTGATGGTGTTAACACTCTTAACCTTGGTACCTTCGAACATCTTCTCAACAGCCTCTTTGATCTGAGACTTGTTAGCTTCGGTGTGAACGAGGAAGGTGTACTTCTTCTCGCCCATGCCGGCCATGCTCTTCTCGGTAATAACGGGTTTGAGGATTACATCATAGTATTTAATATCAGCCATTATGCGTATACCTCCTCAATCTTTGCAACAGCAGCCTTGGTCAGGACAACTGTCTTAGCCTTCATTACGTCGTAAACGTTGATGGTATTTACCAGAGTGGTATCTACATCAGCTACGTTTCTAGCGGACATAACTACGTTAGTATCGTTATCAGCGATCACTACCAGTCCCTTTTCTACCTTTAAGTTATTCATAACGTTGGTGAAGTTCTTGGTCTTGATCTCGTCGAATTTCAGCTCATCAACTACGATCAGGCTGCTTCCCTGAACCTTGCTGGTCAGTGCAGACTTCAGAGCTGCTCTCTTCTCTTTCTTGTTAAGCTTGAAAGAGTAATCTCTGGGAACGGGAGCGAATACTACGCCGCCGCCTGCCCACTGGGGAGATCTGGTTGAACCCTGTCTTGCATGACCGGTTCCCTTCTGTCTCCAGGGTTTTCTTCCGCCACCGGATACCTCAGAACGGGTCTTTGCTTTCTGAGTTCCCTGACGATTATTTGCAAGCTGCTGTACAACTGCCATGTGTACCAGGTGCTCGTTCACTTCAACACCAAACACTGCATCGTTTAATTCGATTGTACCAACTTCTTTGCCTTCCATATTGTAAACAGATACGTTTGCCATCTGATTGGTCCTCCTTTCGTCCTAAACTATGCCTCAACCTTAACGGTCTCTTTGATGGTTACTAAAGCTTTCTTAGGTCCGGGTACTGCACCCTTTACCAGAAGCAGATTCTTCTCAGCATCTACTCTTACGACCTCAAGATTCTGAACAGTTACCTTTACACAACCCATATGTCCAGGCATTCCCTTGCCCTTGAATACACGGCTAGGGGAGGAACATGCACCATTGGAACCCTGATGACGATGGAACTTGGAACCATGAGCCATAGGTCCTCTGTGCTGTCCAAATCTCTTGATTGCGCCCTGGAAGCCCTTACCTTTGGAGATTGCGGAAGCGTCTACCTTATCGCCTGCAGCGAAGATGTCAGCTTTGATCTCTGCACCAAGGGTGTACTCCTCAGCGTTCTCAAACTTGAACTCTCTTACATATCTCTTGGAGCTTACGCCAGCCTTCTTGAAGTGGCCCTGCTCTGCTTTGTTAACACCATGTCTGTGTACGATCTGCTTTTTGCCGCTGGCATCCTTGTTAACAACCTTATCCTTCTTGTCAACGAAGCCTACCTGTACAGCACTGTAGCCATCATTCTCCACGGTCTTTACCTGCGTAACCACGCAGGGACCAGCCTGAAGCACGGTTACGGGAACGAGCACGCCATCTTCATTGAAGATCTGAGTCATTCCAACTTTTGTTGTCAAAATTGCTTTCTTCATTTTTACCTCCTGTGTTCTACATAGCGGACCAAAGTGTTTCTTGCAAAACCCAAAGTGTTTCTGCGAAACACTTAGAAATACGCTTCGCGCATTTCCCTGGCGATTGTTCATCGCACTGTGTTCTTACGTCTAAGTAGAGGTTTTGTTGTTTTGGCTTTACTTTGAAAAACTTACTTATTAGTTGTTCTTCATCTTGATGTCGATGTAAACACCAGCAGGCATTTCCAGTCTCTGAAGAGCATCAACAGTCTTCTGAGTGGGAGCCATGATGTCGATCAGTCTCTTGTGAGTTCTCTGCTCGAACTGTTCTCTGGAGTCCTTGTACTTGTGTACTGCTCTCAGAATGGTAACAACTTCCTTCTTGGTAGGAAGAGGTACGGGACCGCTCACCTGAGCTCCGGTCTTCTTAACAGTTTCGATGATTTTTTTGGCAGATGCATCAACAAGCTGATGTTCATAAGCTTTCAATGTAATTCTCATTACCTGATTTGCCATAAAAAAAGTCGCCTCCTTTTCGCACTTTTGTAAGTAGATACTTACTTTTTGTACGGACAAGCGGTGACTGTACACTTTCCCGTGTGTGTCTGCGACCTTTGTGCAACGCTTTCTTCTCTCCGGTCATAAACTTACACGTTGTTACTGCTCAAGGCAGATGTTAATTGGTACAGTGACTTGCCGTCAGTTTTCTAACTTGACATTCGCTCCACGGAAAACCCGATCTCCATTACTGGGAACCGGCAACCTCACGTTTCACAGCTATCATGCCACAGCAAGGATTAGTATACATTGAATTTACGGGCATTGCAAGACTTTTTTTCAAAAAATTGTATTTTTTTAGATACAATTCTTTTTTTCTGTTTTGCACAGGTTCGCCACTGTATTTTTGTGAGTTTCTTCTTATATAATATAGCCCAGTATAATATTGCCCAATATTTTTTATGGCAAATGAAACCGTTCCCCCTTGGATGCTCTCAGTTGCCGTCGGGCTTATCCTGACAAAATCTCTTGCTGCGCCCCGCTGGTCCGATATCGTCGGGGCTTATCCTGGCAAAATCTCTTGCTGCGCCCCGCTGTTCTGATATCGCCGGGGCTTATCCTGGCAAAATCTCTTTCTGCGCCCCGCTGGTCCGAGATCCCCGGGGCTTATTCTGACAAAATCTCTTTCTAAGCCCCGCTAGTCCGAGATCCCCGGGGCTTAT
>NZ_QUEC01000005.1:81579-132090 GCF_003478095.1 Clostridium sp. AF34-10BH
AATCTCTTTCTGCGCCCCGCTGGTCCGAGATCCCCGGGGCTTATTCTGACAAAATCTCTTTCTAAGCCCCGCTAGTCCGAGATCCCCGGGGCTTATCCTGGCAAAATCTCTTTCTAAGCCCCGCTGGTCCGAGATCCCCGGGGCTTATCCTGGCAAAATCTCTTGCTGCGCCCCGCTGGTCCGATATCCCCGGGGCCTATTCTGACAAAATCTCTTTCTGCGCCCCGATGTCCCAGTATCGACGAGGCTTATTCTGGCAAAATCCTTATCTACGCCCCGATATCCCGGTATCGACGGGGCTTATTACGGCAAAATCCTTATCTGTGCCCCGATGTACAAAGGTGGAGGGTATAATCGACCTGATTTTGTCTCACATACCCGCTTTCGCAAGTTCTGCTGGGTACAGATAGCTTGTTTTTGCCTCCCATACCCTCGCCAACACAAATACATAAAAATACTGACAGGCAGATGTCTTCGCTGTCCATCAGTATTTTTGTCTGTCAATATTTATTTCATCAACGGTCTGTTACAGCCGGTTCGCTTTCACATCCTCGAACTCCTGCAGCATTTCCTCGGAAGGAGTCTTGGTAGTGAGGCTGACTGCGATGATAGCGATAAGTCCCAGCCCGAAGCCTACTACCAGGGAATACAATCCGGTAGCTTTGCCCAGAGTCTGTCCGCCCACGAGAGGGATGTAATCCCAGATGATAACGGCAAGTGCACCGGTGACAATTCCGGCTACCGCTCCTGGGAAGTTGGTTCTCTTCCAATATAAGGACATCACTACCAGCGGACCAAAGGCGGCACCTAAACCTGCCCACGCGTTGGATACCAGTCCCATGACGGTGTTGTTCGGATTCCATGCGATGATGTAAGCCAGCACAGCTACCACCAGTACAGTGACACGGCTGACATTCATGACCGTCTTGTCATCCGCATCCTTCTTGAGCAGTCCCTTGAAGATATCTTCCGCCACACTGGAGGCACTGACTAACAGCTGGGAATCCGCCGTGGACATGATCGCTGCCAGGATACCACAGAGGAACAATCCTGCAATGAACGGAGCCCGCATCTCCACGGTAAATACCTTCTTGATCATCTCAATAAATACCTTCTCATTATTGCCATTCACCAGCTCCGGCAGATAAGCTCTGCCCAGGATACCGATAAATACTGCAAATCCCAGGGATAATGCTACCCAGCTGATGGCAGTAGCCTTGGACTTGGTCATTTCCTTCTCATCCCGGACTGCCATAAATCGTACCAGGATGTGGGGCATTCCGAAATATCCCAGTCCCCAGCCGAGACCGGAGATCACGCTGATGATATTGTTGCTGCCGTCACCGTTCTTCATCAGGTTCAGGAAGTTGGCACTGTCAGCACCGCTGGCTTCCAGACCGGCTGACAATGTAGTGCCGCCGGTTGTCAGAAAATGATAAGCGAACAGCGGTACTGCCAGAATACCGACTAGCATCAGCATACCCTGGATAAAGTCTGTCACACATACCGCGGTAAATCCGCCGAGGAAGGTATAGACCAAAACTACCAGCGCACCGATGGTCAGTGCCACATGATAATCAATACCGAACACGGACTCAAACAGCTGACCTCCGGCAGAAAGCGCAGACGCGCAATATACCAGGAAAAATACTACAATAGTAATAGAAGAAACCGCCATCAATACCTTCTTCTCATCATGGAAGCGGTTCTCAAAATAAGTCGGCAGCGTAACGGAATTGTTGGCGCGGATCGTATATCTGCGCAGCTTCGTGGCAATGAACAGCCAGTTCAGCGTCGTGCCGATGAAAAGTCCGATGGCGATCCAGCCGTCACCTCCGACACCGGTTAAGTAAATAGCTCCCGGCAGCCCCATCAGCAGCCATCCGCTCATATCCGACGCCTGCGCGGACAGCGCAGCGACGAAGCCGTTCAGCTTTCTGCCTCCCAAAAAGTAGTCTTCGGAATTGTTATTGCCCTTTGCATAAAACGCTCCGATAGCGATCATCATGAGTAAATACAGCACGAATGCCACAATTACCCAGCCTAACGTATTTCCTGTCATAATAGCCTCCTCAAATTTTTCTTCTTGTACATTTTCTTAATTGTATACAGTGATACGATTTATTATATACAAGAAATGGCTTATCGTCAACAGATTAGTTTGCTATCGCTGTAATGTGCGAAAGCCTGATTTGAATGTTATTTTGTCATGTTGACAGGCTGAGAATAGTTTGCTATTCTCTATCTATAAGTAAATTTTCTATTTCAAATCTTATTTAATTTCAGTATTTTGGTGAATCACCATAGTTTTCATTATTAAAAATGAATGGCATTAAAATGTCTAAAATATGAAAGGGGAATTGATGAAAACATATATAGCATATTTTGATGAAACAGGGGATGACGGAGTAACAATAAATTCATCAGACCATTTTATTTTAACAAGTTTGTATATGCCTGCAGAGAGCTGGCAGCAAAATTTTGAAAAAATGCGTATTTTGAGAAGAGAATTGAAAGATAAATATGGCTTTCATGTATCAGAAGAGATGCATACAAAACATTTTTTGACGGATAAAAATCCATATCGTGAGTATCATTGGTCAAAAGAAACAAAACAAGATATAATAAAAGCATTTACGTTAACAATTGCAAAGATGGATTTAAAGATTGTAAATGTGATTATTGATAAGAAAAAATTTAAAGATAATAACTATCACGTTCTTGAAAATGCATTGAAATATAATATACAACGTATCGAGAATGACAGCGATGGGCAATGGAATTATTTAGTGATTACGGATGAGGGCAGAATAGCACCTATGAGAAAGACAGCCAGAGCTATACGTGCATTTAATCCGATCCAATCCAAATATTTGCCTGGGTTTGTCAATCATCCGATCAGCAATATGATCGAGGATATTATGGAAAAAAATTCATCAGAATCCTATTTTATTCAAATATGTGATTTCGTTTCATTTTTTGTACATTTATATTTCAAAATCGAAATTCGGAAAGAAGAGTTACCCAAACGAGTGGGAACTGTAATTGACAAACTCTTTGTAAAACGGGTTATGGTGACGTTAAAGGAAGCGGAAAAATTAAATTTGAAAGCAAATGAGACAAATATGTATGGATTAGTAATATATCCAAAATAAAACACCACCTACATCGCATTCGCGAGTTCAGTGGTTCACTTATATTATAATAAAAGGTAAGTATAGTGTCAATAATAAATGAAAAATAAGATTGCAAGACAAAAAGCCTCGCTACAGGTATCATCTCTGTAGCGAGGTTTCTATATTATTTACGTTATTCTTAGTTCTTCTTTCTTCTCGCCAGCATTCCTGCGAGTCCGGTCAGGGATATCGCAAAGAGCATCAGCCAGATACCGAGAGGATCTCCGGTAGCCGGAACCTTGTCCAGTTCCTGCGCAGTAGCAGCAGCGGTGGGAGCTGCGGCAGCTGAGTTGTCCGTACTGTCATTATTATCGTTATTGCCGGTGTTATTGCTGCCGGTATTATTGCTGCCGGAGGTGTTCCTTGCTACCGTAAAGCTGGTGCCTGCGGCGCCGTCTGTCCATACGATCTCAAAGGTGTGACTGCCCTCGGACAGAGTCTTCAGGTAATCTGCATGTAATTCGATGATCGTGGAGCCCTCACTCACGGTATAGTTCTTGGAATCAATGATATTCCCATCTACCTTTACATTCTGGAACTTGGAATATTCACCGTTTCCTCTGATTTTGAGACTTCTTCCGTCCGTATTCTGGTTCCAGGAGCCGTTCGCGCCTTCAATGATCTGATACTGTACCGTCAATACTACGGTATCGGTGGTAACTGAACCGGCCGCATTGCTGAGAACACACCGGTACTTAAATCCGTTGCAGTCTCTATCCGTTACTCCTATGGTGTAGGTTGCACCGGTAGCTCCGGTGATGTCTACAAATCCCTTGCCGTCATTTCTGTCAATCTGCCACTGATAGGTTACGTCCGTACCGGTTGCAGTAACTTCAAACGTTGCTGTGTCTCCTACTGTCACAGATACACTCTTGGGCTGTGCAGTGACTGCCGGAGCATCCACATGGTAAAGTTCGATTTCACCGGTCAGAATCTCATAATTGGTATCCGCAGGGGTGAAGCGCCACTTGTAAGTCTTGTTCATATCGACTGCCGTGTCATTGGGAAGTACACCTGCATCATCTATCCACTCCAGTGTACCGTCTGCCGGATGAATGGTGCTGCCTGCCAACGTCAGTCCTGCGTCTGCCAGGGTCTTACCGCCTGTGGTAATCTTATGGTACTTCGGTTCACCGCTTGTAGCAGCCTGGGTAATCATAATGACAAAAGGTGCACTGGTGATCTCACTGTAATCGACATCACCTGCCTTGGTTGCTGTGATAACAACGCTTCCGACCTTAACCGGAGTCAGAACGCCATTCTCATCAATCGTCGCATCGCCTGTGCTTCTTACTTCATCCACTTTGTAAGTAATCTCGCCTGTTCCGGAGCCGCCGACCGTGCTCAGTTGCAGCTTCTGTCCATAGACCACAGTGTTGTCACCGGTGATGCGCAATGTCTCCTGAGGTTCCTTTGCCGTCAGGGTCAGTACCAGATCCTTGGTAAAGTTTTTATAATTTGGATTGGAAATCGTTACCGTCCAACAGATGGTGTCATTTTCCGCACCGGCTGTCAGCCTGTAGGTGATCTTTCCGGCTGTATTAATCATAGCCGGTTCCACCTTTGCAGATCCCGAAGTTTGTGCCTCGGAAATGCTGTATGTCCATGTCTCCTCGGCAGGAAGTCCTGTGTAATCGGGTGTGAAGGTCTTCTGCTTCCGGTCGGAGAATTTCTGCTTTAAGTTCTCCTCCTGCAATACACCGCCCTTAGCCTGCGTAATCGCTACCTTTGCGGTGGTCATGTTGGAAACAAGCTTATAGTTGTCTGCCGCTTTTCCCTGCAGGGTCACCGTAACGGTAACTTTTTTGTCTGTGCCGACATTCGCATTAACCATCTTGCCGGTCGCGGTATAATCGGAACTTGTCAGCGTTGCAACAAGTGTGTTTGTGCTGTCTTTGAAGGTCACTTCTAAAATGGTCACGGAGGTATTATTCCGCTCGTAGCTGCGGTCTTGCGTGCGCGCGGTTGCAATGCTGATAGGCTTTGCAGTAATAGTTGCCCTGGTCTTATATGTTCCGCCGGTCAGTTCATAGTGAGAGGCAAACTCACCAAGAAGTTTTACCGTTACCTCTGCATCCTGTTTCCCGGCGTTTTCACTTTGGAAAGCACCGGTCACCGTGTAGTCCATACCCGCTACCAGACTATCTATTCTCACGTCTGCCTCGTTGGCAAAAACTACCCCTGTGACGTCAGCATTCACGCTTCCATCGTATTCCTTGTTGGCAACGGTAGCCTGTACAATATGAACACGTGCCTTATTCACCGTCAGTGTGTAACTTGCCGTGCCTAACTTATAGTTCTTCGTCTCGGCGGCTGTCGCGGTAATGGTTGTCTCGCCCACTCCGACAACGGTAACCTCACCTTTTTCATTCACAGTTGCAACGGAATTGTCGTTGCTTTGGTAAGTCACCACGCCGTTGCCCATATTGGTAAGCTTATTGTTGGCAGGCTGCGTTCCATAGGAGGTCGTCACAGTGGACTTTTCAAAGCTCAGCTTCGGATCCGCCTTCTCAATGGCAAATTTCTTAACAACATCTGCAAATCCATAATTCCCCTTTGCCTTAACGGTTACGAAACCGGCATTCGTACCGGCGTTTACGTTATCACCGTAAATAATGGTGTAGTCCGTACCCTTCGTCAGCGGTCTGCCATCGATGGTTACGGTAACATCCGGTGTAATCCGTTCGCCGGTATAAGTATAAGTTGTGTTACCGCTCAGTTCCACAGTCGGTTCGGTAATAATGGGAGTAATCCTAAACGCCCAGTTTTCATCCGTCAGGTCACTTGCTGCGTTAAAATTCGAGCCGTACGCCACACTGATTTTAACCTTGTATTCACCCGCATTCATGGGCTGCACTTCCGTCTCGCCCTGATAGTATTTCACCATAACATCGCCCATGCCGGTGATGTTCGTCGCAGTCTTGATGTCTGCAGTCTTTGCCATGCCGTCATATGTCAAGCTGCCCGGTGCGGTAAAGACAAAATTTTTCGCTGCGGGATCTGCCTTTTGAATCTCATAAGTCACACTGGCTGTCACACCACCCACTGTGATGCTTGCGGTATAAGCACCGACATTGGTGGGATAGGAACCGTCAGGGAGTGTAGCACCCTGTCCGTTTCCAACCGTGTAGCTGATTGTGGGATCCTTCTCACCGGTGAGCAGTTTGTTCTCAAGTATTGCCTTTTTGTTGCTGCCATCGTAGATCAGAGTATTCTCCTCAGGTGCCTTGATGGTCACGCTGCCGCCGTCAATGTTGGGACAGTTCGTTGTATTAACGCAGGTGGCGGTAATCGACTTGCCGTCTGCGCCCAGCGTGTATTGCCAACTGTGCTGGTGGGCGCTAAGGTACAGATTACCCTGCGCATCCTTTATAACCATATAGCCCCTATCTGTATTGTCCGGCTTGAAAATCTTAGTATAGTCCACCAAGCCGGTTGCTCCGGTAGCAATCTGAACCGGAACTTCTGCCGTGGGGCTATTGGTGATAGACACACCAATACTTGCGGCATCCGTCAGGCTTGAATCAATGTTGATAAATGATTTCGAGTTTTCATCATATTCGAACAGGAGAACATTCATGTCGGTGTTGCCGGTAATCTTTGCCGTGCCGCCGACCGTCATTGTAACATTCGCAGGAATATCTGCTCCTACTTTATTGCCGGTGATGGTACCGCCATACATATTAAACACATCAGTACCGGAAATCCCATCCACACCATTCCTATTTCCGGTGATGGTGCCGCCATACATGGTGAATGTAGCAGTGTCAGTGCTAGAGTGAGCATTGAGTTGCACACCATCAGACTTCTTATCGGTTGAGGTGATGGTACCGCTCTCGTGGTCGCACAGGGTCAGATTGCCATTCTTGGGAATAACAAACGTCGAAGCATCCTGTGCCGAATTGGTGATGCTCTTTCCGTTCAGGCAGAGATTTACGTTGCCTGAGATTTTGATCGTACCGGCAAACGTAATATCGTTCAGTAAGTAGTAGTTGCCCGCAGGAAGTTTGTATTCCATCCCTTCTGTGCCATTGCTACTGCTTACTTTCGTTCCGCCGCGCATCAGCGCCTGTGTATCTGCATTATAGGTCAGGGGAGTCCACAACACATCGTCATGCTTAGTCTTGTGACTGCAGTCTGCACTGCCACAGATTGCATGCTCATGCAGCTCGCCACTTACCACATACAGACTGTTGTCGATGTTCTGCACGCTGTATGTGTTGCTGCTATTATTGTCGATGGTGAATTTGCCCGCAATTTCATCCGTCAGGGTAATACCCGTGGCTGCCTCGGCGAACTTCATAAAATCTCCCTCCGCAGGCAGCTTTTCCAGCGTCACACCAATGTTTGCACCATCCGTCAAACTTGTGCCGCTGCCCCTAGTCGAGCCGACGGTGATAGTCTTGCCGCCAGGCAAATAAACATTGCCATTGGTGTTGCCGGTAATGTTCACATCCCCGTTGACTTCCATGGCTTCAACACTCTCAGCTACATACACACCACTACCGTTGTTCTTCGCCGTGTTACCGGTGACACTGCCACCACTCCATTCGACGCTATGATCACCTTTCACGGCAACACCGCCGCCGTTGGCATCGGCTTCGTTACTGGTGATGCTGCCACCACACATCTCAAAGGCGCAATCCATGTCAACGCCGCCACCGTTGGCGGCTGCCTTGTTGCCGGTAATCGTTCCACCTAACATCAAGAGTCTGCCAACGACATACCCCCCGTTCACTTTATAATTACTTACACGTCCAGCCACGCCACCGCCATTGTTTGCGCTGTTGTCTGTGATGCTGCCGCCGTACATGTAGAAGAAACTGCCGTCCAAATACACACCGCCACCGTGGTCATCAGTGTTGTTGCCGGTGATGTTTCCACTATACAGGCTAAGGTCACTGAAGGGTTTTAAATATACGCCACGCCCTTTCATACCGTCAACATGGGTAATCTCTCCTGTGTTGTTACCGCTGCCGTTACAGTCACAAAGTGTAAGTGAATCCGTATCTTTTCCTTCACCTACGGTAATGGTGTCAAAATTGCCGTTAGCTGTGATGCTGTAACCATTCAAACAAAGTGAGATGTAGCCTGTCGGATTCCAGCTCGTATTATTCAGAGCAATATTAGTCGTTAAATAGTAATACTGTCTGTGTGAGCTACTACTTCCACCCTTGATGTTGCGCAGATCCTCTTCCGTCCTGATCGCAGTCCACAGCACATTTTTGTGATTCTTACTCTCAGTGCAGTTCGCCGTGCCACAGAGACCATGCACATGTAATTCGCCGATTGAAAAGTTGACAGCGTTGTCTAACGCATACTTGTAATAGCCGGTATCGCTGTTGAAAGCATTCAGGTCATCCGCGGTCAGTGTGTAATCATCGCTTGTACCCTTGGCGATGGCAACTCGCACACCCTCGGCGAGCTGCTGTCCCATGGTCACGCCAATCTTGGCGGAGCTGCTCAACCCGTTCGCACCGATGAGAATGGTCTTGCCGCTGGGCAAATAGACATTGTTATCGTTTCCATTACCCGCGTTGTCGGTGATTTGTGCCGTACTGGACACAGTAAACTTGCCGTAATAGGGCTCAGAAATATATACACCACCGCCGTTTTTGCTAGCGACGTTGTTTGAAATCCTACCACCGGACATGGTAAACCTCATATTTCCATATGCACTCTTCAGCCATATACCACCACCGTTACCAGTAACGGCTGTGTTTCTAACGATATTACCACCAGATATATTGAATTTTACTGACTTACTAATTGTAGATTCATAGTATATACCACCACCGCTAGACGGTGCATGGTTGCTGTCAATACTACCACCGGATATAACGAAGTTGGTGCTATCTTTTGCATACACACCGCCGCCGTTACCGTTTATGGTTACTTTGTTATCAGAGATACTGCCCTTATACATGTAAAAATTACCACCATCTACGTATACACCGGCACCACTACCTTTGGCAATCTGGTTTTTGGTAATTTCGCCGTTATACAGTATCAAGGTACCCAAGGACATTATACCTCGTCCTATATTATCCTGTGCATGGGTAATCTTGCCGACCACTTTCTGACAGTCGGTGATAATCAGCTTCGTTCCTTTCGCAACCTGAATGGCATCAACTTCTGCTGCACAGGTGATTGTTTTTCCATTTAAACAGAGTGCTACATCATAAGTGCAGATCCATGTATCATTCAATTTAACATTGTCTGTCAGATAATAATAGCCCCCACTCTTGATGTCAGTCAGATTGGAAACGCCTATCCAGGTCTGATTTCCATGATTCTCGCTGTCACCACAGGTTGCGCCACAAACGGGATGCCGATGCGGTTCGGTCGCCGACAATTTCACCTCGCCACCCACAAGAACTGGATAGAGGTTCTCTTTATCACTGCAAATATGATCCAAATCTTCTTCGGTCAGGTGACCGCCACCCCCAGCCTCCACAGCTACCGCGGCAACCGTTACGAGGTTGCTCTCGGTGGGTGTATCCTGGGTGGATACGCCGATTTTTCCGGCGAATGTGGATAATTTACTAATCCGAATTGCATTGCCGGTAGCCAGATAGACATTGTTCTGAACATCTTGACACAAGTTGTCACAGACCCGAGGAGCACCGCCGGCAATTTTAAAAGTACTATTTTCTACATAGACGCCGCCACCATTCTCGGTTGCCGTGTTATTGCTAATCTGCGCATTGCCGCTCATGGTAACCTGACCGTTTTTACGTACATACACAGCACCTCCTTGGGTGGCTGTATTGCCGCTGATTTTCGCATTATCGGACATATATAAGCAGTTACCGACTTCTCCGTCAGTGCTGGCAAATATATACACTCCGCCACCTGATGTCGTCCATTTGGTGGGAGCAATGTTGTTACTAATCTGTGCATTGCCGGACATGTTCATGACGCTTTTGTCCGACAACAGTACACCGCCAGCAGAAGCAGAGACCATGTTGTCGCTGATTACACCACCATACATGTTAAATGTGCTACCGAGCGCAGCGACGCCACCACCCCAACTTGCAGCATTGCCTCTGATTGCACCGCCATACATATTAAATGTGCTATTATGCACATACACACCGGCTCCATTATAACTGCCTTGGAGCTTATTACCACAAATAGTTCCACCGTACATGGTAAAAGTGGCGTTATTATCCACTTTCACACCTAAATCCGACCTTCCCACGCTGTGAGTGATAACTCCACCTGTAACGGAGATGCGGTTCTCCGTATTTTCCTCGCACGGCACCCATCGAGTGAACAGACCTTCCTTGCTTGTGGTGAAATAGTGCATACTCTCACTACTATTGCAGTCACAGAGAGTAAATTGTCCCTTATCTATCTCAATGACAACAAAATCCCCGTTTGCCGCAATGCTGTGACCATTCAGACAAAGCACCACGTTATTGTTCGGTTTCCATGTTTCCATTGTCACGATATCCTGAGTCAGGTAGTAATATCCTTCCGTTGCAGCTTGCAGTGCTGCTTCACTGTCTATGGACTTCCACTCTGTCACAATGCTATGCTTATACTTATCTGTGCATGTCGCGCCGCAGATGGGATGGTCAACATGCTGACCTTCCGCCACCGTCATCGGAACCGTCATCGGTGTATTCAACGCTTCAGAAATAGCATGAAGTCGTGTCATATCCAGTTCTGCGATCTGCTCCTTGGTCAGTGACTCCATAGCCTCGTCGATGGCTTCCAGCTGCGCACCGACACTTTCTGCATTTTCCACCGTCACTTCGTCCGGCAGAGCATCGATGAGTGCCTGTACCTTCTGCACTGCTGCCTTCTTCTCATCGTCTGCCGAGGTATCCTGCGTGCCGGCATCACTATCGCTGACACTTTCCACTGAGGGTTCCACAGTATCGGGGGATTCGCCCGCAGTGGAATCTTCCGTACCGGGAGTTGCCGCAGTGGTGCTCTTATCAGCCGGAGTCTCTTCCCCCGGTGCCGCAGCTGCTTCTGCTTCCTCTTGCTCTGCCGCAGAGTCTGTTTCCTGCTGTTCTTCCTGTTCTGCCACCGCATCAGCCTCCTGTGCGAATGCTGTCATGGGCAGTGTTGAGAAGCAGAGAATAAATGCCAGTAACATGCTCAATACTCGTTTTTTCATAGCGTTTTACCTCTTTCCGATGGGCATAGTGATACCCATTATCTTAAAGATAACGTACCACACTTTCTCTCAGCGGAACCAGGGGCTGCATGAATCGACCCAAATATGTCATGAATCGACCGAAGAGGACTTTAAATGGCTCAATGCGGTTCAATAGCAAGTATTCCTTGAAAAAGTCTTTCCGGTATTATATTCTATTATTATGTCCTATAAAAATCAGTTACAAAGTATACACACAGAAAGGTTTCTATATGTGGATTGCAGATCATTGGAAAGATTATGAAGTGCTGGATACGTCCAGCGGAGAAAAGTTAGAGCGTTGGGGAGATTATATTCTCGTCCGTCCGGATCCCCAGGTCATCTGGAAGACACCCCACGATCATAAGGGTTGGAAGCAGAAAAACGGTCATTACCACAGAAGTGCCAAGGGCGGCGGAGAATGGGAGTTCTTCCATCTGCCGGATGAATGGGCGATTCATTACACCCTGCCTTTTCAGAAGGAAGCCTCCGGTAAGGCTGATCCTCTGACCTTCCATCTGAAGCCCTTCAGCTTCAAGCATACCGGTCTGTTCCCGGAGCAGGCGGTGAACTGGGACTGGTTCTCCGGTCTGATCCATGAGGCAGGCCACCCCGTGAAAGTACTGAACCTCTTCGCTTACACCGGCGGTGCTACTGTATCCGCTGC
The DNA here is from genome assembly GCF_003478095.1 of Clostridium sp. AF34-10BH. NCBI lineage: Bacteria > Bacillati > Bacillota > Clostridia > Eubacteriales > Clostridiaceae > Clostridium > Clostridium sp. AF34-10BH. The sequence continues at coordinate 93,575 of NZ_QUEC01000005.1, forward strand.
GGCTGCGGGAGCTGCTGTGACCCATGTGGATGCGTCCAAGGGTATGGTCGGCTGGGCGAAGGAGAACGCTGCTGCCAGCGGGCTTGCCGATGCTCCTATCCGCTGGCTGGTGGACGACTGCATGAAGTTCGTAGAGCGTGAGATCCGCCGTGGCAACAAATACGACGGCATCATCATGGATCCCCCTTCCTACGGCAGAGGTCCTAAGGGCGAGATCTGGAAAATAGAAGATAATATCTGGGATTTCGTAGGACTGACCGCACAGCTTTTATCCGATGATGCGCTGTTCTTCCTGATCAATTCGTACACTACAGGATTGCAGCCCGCCGTGCTGTCCTATATGATGAATTCCACCCTGACGAAAAAGTTCGGCGGTCATGTGGAAGCCGAAGAGATCGGCCTCCCTGTCACCGAGAGTGGGCTGGTACTGCCTTGCGGCGCTTCCGGGCGCTGGCAGCGTGACTAAATTATACGCATAACAAGCAATCGCAAAAAGGAGCCCCCTCGTGAGGCTCCTTTCTTCTATAGCACATATTTTCTTAACACCGGGATCTTGCGCAGCACCCATGCGGTCGCCGTTGCCAGTGCCAGCACTACCAGGCAGAATGCAGCCAGCAACAAAATCAATACCACTTGTCCCGCGGCTACAGACTGCACACCGCATTGTTCCAGCACTGTAAAGGGTGTGATCTTCACAAATTTATACAGTAGGTTCACATACACCGGATGTACCAGGTATACGGCAAAGCTCAAAGCTCCCGCCTCCTGCCAGGGGATCCGGTGTGTTTTCTCCCGGGCAGTAGAAGCCGCGCCGTCCCGTCTTCCATTCCATCCTGCAGCGAACAGAAGCACTGCAAGCAGTACTGTAAACGGATAATTGTATGCCATCTGGATGGAGAATCCGGCGAGTGTCCTGCTGAGGATCATTCCCATCATCAGCACTGCCGCTGCCATCAGCCACACGTTTCCTATCCGTTTCCCTCTGACCGGCTCCGTATCGAGCCCGGCTTCCATGCCTTTCCCGGACGTGCCGGAACTCTCTGCCTTGTCCACACATACTTCTCTCACCGCGAAGAAATATCCACACAGATAATACAGGAAATACACACCGCCATCCGGCAATACCGGAATACTGTTGACATCCAGTACCTTATTCAGAAACGGTGCCACACTGCTTCCTAAGAAGATCACTGCCATCACTGCCGCAACACCCCACACCGGCAGCACCCGCAGCACTTTTTTCAGAAGCGGCGTGATCAGATATAAAAACAAGATCAAATACAGATACCACATATGGGACCAGGTATGTCCCGTCAGAGTCATCTTCAGTGCCTCCGGGATCATCCTGATCCGGAAGGTCCGCTCCGCCACTACCAGCTCGGAAGCTGCATACGGAACGCCGAATAGGAGGATCGCCAGCGCAATCCTCCTGCAATATTTTTTAATCATGACCGGATAAGTCAATGTACGTTCCGGATTCAGGAACAAATATCCCGACATCAATAAAAATATAGGAACACACCAGGTCACCAAATCCATAACTGACAGCAATAATGACCGGTATTCCGGCACTATCGACGCATCTGTCACATCTGTCGCACCTGTCAGTACATGCATCAGCACCACTGCACAGGTTGCCAGTACCCGGAGCACGTCCAGGAACTGCTTCCTGGGTCCGGATAAGCCGTTTGTCATGTCTCTCCCATCTCCTCCATCAGGCGCATGCCTGCAGTATCTGTCACAGGAAGGGAGAATACGATGCTTTGTGCCTTACTCTCCAGTCCTGCTTTTTCCATTATAGCACGCATGATGGAATTTTTCTGCTCACTTTTTACCACAATGAACAACATTTCTTTTTCCGGCACCAGTGTCACGCCCAGAAACTGCTGTGCATTCTCTGTTCCGGTGCCCTTGGCATGGATGACTGTGCCGCCTGCCGCATGTACTTCTCTCGCTGCATCCATGACCAGTTCCGTATATCCATGATTGGCTATCACTACCAGAAGCTCATTCTTCGTCTCTTTCAATGTGGACTCCTCTCCTTTTACGAATTCCTGCCCGCAGGTCAGGTAATTCAATGCTTTCTTACCACCGACACTGCTCACGGGAATGATAAATGCGATTCCCATTCCCGGGAGATCGATCTGCATTTTCTTACGCAGAGCAGCCTTGATCTGCCGCCAGGAAGCATCTGTGACAAGATGGAACAATACGCTCTTCTCCATGCCGTCCAGTCCAAAATAATCTAAGATCTCATTCGCCGCGGTTCCCATGCCGACGGTAACACTGCCGACCTGTGCGCCTTTTTCTTTATAGCATTCCACGAATTTCCTCGTCAGCTGACGATTGGTGATGGTGACCATCATATATAATTCACTCATGGGCACACCTCCTACAGTTCAATGATGGCATTCTCATCCAAAGCACCAAATGCATCCGCCGCACCGGCAAATACGCCTGCACCGCTCTTCTGCTGCTTTAACTGATATACCATTCCCAATATCTGGATCGTGATCAGCGGTGTCATGGCTACCATTGCTACCACACCGAAAGCATCTGCGACTAAATTGCCGCCCACCGCCACACAGGCGCCCTGCGCTAACGGCAGTAAAAAGGTAGCTGTCATGGGTCCGCTTGCCACACCGCCGGAGTCGAAGGCGATCGCTGTGAATATCTTCGGTACAAAAAAGGATAGTCCGATCGCCACACCATAGCCCGGGATCAAAAACCATAGAATCGGGATCCCCGTCAGCACGCGGATCATCGCCAGTGCTACGGATAAGGAGACACCCACGGAAAGGCTCACGCCCATAGAGCGGGCCGAAATGGCGCCGTCCGTCAGCTCCTCTACCTGATGATTCAGTACATAGACCGCGGGCTCCGCTTTTACGATAAAGTAACCGATCAGTGCTCCCACCGGCACCAGTACCCACCTGTAGGATCTGGCTGCCATGACCTGACCGAGGTAATTACCGGCAGGCATAAAGCCCACATTTGCCCCTGTCAGAAACAGTACCAGACCAATATAAGTATAGATCAGACCGATCAGAATCTTCGCCAGTGTCTTCCCCGACAGCCGCAGGGCAAATATCTGGAACAGACCGAAAAACAATACAATGGGAAGTAATGAGAGTGCGATCTCTTTCACATAATCCGGAATCCCATGGGCAAAAAGCTGCGCCAGTTCCACGGAATCAGCGATCTCCGGGATTGCCACCGGCTGGTAATCCGCATTGGTCGGCTTATAGATCAGCCCCAGCACCATGACCGCCAGGATCGGGCCGATGGAGCACAGTGCTACCAGACCGAAGCTGTCGTCTGCCGCATGATGGTCATTACGGATGGACGCAATACCGACACCAAGTGCCATGATAAAAGGAACGGTCATGGGTCCCGTGGTCACACCTCCGGAATCAAACGCCACTGCCCGGAAATTCTCCGGTACGAGAAATGCAAGAACGAACACTGCTATGTAGAAAAAAGTTAACAACGGCGGCAGTGCCACACCGATCAGCATACGCAGAAGGGCAATGACCAGGAAGATTCCCACGCCCACTGCCACTGCCAGGATCAGCGTCATGTTCGGCACCGAAGGCACCTGTGTCGCCAGCACCTGCAAGTCAGGCTCGGAAATGGTGATCACCACTCCCAACAGAAAAGATAACACTACGATCAGCAGAATATTTTTACTCTGGGTCATTCTGGCACCCACTTTTTCTCCCATGGGGGTCATGGACATCTCCGCACCCAGGGTGAAAAACATCATACCGGCCATGACCATCACCGCCCCCACCAGAAAGCACAGCAGGATACTGGAGGTAATTGGAGCTATGGTAAAGCTTAATACGATCACGATCCCTACTACCGGCAGGACCGCCTTCAAGGATTCTGCAAATTTTTGCCGGATCTTTGGATTCAATAACTTCAATATTGGTCTTTCCTTTCTTTAGGTTTTCTTTATCTTAACATGAAGCAAAGACCCGATCCTACCGTTTTTCGTGAATTTATAAAATTTTCACGGGTTCTTAACGCAATCTTTATGCAGATAGCTCCCGGTCCTGCCCAGACTGCTTTTTCACAAATTTATAGGCCCAGACATCCACCACGATCACAAACAGGAAAAAGAAAACGAAGATCCAGTCCGCATCCAGAGACAATGCGGAATCATAGATACCGTGTTCGATCATCGGCATGAACACGCTGAGCTTCAGGTAGCGTTTCCTGCGTTTTTTATCGCCTGCAAGTTCTGCCTCCTTCGCCACACCGAAGAAATATCCCATGATCACGCCATCGATGGCATGGGAAGGCACGGACAACAGGGCTCTGGTCACTGCCGTCCCAAAGTCACCGCCCAGACAATACAGAACATTTTCAATGGCTGCAAATCCCAATGCCGAAGTCACGCAGTACACGATGGCATCGAATTTATAATTGAATGCTGGATGCTTCCATGCCGCCCATTTGGCCGCCTTCATCTTGCAAAGTTCCTCGATCAGTGCCACCCCGATAAAATTATCCAGGATCACGTAGCACAGCGTATCTGCATCCACAAATACCAGAAATACTTCATCCAGAATGATTTCCAGTATCATGGCCGGGATCACGGACAACACGCCGAACAGGAATATTTTCCACAATAATCCCCTCGGCTCCTTCTCCACCTTATCCTGTCTGTAGATCCATACCACCAGTGCGATGGCCGGCAATAGTGCCAATCCTGTCAGAAACATAACCTACTCCTCTCCTGTCCACATAGACGGTCCGCCCTTTCAGGACCGCCGCCATACTACATTTTAATCTAATGTTTTTCCTGATGTCAACCTAACGAAAGTATATGTTCCTATTTTTTGTGTCTTAGCTTTTCCGGAGGCTACCTGCCTGCCTTTTGCCACAGCTTTAGGGGAAAATATTCCGGTTTTCATATATCCTTAACTACTTCTTTACACCTTGCATTGCAAAGTAATGGTACTATAGTTATAATAAATTTACAAAATAACTAACAATATTTCATGGAGGATCACACCGTGTTCCGATCATTTTCCGATAAAAAATCACCGCGGAAAAGCTTCCGCTTAAAACCACCCTTTACCAGGCACGCCATCAGTATCCTGATCTGTGCTGCCTGCATGCTGTGCGCTACACTTGCCTCTTTTTTATATCAGCATATTGTCCCGGACAACCATGCCAATGTAGCACTGTTCTACATTCTGGCACTGGTGATCATCGCCAGATGGACGGTGGGCTACGGCTACGGCATTGCCTGCACCCTTTTTTCCGTAATAGCGATCAATTATCTGTTTACCTATCCGTATTATAAGCTTAATTTCACTCTGACCGGCTACCCTATCACCTTCCTGCTGATGAGTGGGATCACTCTGATCCTGTGTACCATGACCTCTCATATGACCATCCAGTCCGAGATGATCGCAGAGCGGGAAAAGCGGCTGGCAGAAGCCGAAATGGAAAAGATGCGTGCGAATCTTCTGCGCGCCATCTCCCACGATCTGCGCACGCCGCTCACCGGCATCATCGGCAACAGCTCCCTGTTTCTGGAAAGTCAGAACGATCTAAGCTCCACCGAACAGCGTACGATCATGACCAATATCTACGAGGATTCCAACTGGCTGTTGAATATGGTGGAAAATCTGCTGTCCGTCACCCGTATCCAGGGAGACAGCTTAAGCATCAATACCACAGAGGAGCCGGTGGAGGAAGTGGTGGGAGAAGCTTTGGAGAAGCTGAAAAAACGCTATCCCGATGCCGCCATCCGGGTCAGGATCCCCGAGGAATTTCTGATGATACCCATGGATGCGGTGCTGATCGAGCAGGTCACCATCAATCTGCTGGAAAATGCCATCGTTCATTCCGGAAGTATCCTGCCCATTGATTTCATCGTGGAGGATCATCCGGAGCATGTCTCTTTTATTGTGAGAGACTACGGAAAAGGACTGTCGGAAGAAAAATTACAGAATCTGTTCGAGACGGGTACCTACAACAATTCCCGGAGCTCGGATTCCCGCAAAGGCATGGGTATCGGTCTGTCCATCTGCAAGACCATCATCACCGCCCATCACGGAACGCTGAGTGGCAGGAATCATGCGGATGGCGCGGAATTCTGTTTCACACTTCCCAAGGCGGAAGCTCTCGCTTCGGAAAAATAAGTGTACTCTCAGCCACATACGATAGAACTGTTGAAAATACCGGAAAGGATATGGATCTCAGATATGAATAAGATCAAAGTTCTCTTAATCGAAGACGATAGAAGTATCAGTAATTTCATCACCGCTACCATGGACCGGGAAGGCTACAAGATCATGCATGCCTTAAACGGCAGAGAGGGACTTAGTCTCAGCACTTCTTTCTGCCCCAACGTGATCCTGCTAGACTTAGGGCTGCCGGACATGGACGGATTGGATGTGTTGCAAAAGCTGCGCTCCTGGAGCGATGTTCCCGTGATCATCATATCTGCCCGCACCAAGGAGCAGGAAAAGGTCTCCGCTCTGGATCTGGGTGCGGACGATTATATCACAAAACCCTTCGGCACCGGCGAGCTCATGGCAAGGATCCGCACTTCTCTGCGGCACAGCCACGCCCAGGCTCCCGGCCATGTGTATAAGGCACTGGATCTGGAGATTGATTTCGAAAAACGACTGATCCGCCTGCGGGGCGAAGAGATACATCTGACCCAGATCGAATACCAGCTGCTTACACTTTTAGCGGAAAATTCCGGCAGAGTCCTGACCTACAGCTATATCATGAATGCCATCTGGGGTCCCTATATGGACAATAATAATCAGATCCTCCGTGTCAACATGGCGAACATCCGCAGAAAGCTGGAACAGAATCCCGCGCAGCCCCAGTATGTCTTCACTGAGATTGGTGTGGGCTATCGGATGCGTGAGAACGAGAACGGTGGGACTGTATAAACAGAAATACAATTCCCGACACTGCCTCCAGCAATATGAGTACCGTCCCTCTGTCCAGTGCCTTCCAGACGCTGTCCAGGGTATCCATCCGGCCCAGAATGTCTATGTAAAAGAAATCCAGATAGATGACCGCCGGTGAGATCACACATCCCGGATGCAGTACCGTCCGCTCCATGAGCAGACGGTACATTTCCACTGCCAGAAATATTACATTCAGGGCATAGCCCGCACAAAGCTGATTGTTCAAAAACGGTCCCAGGGAGCTGAGTTCCATACCAAGGGGAACACTTCCTGCCCGGACCATTCCGAAGCTTAAATACATGATTCCAACACTCCACAATAGCATCGCAAGGGATGCTATTCCAAGTCCTCTGCTTAATTGACTGGAGGGAATCATTTTCACATCCTCTTCCTTTCCGAAATACCGGTATACAAGCCCCAGCATCGTCAGCGTCCCCGCCATGGAGATCCCGGCCACCTGGCAGGCAATATCTCTTCCCCCAAACAACCCTCTTCCGGAAAATAAACAGATCCCGATGACACAGTTATAGATCAAAAGCCCCAGCACGATCAGATACAGGATCCTCTTTTCACGTTTCCGCTGCTCCTGGAGCTTTGCCAGTCTCACGACTTCCGTCACAGCCTCCTCCCGGTCTCCCGCCCGCTCTCCGGTCACGATGTCCTGAATCGGCAGTTCCAACAGATGGGACAGGGACTCTAATACGCCGATATCCGGAAAACTTTCTCCATTCTCCCACCGGGATACCGCTTTGTTGGTCACCCCTAACATCCTTCCCAGTTCACTCTGGGTATAATTTTTGCGCTGTCTGGCTTCCCGGATCAGATTGCCCGTTTTCTTTTTATCCATACTAATCCCTATACCTTTCTGTACTCTGCAAACTCTCAGGTGCTTTAGCACCTTTGCTTTAGCATCTTTGCTTTAGCACCGTATGCCGGCCTATCTGTACCCTTATGGTAACAATCCTTTGGAAAATGCGCAATCCATTGTAACGAGACTGCCTGTTTTCTGTGATTTTTGCGCAAAAAATTCCCCTCGGCGAGGGGGGAGTGTACCGAGGGGGATAGAGAGAAAAGTATTTTTGAAAGAGGCGGGTTCCTTTTTCAGTTATTATAATAGCGTAATTTATTTATATTTACTGCTGTTTTTATTGCTTGTTTGTGTTGAAAATACTGTTTTTTTGTGGTATTCTGACTGTATCAATGAAAGTAGATTTAAAAAGCGAAGGAGCAGCTATGGATATCACAACCAAAAAAGGCCGACGCGGCAGAAAGGATATTGACCGTATCATCGTGGAAAAAGGCCGCAGAGGCGATTTTTCTCCGCTGCAGCCCGATCATTATCACAGCTTTTATGAAATATTCTATCTCTGGTCCGGCAGCTGCCGTTTCCTGTTAAAAGATACTGTCTATCAGATGGAAGCCGGAGATCTGGTCTTCATTGCCCCGGGGGAACTGCATCACTCTCTGTATTCTGCCGGAGAGGTCTGCGAGATCGTAATGATCTATTTCAAAGAAGAATATCTGCATTTATCGGACCGGTCTGCCGACAGCCTCACTTCCATATCCGGGCAGGGGCTACAGCTGCATTCTTTCATGGGCAGCGTTCCTACGGTATACCAGGAATATCTGCACTCTCTGCTGACCCGTATGCTCACCGAGAATTCCCGCTTCGACCAATACTCCGAACATTTTGAGCGTTGCTATCTGGAAGAGCTTCTGCTCCTGCTGATGCGGCATTCCGTCATGAATGAGAAGGAGCCGGATCTACTGAACTCCCGGGATGCGGACATCCTGCTTGCCACAAAATACATTTATAATAATTTCCGCAAGCCACTGACACTGGAAGATGTCTCCTACGTGGCTTCCTTAAGCCCCACCTATTTCAGCAAGAAATTCAAACTGATCACCGGCATGGGGTTCAAGGAATATTTAAATTACGTACGGCTCAAGCACGCCCAGACGGCGCTTCTTACCACCAACAGCTCCATCACGGATATTGCTCTGGAATACGGCTTCAACGACAGCAATTATTTTAAGGACCTGTTCAAAAAAGTATACGGAAAATCTCCTCGGGAATATCGGAAAAATCCGGATTGACGCCAGATCTACCGTGCGTCTTCCTCAAGGAATCTTCTCCAGAAGTCCTCTTCCTCTGCATGCGGAACTTCTTCCCCCTCTGCGAAGCTCTGTAAATAATTTAACACCTTCTGGTACTGGGAAGGATCCGTAAATTCCATACGCCACAGATCCTCTCCTTCCTGTCCTTCGGTGAATTTCTTACACCAGATGCCATCTTCGCTAAAGCAGGTGATATACCAGGTCTTAGGGTCACTGCCCTCTTCTGTGGTTTTCACACTCTGGGCCAGGATACTATCCACCTCATCCGGCTCTTCTGCTGTCTCCGACATACCTGTCAGTTTCTCTTCCAGCCGTTCTACCTTTTCCTTTTCGATTTTTTCCTCCAGTGCCGCCCGGGTGGCATCCTGCACACTGTCGAATTTCTCTAAGAAATGATCCCACTCCTTGATCGTAAATTCTTGATTGCCGATCTGGAACTTGGTATCCGTGTCTCCGTTCTGAAGCTTGTCGTAGATCTCCTGCATCTTCTCTTTGATCTGTGCCATGAGACTTAAATCCTCTTTTCCCGGCTCTCCGGCCGTCCCGGAAGGATCCGTTCCCGCTGCCTTGTCCGTGTCGGCGGTCTCCGATGCTTCCTCACTGTTATCCACATCATCGCCGTTCTCCATGTCATCCAGTTCTTTCTTCATCTGCTGGATCTTGTTATCCTTTGCCAGCGCCTCCAGGATCCGTTTCACATCCTCCGGCCTGAACATGCCGATGGCCTTGGACAGGGCATCAATGTTGTCCCGGTTCACCAGCAGGCTTCCGCCGCCGGACAACGGAATATTAATGCAATCCTCTTTATTGGTGGTATCCCCCAGTGTCAGGCGGTTGTGCTCATAATCACAGACGAAGGTCACCCCGTTGTATTCAATGACGCCGTCCTCAGCCATTTCTCCATAGGGCACCTTGTCCTTTCCCTCGATATGGCGGGCCAGCTGTACGCCGCGGGTCACCGGAGTCTTCACGGTGTTGTCTTCTTTTGCCAATTCCTCAATGCTCTCCGCGAAACGGGATTCTGCTGTCTCCGTCGCACTTCCCTGCGCACTCTGTACATCCCCTGCATTTACTCGCTTCTGTGCCTCATACACAAATGTCCTTCCGTAGCCGATTCCTGTTATTGCCATAGTACTCTCCCTCTCTGAGCAGTGATTGCTGCCCTGTCGCAATGCCCGTCAAATCTTCATGCAGGCATGCGATGTTCTCGCTTCACGCAAAAACGGATGGTCGCCTCACATGAGGCAGCCATCCGTAGCTATTTATCCATCCATGGTGTATGTATTTTCCTATATAAATAGTATCGACACAGCCCGGGGGAAACTTTATAGTACAAAACTCTTGTTTTTTGCATATTGCCACTTTATAATAACAGTAGTAATACCTAAAGTCAGCTTTAGATAATTTTATGCAGGGAGACGAAATCCTCTCCTCGACATGAAGCTCGGATTTTTGCTTCGCAAAAACAAGGAGGATTATATACGTACAGTATCGGACAAGTTTCCGCAATGACAAATTTACCGATTTCCTCTTTAAGATATTATGATAAAGAGGGCTTTTTCCCGAATCTGGAGAAGCAGTCCGGGATCCGCCGGTTCAGTAAGGCGGAATTGGACTCCATCCGCATGAATTCGAAATACAAAGCTAAAAATGCGAGCCATTACTTTTCGTAATCGCTCGCATTTCCTGTTTTCGTCACACTGACGGTTCGCCTTACAGTTTTCCGCCGTATACAGGGAAGCCGCTGTTGGCGCCGTAGCTTTCGATATGCTTGATTTTCCACGTTAGAGACATTTCTTACGGGATGATTTTATCATAATACCTAAAGCTAACTTTAGGTCAATAGGGGTTTTGAGAAAAATTTTCTCTTGCGGCATCTTTTCCTATATGTTATACTGGGAAAAAATCAGAAACGAAATACAGATCAGGTAACTATGTCAGCGTGGACATCTTCGGGTGTCTGCGCTTTTTCTTTTACCTGAAAACAAAGGAGGAGAATGTATATGGTAGAGCTCATAGCCAATGTGAACAATGCCATCAATGGTTTCGTATGGGGTGTTCCCATGTTGGTGCTGTTGGTGGGCACCGGTATCCTGATGACGATCCTGACGAAATTTTTCCAGTTGTCCCACATCGGACACTGGTTCAAAAATACAGTAGGCGGCATCTTTCACGACCAACACGTAACAAAGCACACGGATGCTGATGATCAGTCCATCTCCCAGTTCCAGTCGCTGTGCACCGCACTGGCCGCCACCATCGGTACCGGTAATATCGTCGGTGTGGCCAGCGCTCTGGTGGCCGGTGGCCCCGGTGCTATCTTCTGGATGTGGATCGTAGCTTTCTTCGGCATGATGACGAACTACTCGGAAAATGTACTTGGCATCTACTATCGCCGCAGGAATTCCAAGGGCGAATGGAGCGGCGGTGCCATGTATTATCTGAAGGATGGTCTCGGTTCCTATAAGGGATGTAAACAGATCGGCGCAATACTTGCAACGCTGTTCTCAGCTTTCTGTCTGCTGGCTTCCTTCGGTATCGGTAACATGAGTCAGGTGAATTCCATCGCTGCCAATATGACTTCCGCCTTTTCGATTCCCGCAACCGTGACCGGTATTGTTCTGGTACTCGTAGGTGCCCTCGTTATCGTCGGTGGATTAAAAAGAATCGCTTCCGTGACTGAGAAGCTGGTGTCTTTTATGGCAATTGCTTATGTCCTCGGTGCTCTCGTAATCTTCTTCGCCAACATCAGTCACATAGGTGCTGTATTTACCGCTATTTTCAAAGGCGCTTTCGGTCTGAAAGCCGTAGGCGGCGGTATCGTGGGTTCCAGTGTGAAGCTGGCGCTGACCTGGGGCATGAAGCGTGGTGTATTCTCTAACGAAGCCGGTCTTGGTTCCTCCGTTATGGTGCATTCCAGTTCCAACGTGAAAGAGCCCGTACGTCAGGGTATGTGGGGTATCTTCGAAGTATTCGCCGACACCATGGTCGTATGTACACTGACAGCTTTCGCCGTGCTGTCCTCCGGACTGATCGACTTAGACACTGGTGCTGTGCTCGTTGATTCTTCAGGTTCCGCTCTGGTAGGTCAGGCTTTTGCAACGGTTTTCGGCAGCTTCGGTCCTGCTTTCATTGCGATTGCGATCTTGCTGTTTGCTTTTTCCACGGTACTTGGCTGGAGTCATTACGGTTCCAAGGCATGGGAATATTTATTCGGCACCAAATCAACGATTATCTATAAGGTAGCTTTCGTGCTGATGATCTTTATCGGCTGTACCATGAATCTGGGACTTGCCTGGGATCTGTCGGATACCTTCAACGGACTGATGGCGATTCCCAACCTGATTGGTGTCATTGCATTGTCGCCCGTAGTAATGAAGATCACAAAAAATTACGTGGCACGTATCATTAAAAAAGAAGACGTGAAACCCATGTTATCTGTTTTCCCCGAGATTCAGGAAGAGCAGGAAAAGGCTATGTAATTAAATCAGGCTCATACTTCTTCTCTGGTAATATTCTTCGCCCATCTGCCCTTGCGGTAATGCTTAATGACCCAGGGCCATTTGACGAATTCATCGGTGCATAACAGGAAATAGACCCACAGCACCGGGAGTTTTAGTACAAATGCGGCGAAGAATCCCAGAGGGATCGCATAGCACCACATATCGATCGTATCGCAGATCAGTCCGAACTTCGTATCTCCGCCGGCACGGAATACTCCGGCGATCAGCGCCGTATTCACGGCAGCGCCCATAATATAATAAGTATTGATGAGCAGCATGTATTTCAGATAATGCATGGCAGTGTCATTCAATGTAGCAAACCGTAACACAAAGGGGGTAATTGCCAGTACGATCAGGCCGCCTATAGCTCCGGCGATTACCGTCATCTTCAGCATCCGGGAAGCGTAACTCTTCGACTTCTCCAGATCGCCTTGTCCCATAATATTTCCCAGTAATATGCCACCTGCACTGGCAATGGCAAAACAGAACACCGTGCCGATATTGCGCACTACGACGACCAGTGAATTAGCGGCCACCGCATCTGTTCCCAGATGCCCCAGGATCACGGAATACATGGAAAACGCCACACTCCAGGACACATCGTTGCAAAGTGCGGGCAGAGACAGACGCATGAAATCTTGTGTCAGCACCTTACTGTGAACAAACAGGTACTTCGGATGCAGTTTTACATTTTTGCTCAAGAAAGATACAATGAAGCATGCCACCAGTTCCACCAGTCGGGACAGGGCTGTGGCAATGGCGACACCGGTAGCTCCCAGCTTCGGCATGCCGAACAGTCCAAAGATAAAGGTGGCATTCAGAATGACATTCAATACGAAAGCCAGCATATTCAACACCATACTGACCGTCACACGACCTACGCTTCGCAGGATGGCAAGATACACCTCCGTGATGCCCCAGCACAGGTATGTGATGCCCATGATCCGCAGATAAGAGACACCGATGGTGATCAGCTCCTGATCAGGAGTAAAGAGAAGCATCATCTTCTGAGGAAGGAAAAATGCAATCAGCGCAACAATACCTGAGATTGCCATAGAGAAACGAAGTGTGATTCCCTCTACCGTATGAATTGCTTCCAGGTTCCCCTTTCCATAATATTGGGCGCACAAGAGAGTGGCTCCCGTCCCCAGTCCGTAATATACCATAAACAGGACATTTGAAAAATTTGACGCCAGGGATACTGCGGATATTGCGGACTGTCCCACATAGTTTAACATAATAACATCCGCGGAATTCACTGCTGCACTGAGCAGATTCTGTATAATGATCGGGATGGTCAGTTTGAACATCTGCCGGTAAAAATCGTCTTTTTTCATTGCTGCTATCTGCATGGTATTCCTCTGTGTTCCTCTCCATTGGATAATTTTCTGCCGTTGGATTGTATTATATGTCGTTCGCAGGAATTACGCAATATGCTAAAAGCGATCCGCCTGTAAACAAGCGGACCGCTCCTTTTAAAAAGGCTGTTTGATTATAATGTCCAGCCGGCAGCCTCCATCTGAGTGGCTTTCATATGCCGGTAAATGCTGTCTTTTGCTTCCAGTTCTGCAGGTGTTCCCTGTTCTGCCACCACGCCGTCTTTCAATACCACGATCTTATCCGAATCCGCCACGGTACGCATGCGGTGCGCAATGATCATGACGGTCTTGTTACGGATCAGCTTGGACAGGGATTCCTGAATCATCGTCTCGTTATCCACATCCAGGGAAGCCGTCGCTTCATCCAACAGGATAATGGGCGCATCCTTCAGGAATGCTCTGGCTATGGAGATACGCTGTCTCTCACCGCCGGACAGTTCCGAACCGTTCTCACCGATCATGGTCTGCCAGCCGTTCGGAAGCTTCTCCGCGAACTCATCGCAATGCGCCAGTTTTGCCGCAGCCAGCACTTCTTCGTCCGTAGCATCCTGCCTGCCGATACGGATGTTTTCCATCACCGTATTATTAAACAATGTCACATCCTGGAATACAATGGCGTACAGGGACATCAATGTCTCCGGATCAATGGTGGAGATGTCCATGCCGCCCACGGTGATCTTACCTTTATGGATATCCCAGAACCGGGAAGCCAGTCTGGACACAGTGGTCTTGCCACCGCCGGAAGGACCGATCAGGGCGGTCACCTCTCCCTGTTTTGCCGTAAAAGTCACATCTTTTAAGACAGTATCCTGATTGTCATAAGAGAATCCCACATGGGAAAATTCGATATCATAGCCTGCCGGATCCATGGTATCCGCACCGGTCTGAATCTTCGCAGACAGAATCTCGTCCAGTCGCTCGCTCTGCACACCGGTACTGATAATGGCTGCAAGATTCTGCAGCGCCACCTGCAGGGGATCGTACATTCTTGACACTAACAGCAGGAACACAAAAAAGGTTAATACATCAATTTCGCCTCTCACCAGCAAAATTCCACCTGTCAATGCCACCGTAGCGATTCCCAGCTTTAAGATCATCTGCGCCCCGCCAACAAAGACTGCTGTTCCAAGTTCCGTTGTCAGCGCATGCTTCTCCACCGCGCGAATCTTGCCCTCCAGGCCTTCCATGTATTCTGCCTGTGCATTGTTGGCTCTGAGGTCACGCACCGTTTCCAGGCACTCCTGAATCCCGTCAGCACAGTCCATTTTTAATTTCATCTGCTTCTTACTTAAGCTCTTCTGTACCCTGCCGGAACATCCCACAATGAGGAAAGACACAGGCAGTACCCACAGTGCTGCGATTGCCATTCTCCAGTTCATGAAAAAGGTACCCACAGCGATCAGTGTGGTGGAGATACAGGAACCAACCAGTTCCGGAATGAAATGGGAGGATGCAGTCTCCATGGTGGCACAGTCCGCCATAATGGTACTTGTCAGATCGGACAGATCTTTTTTTCCGAAGAAGGATAACGGGATCTTACGCAGCTGCTCTGCCAGAGCAATTCTGCGCACACCGCTCTCCACATAAGTTGCCAGGAACGTGGCACGATACTGCACCAACGTTGTCAGCGCGATCAGAAGAAGACAGAGTACGCAGCCCACAATGTAGAAAACACCTCTGCCTGCCATGGTGCCCTGTAAATAATCTCTTACCAGAAAATACAGCATCCATACCGGGAACATCAACACCAGATCGGAACATGTTACGGATACAAATGCCTTTATCA
Organism: Clostridium sp. AF34-10BH; assembly: GCF_003478095.1. NCBI lineage: Bacteria > Bacillati > Bacillota > Clostridia > Eubacteriales > Clostridiaceae > Clostridium > Clostridium sp. AF34-10BH. The sequence continues at coordinate 109,308 of NZ_QUEC01000005.1, forward strand.
TATCCTTCGCACCTTTTTCGGAAAGCGCGTATTTATGCTGCAATTTTGCCTGTAAGCTACTCATTCTATTTCTCCCCCTTTCCTACTTTCCAGCTGACGGATTTATTGTACTCTTCCCACATATGGGCATACAGTCCGTTTTGTCCCAGCAATATTTCATGGTTTCCCTGTTCCACAATTCCGCCATCCTTCAACACACAGATGCGGTCGGCATCCACAACCGAGGACAATCTGTGTGCGATCATGATCACGGTCTTGCCTGCGGAAAGCTTCGTAAATGCCTGCCGTACCTTCGCCTCATTATCCGGATCAGCAAAAGCGGTAGCTTCATCCAGGATCAGGATCGGTGCATTTTTTAACATCGCTCTCGCAACGGACAGGCGCTGTGCCTCACCTCCGGATACATAAGTACCCTGGCTTCCGATGACGGTATCCACACCGTCCGGCAGCTTTGCAATAATGTCCTCACACTGGGCATTTTTCAGAGCTTCCATGACTTCTTCTCTGGTGGCATCCTTTTTGCCCATGCGGACATTATCGTAAATGGACATCTTAAGCAATTTGCTGTCCTGAAATACGAAGGACACCATATTCATCAACTGTGCGGAAGGAATATCCTTCACATCCACGCCGCCGATGCATACCTTACCTTCTGTGGTATCATAGAAACGGGCAATGAGACTTGCCAGCGTGGTCTTACCGCCGCCGGAGGGACCGACAAATGCGACATGCTCTCCTTCTTTGATATCCAGATTGATCTGATGCAGGGCATCGCGTTCGGCATTTTCATAACGGAAGGATACGTTCTGCAACGCAACGGAATATTCCGGAATCTCCTGCTTCGTCGTTGCCTCCGGCAGAGGTTTTCTGTTTAAGATACCATCAGTTCTCTTCAGAGCATCCTCCACGATCATCTGATTCTCGCCGCCGTACATGATCTTACCGAGGGTCACAGTCAGCACGGGGGTAATGATGATGTAAAACAGCAGATTGATTAGTATTTCCGGATCACCGTTTGCTCCGCCGAACCAATAGGCAGCACCAATGAGAATCGCAAAAATGGCATTGATCAATGTAGTGAAACCGACCATGGGCCACATCAGATCTTTCGTATATGCGATGGTCCATTTTTCATATTTCTTAATCGAAGTCTGGAAACGCTTGAAGGAAAAGACCGACTGTCCGAAGGTCTTGACCACCGGGATACCGCGGACGTACTCCACCGCCTCGCTGGACATTTCTTCCAGCGCATTCTGGTACTCTTCCATTTTGATCTTCATGCGATGACCGGTCATGGCTCCCATGATGAGAAATGCAAATACTACAGGCACCAGACTTAATAAGCCCAGTTTCCAGTCAAATACTACCAGCAAAAGCAACAGTCCCACAGGCGTTGCCACTGCTCCTGCTTTATCCGGCAGTTGATGTGCCAGGTAGGTCTCCGTGGCCGCAGTGGATTCGTTGACGATCTTGCGGATCTTGCCACTGCCTTCACTGTCCATGAAACCCATCGGAAGCGTCAGAATGTGCCGCATCAGGGTGCTTCGCATATTGGCCTGTACATGGAATGCGGCAATATGGGAACACAGCAGTCCGCAGATATAGATGAACATGGATAACAATGCAAATCCCACCGCACGCCAGCCCAAGCCGGACAGATTCTGCGCTTTGCTGTAATCCGGTGCTGCCAGTACAACTTCCTGCATGATCCGCCAAATATAATAAAACGGCAGTAATGCGATCAGGGCACTGACCGCGGACAGAATCCATGACGCGATAATCAGGTACTTGTAGTTGCCCGCATAAGCGAACAGCTTCTGCATAGAGCTTTCTTTTTTCATGTGATCTTTCCCTCTTTCCCTTTGATTTAAATTAATTTTTTTGATTTAATGTAACTCTTTAATTTCTAGAATTTCTTTTCATTTTGCCCTGCTTTTCATCATTTCTCTTTTCCGGACATTTGAGGCTCTATTGTCTTTCCTATCTAACACTGCTTATTTGGAATTAGTTTCAACTAACCGTCGGTTTTTAAGATAGACTGCTACCGTAATCTTCCATAGCAGTCTTATCTTATGCTTCACCCCAGCTTGATGATGGCTCCCCATCCGCCGTAGTGATACTTCTCCAGCATATGCAGATATTTTCTGGCGGTATCCCTGTCCATGCGATGTCTGACGACTTCGAACATACTGTCAAACATGGCTCTCGACATGATATGTAGGAACTCCTCGGTGATCATGCTGCCTTCCTGTAGGAATTTCGTAGCTTCCATATACTTGTAGGTATACTCCGTCTCAATGTCCACCAGATGTTCCACGAAATCCTGATACTTGGTACCATAAGAGGCATCCAAAAGTAACCGGAAATCATCAAACCGGTCATAAACATAGTCAAGCATTTCATCCATACCGCCCGTGATATAAGTCTCCATCGCCTTAGGCTGTTCCTCCGCCTCTACCGCATGAAACGCCTCCTGGGTCTTTAAAAAGATCTGCGTCAGCCCTTCCGCCGCCGGTTCCACAATCGCGCAAAACAACCCTTCCTTGTCTACGAACCGGGAATAGATGGATCCGGTAGTGGTATCTGCCTTGGCTGCAATCGTGCGAAGCGACGCTTCGGAATAGCCCTTCTCCAGGAATTCTTCTCTGGCACAGGCGAGAATTCTCTCTGAAACTCCTTCGATTGGTTTTGTCACTTTTTCCTCCAAAAAAATATTCATAACAGTGTTATATAACACTGTTATGAATATAAACACATTTCATTTTTTTGTCAAGAGGGTTCATAGTTTTTTCTCTGCCAAAGTTGTCAGCTCCTGCAACGTACATTCAGCCAGTTTTGCCTTTACACCGGCGATATTTCCACTACTCATAGACAGCTTTCTCGCTCCCAGTCCCACCAGCAATTGGGCGGTCTCCGGATTCCCTGCCATTTCTCCGCAGACGGAGATTTCTTTTCCACGTTTGGAAAATTCCTGAAAGACAAACCGCAGCAGCCTAAGCATTGCCGTGGAATCACTTCTGTAATAAGCGGCCACCTCCGGATTCATCCGATCCGCAGCCGACAAATACTGCGTCAGGTCATTGGATCCTATGCTTGCAAAATCCACCTCTTCCGCCGCCAGATCTGCAATCAAGGCAATCTCGGGAATCTCTATCATAATACCGATTCTGATCTGTTCATCAAACTGCTGCTTTCTCTCTTTCAGCTGCTCTTTTGCCAGATTCAGGTACTCTTTTGCCTTGCGAATATCTTCCAGACTCCCGACCATCGGAAACATGATTTGCAGAGGTCCGTAAGCAGAAGCACGCAGTGCCGCACGCAGTTGCGTTAAAAATAACTCTTTTTCCGCAAAACAAAGCCTGATTGCTCTTTTCCCCAAAAAAGGATTGTCCTCTTTCGGCAATTCCATGTAGGGCAATGTCTTATCTCCGCCGATATCCAGTGTCCGCAAAGTAACCGGATGTCCTTTTGCCTTTTGCACAACCTGCCTATAGGCTTCAAATTGTGTTTCTTCCCCCGGAAGTTCCTTCCCTTCCATATAAAGAAATTCTGTACGGAACAAGCCGATGAAATCGTACCGGTCTGTCGGAACATCAAATTCCTGCGAGCCGATATTGATTCCTATCTTTATTTCTGTTCCGTCCTTCATAATTGCAGGTTTGTTTAAAAAATTTTTTTCTGCTTCTTTTTTGCGGAAAAAAGATGTCTGTTTTTCCCTGATATCGCAAATACATTCTTCTCCCGGTGTGACAAATATTTCTCCGGTCAAACCATCCATGGCAAGCATAGTATCTGTAGGAATTTTTTCCGTAACATTCGGAACTCCCAGAATTGCAGGAATTCCGTAACTTCTTGCCAGGATTGCGGAATGTGAATTCACTCCGCCAACCTCCGTCAGGATTCCTTTGATATGTTTTCTGTCCATGGTGGCCGTATCACTGGGTAATAGGTCATGGGCTACCAGAATTACATCTTCCGAAAACGAAGACAGCTTAGACGTTTCCTGCCCCGACAGAATCCGGAGCAGCCGGTCTCTGACATCTCTAAGATCCGCCGCGCGCTCGGCAATCAACGGATCCTCCACACCGGCCAACAATTCTGCAAATTCTGTATACACCTTACTGACCGCGCTGTCCGGATTCATGTTTTCCTCACAGATTGTCTCCCGGATCTCATCAAGGATTTCTTCATCCTGAAGTAATTCCCGATGTGCACTGAAGATTTTTGCCTTATCCGGATCCTCTTTACACATACCGTTGTACAATGTCACCAGTTCACTGTCTGCCTTTTCACAGGATTCCCTGAATTCCCGATATTTTTCCTCTTCCTGACCCTTGGGAAAAAATTCCGGAGCCTTTGTCAGTGTACCGGGAATGTAGATATAAGATTTCGCATAAGCAATTCCCTCAGATACCGGATTTCCCTGTAATCTTTCTTCCATACACATTTACCGCCTTTATTCTCCAAATCCGCTTTCCACCAAGGCTGCAAGAGACGCTGCCGCCTGCTCTTCATCTGTGCCTTCCGCAGCAATCTCTATTTTGGTTCCCTGTCCGATTCCTTCCGCCAGAATCCGTACAACGGATTTTGCATTCACTGGTACTCCGTTTTCCCTGCAAATCGTAATCTTGCTTTCATATTTTTTGGCTTCCAGTACAAAATCAGAAGCCGGTCTGGCATGCAGTCCTGTCTTATTCACAATCTCAACCTGTTTTTTTGTCATAATTTATCCTCTTTTTTATTCGTGGAAAGTACGCTGGCTCCGTTCGTCCTGATGCACTCCCGATACCAGGCAAAGGAATCTTTTTTCTTTCGTTCCAAGGTTCCTTTTCCTTTATCGTCTTTGTCCACATAGATAAAGCCATAGCGTTTTTTCATTTCACCGGTGCTTGCACTGATCAAATCGATACATCCCCACGGAGTGTATCCCAGTAACTCCACACCATCATTTACTGCTTCCCACATCTGTCTGATATGTTCGCTTAAATAAGCAATCCGGTAATCATCATGAATCTGTCCGTCTTCTGTCACACGATCCACCGCTCCCAGTCCGTTCTCTACGACCATCAGCGGAATCTGATATCTGCCGTACAGTTCATTCAGGAGGTAACGTAATCCCTTAGGATCAATGATCCATCCCCATTCGCTTGCTTCCAGATAGGGATTCGGCACACCAAGCATCATATTCCCCGCCGTCTGTATCACTTTCGGATCTGCCGTGGCACAACGGGAACTGTAATAACTGAAGCTTAAGAAATCCACTTTTCCATTCTTCAATATTTCATCATCCCCGGCCTCTTTTCGGATCTGTACCCCATTTTCCCTAAAAAAGCGTTCCGCAAAATAAGGATATGCTCCTCTTACGCACACATCTCCGCACAACCAGTTGCTGCGTTCCATCTGTGCCTGTGCTTCCAATACATCTTCCGGACTACAAGTATATGGATATACACCGGCCGCAGACAGCATACATCCCACTTTATTTTCGGGATTGATCTCGTGTGCCATTTTTACTGCCTGTGCACCGGCCAGAAACTGATGATGCAATGCAGTAAATCTGCGACTCTTTTCTGCCACAGTCTCGGGGGATCCCAGTCGTTTTCTCCCGAACAAGTCTTCTCCGTCCTCGGGTAAAATGCCCCCTGCAAGGAGCGTTCCGAAACGGCTGACCAGTGTATTCATTTCATTAAATGTCAGCCAGTAATGAACCAGATCCTGATACTCTCTGAATACCGTCTCACAATACCGCAGGAAAAATGCAATCGTCTGTCGGTTGGTCCAGCCGCCGTAATGTTCGCACAGATAATAAGGCATTTCATAATGAGACAAGGTAACTAACGGTTCTATTCCGTATTTTTTACAGGTTTCAAATACTTTCCTGTAATACGCAATCCCGGCACGATTGGGCGATATCTCATCACCTTTGGGAAAAATACGGGTCCATGCAATCGAAATCCGGAATACTTTAAATCCCATTTCCGCAAATAGTGCAATGTCCTCCTCATATCTGTGATAGAAATCTATAGCTTCGTGACTTGGATAGTTCTCCTCAGGGCGGATCTGTTCCGTGAATCGCCGCGGGGACGTTTTTGTCCCCGCAGTAATGTGATCCGCTACAGAATCTCCTTTCCCGTCCGCCTGCCAGGCACCTTCTGCCTGATTGGCTGCCACGGCACCGCCCCATAGAAATCCCGGTGGAAATATTTTCTGCTTTTCTTCCATTATTTTTCTTCCTTTGCCTGTGCTTCTTTTGCTACCAGTTCCTTTTCATATACTTTGAAGAACGGCCAATAGCATGCAAACGCTACCGCAAATGCAATCACCGGAATAAAGATATTGGTCCAGGACAAAGTCGTCAGATACTGTGCAAATCCAACCGGAAGGTTCGCCGTAATGGAAATGTAAGCCGGTTTGAAAAATCCTATCATATATCCAAAATAACAGATGATCATGGTAATTACAGGGTTCAGGATAAAGGGAATGCACATGATCGGATTATACATAATAGGATAACCGAAGATCACAGGCTCGTTAATATTAAACAGACCGGGCACGATTGCTGCCTTGCTGACTGCTTTCAGCTGTTCGGATTTCGAGAATAATCCCATCACGCAGAGCGCCAGTGTATTGCCGGTTCCGCCACAGCAATTGATAATACCGAATAACGCGATTGGCATAAATACAAGCGCCTGACCGGCCTCATGATTGGCATAGTTGGTTGCATAATACTGCATTAACGGTGCTGCGATTGCCGCATATACCGCCACTGTTCCATGTACACCCATTGTCCATAACAGACTGGCAATGATTACGATAATAATAATTCCGGGAACACTTGTCAGTGCTGCCAGCGGCATTCCCAGCAGACCGGTAATAAGTACCGGAAGCGCTGTCTGTGTCAATGCCACACAGCCATAACCCAATACCGTCCAGATAATCGCATTTACTACCAGAGGGATCAGAGAACGGAAGGTATCCTGCAGAAATTCCGGAACCGCATCCGGCATCTTGATAACCAGATGATGCTTTTCAAAAAAATGTGTCAATTGTACGCTGGTCAGCGCTACAATAATGGCTACAAACATACCCTTCGCATCAAGCGCCATGGTATCCATTCCGGTAAAAGTTCCGCCCGCTTCCCCGGCCAGATCTACTGTTTTGATCGGCGCGGCTGCAATCAAAAAGATCAGAATCGAATTCAGTCCTGCCATCAGCGCCTGCATTTTTAAAGACTTTGCATAAGAATAGGCAATGGTAAAAGCTACATACAGCGAAATAAATCCCATAGACACCTTATACGGCACCATAAGTGCACTATAGATTCCGGAACTCTGATCGATAATACCGATCGTCTGTAATATGACTGCCAGTAATTGGAATACCGCTCCCAACAATATTACACCCATTACCATCATCATACCGGAGGAAATCGCCTGTATTCCCTTATTTCCCACTACTTTTTCCCCTGCTTTTTTCACCCATTGCATAGGCTTGCTTTCATAAAAATTTGCCATACCTTTACTCCTTCCCTGTTGAAATACCTTCTTTTTACGTTTTGCAGACTTATTGATACAAGTCTTCCACCTGCTTCATAATATTGGCCACATTACCGATTGCATAATCATATGCCGGAATCACCGCAATAGGTTTTTGCGTATTTTGCTCGATCTCACCCTTTTTATAAGATACCTGCGGTCCCAACAGAATGACATCATAATTTTTGTACACATCTTCATATGCTGACATTCCCACTGCTTCGATCTTCAGAGAAATTCCCTGTTCCTCTGCATATTTTTCCATCTTACGCATCAGAATTCCGGTAGACATCCCACCTGCGCAGATCAATAATACTTTTCGTTCCATACGATTCCTCCTTGCTTTTCCCTACTTTTGATATAAAACGATCATTTCCCGGATCAAATCCAGTGCCAGTGCACTTCCCATCAGATGATCCTGCGCATGACACAATAAAATACTTACCTGCGTCACTTCTCCGGACGCATCCATTTTCAACAGTTCTCTGTGAGATTCATGTGCTGTTTGAAGACTCTCTTCTGCCTCCTTCAGAAGTTTCTCTGCGTCTTCGAAATTTCCTTTTTTCGCCTCCTGCAGTGCAGCGAAGGCATCTGATCTTGCCTGTCCGGAATTGGCTATGATCATCATCGCGATTTCTTCCAGCTTTTCCTGCATATTTTCTTCCATTTTGTAACCTCCTGTTCTTAGAGCTGATATATGATCGTCAGAATATTTGCTATCTCATCATCATTGATAATGACATGAAATGTCTTTTCCAACGGTTTTACTATTTTAAGCAGTTTTTTAAATTCCTTGTCATATTGAAGCAATATTGCTGCTTTTCTGGGATTTGTGGCAACTTCCTGTTTTGCAAGCAGCCTGTCAATACAACAGGAAATATGAATCAGCAAGCCGGCTTCCGCATCCAAAGATAACTCCATAAACGCCGAATTGATTTCTTTCATAATATCCGGCAGTATTTTTCTCAGCTTTTCAATATCGGTGTGTGTCAGCTGTTCTCCCAGATATGCAAACATTGCATCATAATCTATCTTTGCTTTTGCCTCTTTTTCCAGTCGGAGCAATCTTGGAAGACTCTCTTTTCTGGCTCCGAATACTTCACTGATCGGCAGGAAGGGAATTGCAAACATTCCCGGATCATAGGTTCCCACAATGCACTGAACCACTCCCGTGGTCATCAGGTGTTTCAGGTTATCACGCAACAGTTCTTTTTCTGTAACCGACATCGGGATCACCTCTGTATCTTCCAACTGTCCATATTTTTCGATGTAACGTTTCAGTTCCTCTGCCCCGCCTTTCCCGGTGGTACAGAGCGTTACAATGTATTTTCTGTAACAGTCCAGACCATCTATACTCTCCACTGTGCTTTGCAATATCTTGTCGGGATCATTTTCTGTAAGGGTCCGCCTTGCAAGCTCAATTCCAAGTGTAGTTACCGGAACTCTGACCTGCCGGATTGGAATTTCCAGTTCATTTTCTATCTCCAGAAGCATTTCTCCCAAAAAACTACTATCATAGATGACCAGAATTCCCTTGCCCTGCTGCACTTTTTTCAGAAAATTTCTCAGTGTCCCATATACCTCTGCGGAGGCTCTCTCACTGGTAATTTCATAAGAAAAAATATTATCCAGCTTTGTCATGTTACTGACCGTCTGTGCTATGGAGGAAGCTATTCCCACACCGTAGAATGCAAATATCAATACCGGTCTTGCATTTTCCGTCTTTTCCTCATTTTGATAGCACAAAAACATTGTGAGAAGTAAGATTTCTTCCATGGACAATTCCACTGCGTATTCTGCTTTGATCTGTTCTGCAAGTTCTTCGCTTAGCAGATATTCTGCTCTGTGATATACCAGTATTTCTGCAATACTTTCTTTGTCCGGAGCACTTTTTTCTCTTTTTCCCGTAATCACTGCATTGAGATGAAGGCACAGCCCATATAGTACAGACGGAGAGAAATTACGTTTCAGCTGTTCCTTTGCCTTTTGCAAAAATGCTTCCACAATATTGATCAGCTTTTCTTCCACCAGGATTTCCAACTGTTTTTTATCCGTCACATCCTGTATCAGGGCTTTCCGATATTTATCAAAAGTCCTTTCTACCTCCATGCTCAGCAAAAGGTTGATCTCTTCCTCCTCTATTCCTGTCTCCTTTAATGCTGCTGCCTTCCGGCTGATTCTGTCATATAGTGTTCCGTCTTCCGGCCTGCTGACCCGGATTTCTTTTCCGCTGAACGTGAATCTCTGTTCAAAATCGATCAACTCCTCTGCTTCTCTCCGGTACTTTAACATGCCTTTGCGCACATTATTGGAAAAATCGCTGATAAATAATGAAATATCTCCTGTTTTCCCATATTCTCTCACATAGGCATTGGCGCAGCCGATCTTGATATCTCCTTTGAGCTGATAATAATTTGCTTCACACTCATAGAAAAGCAGGCATGTCATCAAATCTCCTCTGACGATCAGTGGTCTCTGTATCCGCACAGCCTCTTTGGAAAAAAGGTGTTTTATCATTTCCATCCGTTCCCTCAGCGGCCGCTCCGACAATGTCGGTAACTGTAACTGTACTGAAAATTCTGCCAGGAACTCATCCGACAGCTGTTCTTTGTCTGTACAGCTTACCGCCACCGCATATTTTCTGGATGGTGACTGCAGATACTCCAGCACCCTTTTTCTGGCTCTCGGGCTTAAAAACTGAATATTATCGAAAAATACAAAGCCCTGCTCCGACTGTTTCCAGCTGTCATCCGACTCAGCACTGACTTCTCCGCCTGCTGCATAATCGTGGCAATCGATGTGAAGAAACGGAGCATTTTCCGGCAGAATCTTCTGTTCCACCGCAAAACGGTACATTCTTTGTGCCAAGCGGCTCTTACCGGTTCCACGGGCTCCCACCAATAACGTATTGAGACTTCGCTGTGGATAGAGTACTGCTGCCTTTGCCAGCTGAATGGTCTGCCTCAGACTTCCGTCCGCTCCGATCAAATCAGAAAAGCATTCTTCCAATGTGCTTTCTTCTCTTCCAACCTTATAGAGAACCGGTCTGCCGTTACATTTTTGTATCCTGCCTTCCTGTACCAGAAGATTCAGTATGCTGCTTACATTCGTTCGCTGTAGTTCCATGGCATCCGCTATGTATGCGGTGGATATTCCTCTGTCTGCCTTTTCATCTGCATGAAGTCTGATAAAGTCATATACCTTTTCTTTGTTTGATTTCATAGGGTGCATCTCCTTTTCAACGTTTGCATCTATGTGTATATCCAAAGAAAATTATACACTCTATACAATATGCAATCTATCATTTTCCGAATATTTCGTCAAAAGAAGTTGTGTATCTGTTTTTGTCATAAAAAATATATTTGTTCATTGATTTTGATGATTTTTATTATGATTTTTTGGTACTTTTTTACAGAACCATAAAAAGAATCCGGATGAAGGATCATTCGGATTCTTTTTAGTGTATATGATTTTATTTTGTTTTTGAGAAGTGTATAAGTTTTTTGTTATGGTGTTGTGAATTCTATCGGCTGCGCATCTTTTCCATACGCATCCCATGCCTGCAGATACTCCTCCTCAGTACTTTCCACACTCTGTCCCCGGCTGTCCAGACGATAATAGGTTTCATTGCCGTTCTCGTCAAAGTTTTCTGTATTGGAACCGGTCAGTACCAGCTGTCCGGTCGCGGTATCAAGGTTGTACACTTCGATGCTGTGTCCGGAGGTCACGTAGAACCCAGACATTCCGACGCAGATCGGATATGCGGTTCCCTCACTTAGGAGCTCGCCGATCTGCACCGGTGTTCCATCCTCTCCGACGCCGTAGACATCACAGTACATGGCATAGGTATGCTCTCCGTCCTGATAAATCCCATCCGACAATAACAACAGAGTCGTATCACCAAGCTTTACCTGCGCATACGCTGCATCTTCCTTTCCCGTTACAAAACCGGCGGTTGCACCGTCCTGCATATTCATCCATGTCGTAGTATTACCATTCTGCATTGGAATCCAGTCGGCAGAATTTTCCGCTGCCTGTTTCTCCTGCTCTGCCGCACTTGCTTCCTTCACCGCCTCTGCCTGTTCTCTCTGTTTATCCAGTGCCTCCTGCAATGCGGCGTCCGTCTCCTGTTGTGCATTGACTTCGTCTGCGCTTGCGACATTCCCGGCATCCACACCGTTTTCGCTCTTTCCGGCCTCATTCGTCAGCAGGATTGTGGTTGTCGTCCCCTGCTTTGGATTCGTCAGAAAACATACCGCTACGATCACACAGACCACCACAGCGGCAAGCACCACCCAAAAGGTCGGCTTCTTATAATTCAATATCTCTTTCACTCTCTTTTTCACCCCTGCTTCCCCAAAGGCCAACGGGCATACCGTCACCAGCCGCCTTTGCATACTACAGGAAAGCAGTGCATAGGAATAGTCTTTTCGCTCCTGAGGATTCAGCTTCTTCACCGCGCTCTCATCGCATGCCAGTTCCAGATCGCTGCAGAACAGGATGTACGCTGCCCAGACAAAAGGGTTGAACCAGTGAATCGCTAAGATCAGAAATCCGAGCGGCTTCCACCACTGGTCGCCCCGTTTCAGATGCGCCTGCTCATGAGCAATGACGTAAGGGTACTGCGCTTCGTCCATGCTGGAGGACAGATAGATCTTCGGCTTATGCAGTCCCAGGATAAAAGGAGATTTTACCTCATCACAGATCCACAGGTTCTCCCTCAGCCACATAGCTTCCGCTACCTGCCTCCGCACCCTGACGTAACTGTATACCGCATAACCTGTAAAAAGGATCACACCTGCCAGCCAGAGAATGGTGAATGCAGATAATAGCCGTTCCGGTATCCTCCACACTCCTATTCCAAATGCTCCCATTCCACTTCCGGTAATTCCGAACACTCCGCCCATGCCGGATCCGGCTGCGCCCATGCTGCCGTCTAAAGCTGTCTGGGAAATATTGTTGGAAAAATTAGTCCCGCTTTGCAGCGTATCAGCCCGGAACGCATTTCCTGCCGAATTGCCTATCATATTTCCGTACAAATAGCCCGACAATATCGGCAGCTTCGGCATCAGACTGAACCGGCTCTCCGGCACAAAAGGGCACACCAGCCGCAGTCCCACAAGCCCCCACAGCACAAGATTCACCCACTTCGGTGCCCGTTTCAGCAAAAGTCTGAACACCATTACGATAGGGATCATCCATGCCGCGACAATACTCATCTGTAATACATCTGAAAATATGCGGCTCATCCTTTTCCCCCTTCTGCCTCATCGATCATCTTACGGATCTTCGCAGCTTCTTCCGCGGTCAGCGCACGATCTTTCGTAAATGCGGCAAGGAACGCAGGCAATGACCCCTCAAAGGTGTCTTCCACAAACTGTCTGCTCTGCATCGCATAGAACTCATCCCTGGAGATCAGGGAAGTCACCGTTCCGTTGTCATTGCGAAACAGCCCCTTATCGCACAGTCTGCGCAGCACATTATGCGCCGTGGTGCGCTTCCAGTGAAATGCTTCCTCCGTCAGCTTCACCAGCTCCGAAGAAGACACCGGTTCGTGCTCCCAGATGATATCCGCATACCGCGCCTCGACCACACCTAACTGAATCTCTGCCATGTTGTTTCCTCCTACTACTGTTTTCCTGATGACATCAATTTTGATATTTCACGTTTACTTTTGCAAAAGTATAGAGACCACATGTTGTGGTCTAACTACAGACTACAACATGTGGTCTCTATTGTCAAGTATCTTTTCTATTGCAAATGATATGTCTGTGGCCATCCTGCCCGTTTTCCGCACTCGATCTCCCGGCCGATCCTTTCAAAGATATATTGGTTTTTGTGCTCCAGATCGATCAGCTGCAGCAGTTCCTCATCCGTCAGCTCACGCTCCGGCTCATAGAACATCGCATCACTGATGCAATAGGCAAGCTCCTGTCCATCGTATTCTTCCGGATCAGTTATGACCTTAATGGGTGACTCTGTATAGGCATTTTCCACTTCATACTTTTCCGTCCATTGCTCATAGCGGCTCTGTTCCTCTGCTGTCAGGTTACGACTGTCTGTTCCCCATACATCTACTGGTGCAGAAGCCAGTAAGGCATATAATTCATCAATCTCCGCATCCGTCATCTGTTCATATCTGTCAAAATAGGAAACCTCGGAATACTTCTGCTGCCATAGTTTTTCCCGAAGGCTGTAGTCCAGTTTATGCAGATACTCTATAATCTCCAGCCACTCTTCCTCTGTGAGCACAGTATCCGGCAGATAGATCAGACAACCGTATTCTTCTCCGGGAGTACTTCGGACTGCCACACCAGTGCCGGAATAGTTCTCGTCTTCGGCTAGTTCCCGGATCTGTCCCGCCGGATATTTGCCGTCCGCTTCGTATTCTCTTGTCAGCTGCTCATAAATGGTCCGTTCTCTCGCTGTCAACTCTCTACTGAATTCTGCTGTGACATTGCCCTGCTCCGCTACCATCTCCAAATGCCCCAACTCCTCGGTACCAATGTCTGTCATGCGTTCCGCCATGTACCTACGGTAACCAACGATTCCGACGGCAGCGGCCGAGACAGCTGTGGCGGAAAGTATTACTACCGCCAACAGGATGCCTGCTGCCCGGGGAAAGCTTCTGACTCTCCTGCCCGCAGGACTCTCCTGCGACGCCTGTTGTCTGATCTGTGCATAGGCTGCATCTGCCCGCTCCAACACGATCTGTGGAAGTTCTATTTCTATTTCCTGTATTCGTCTCATTTTCTTCCGCCTCCTTCCTCTGTCTCCGCATAATACTTTGCCAACTGCTCCCGTCCTCTGGCAAGCCTTGTGCGTACCGTACTGTCCGGCAGCTGCAACAGCTTTCCAATCTCTGCTGTCCGCAGTCCGTCCGCATAGAACAGCACCACGATCAGACGATATTTTTCATCCAGTCCCCGCAGGGCTTCCTTCCATTCCAGATTGGCCTCCGCCTCTACTGTACTCCCCGTTTCCTGCTCTGGCAATTCCTCCACGCAGACCATCCGCCTCCCCAGGCGCAGAATATCCTTGCATTTATTGATCAGAATACGGATCATCCAGGTCTTGAAATACCGATTTTTCTGCAACGTGTCTATTTTCTCCCAACAGGTGAGAATCGTCTCCTGCATGGCGTCCGCAATATCCGCATCCTGCGACAGGATTGCACTGGCCGTACGGTACATATCCCGTTCATGAAGCTGCATCAGCTCCGTGAAAGCATCCGGATTCCGCTTCTTCGACCTGCGCACTAGTTGTTCTACCTCTCCCATATGCCTCGTCCTTTCTTCCTCATAAGTATACGTCTTATGACTATTAGACGGAAGAGCACATGGAAATGTCCCGGGGATAAATACCAAAATCAAATTCCTACTTTAGAAAAAACTTTTCAGCCTGTTACGAGGCAAAGCTCTTTTTTTGCTACATATAGTCCGTATAATTTTCTTTTTATTCCTCTGACTACTAAATATGGTATTGTGCACTTTTTTGTTGTGGAATTATATACGAAATATTAGAATTGAAACGCCTTCACACGCATGATACACTTCTTGAGAAGCAACCGTGTTACAAGGTGATAGCCTCCCGGCTTATAGCTTTTAATGAGAAGGGAGGTGGTGCTAATGAATATGTATGAAGTATTAAACCTGTTATTTTTAGGTGGTACATTTCTCATTGCGCTGCTTGCCTACATAGACAGTAGGATAAACAAGCGAAAATAAATAAACCTACCTTGTCACTTGGCCAGTACAGGTAGGTTTACTAAACAATTACCGGGAGGCTAACCACTTGTGGGCGGTTGCTTCTCTTTATGTCTTGATTATAATATCTTTCTTTCTTTCTTTCAAGCCTTAGTTTTAAAAATTATTTTCTCACCACTTACGGTCTCTGTCCCATAGCGCCTTCCAGTGTCAGGGTCTCACCGCTCATATACTTGAAGTCGGGAGAAGCCAACTGTACGCAGACGCGGCCGATCTCCTTCTCCACGTCGCCGTAATGTCCCATAGGAGGCATCTTGACATTTGCCTTGAAAGCATCGGGATATGCCTGCTCGAATTTCTCCAGCTGTGCGGTCCATGCCAGAGGACATACAACGTTGACATTGATGCCATCGGGACCCCACTCGGTAGCTGCGACTCTGGTCAGTCCGCGGATACCTTCCTTGGCTGCCGCATAAGCGCACTGTCCGAAATTACCGAAGAGACCTGCTCCGGAGGCAAAGTTAATAACAGAACCCTTGGTCTCCTTCAGATAAGGATAGCAAGCCTTCATATAGTAGAATGCTGCATACAGACCGGAATATACCGCCAGATCAAACTGCTCGGTGGTATGATCTGCGATGGTTACGCCAGAAGCGGAAGCCTGCGCATTGTTGATCAGTACATCAATTCTGCCAAAAGTATCAATGGCCTGCTTCACCACATTCTGTACGATCGCTTCATTGTCCGAACCGGCGCTGACATCCGCCTGCACAGGAAGTACTTTGATCCCATACTTTTTCTCCAGTTCTTCCTTCGCGTCGGTCAGCTTCTGAACATTACGTCCGGTCAGCACCAGATTGGCACCTTCCTTTGCATAAGCGGTTGCAATACCGTAACCAATGGATCCGCACTCTCCGTTACTCAATACCGCTCTTCCTCCACCGGTGATGATTGCTGTCTTTCCTGTTAAAAATCCCATAAATAACCTCCCTTTCCAATCTGACGATCTGCTATTCTAAAATATACCATGCCTTCCGGAACATATGTCATTGATTTCTATTTATGATACAAGTCCATGTAAGCACTTACATTTATTATAGCACACTTGTCAGACTTTTCCACAACTTTTTTCACATATTCAGTATTTATTCCCACTACTTGAGAAAAATACTCACCAATATCCCCACGATTCCGCCAATAATCAGCGTAGCCGGCACACCGTAAGCATCTTTTTTTGCCAGCCGCTCCCACTCGATACGTGTGGGGGTCATTTTCGTATGGCTCATGCTCTGATAGCAGAGGTAAATATGTTTCCAATGGCACAGGTAGCCCACCAGATTATAGATGCCATCCAGCAATATACCCAGTGCCAGAACGCACAGCATGGTATTTCTATCCCGGAACAGTTCCGCCAGCAGTCCAGCCAGCAGAATCAGTACCGGATAGACATAACGATCCAGATATGCCAGGACACACATCACTGTGACTGAACTGTGCTTTGGCTTCTTGTCAACGATCACTTCCGTACACCCCCAGCCGTTCTGCCTCCTGCAAGAACCGGATCTCGATCTCTCCCGGTGTATGCTCCGCCAGATCCGGTACCGACAATAACTTCGGTACCTCTCGGTTCTCTTCTCCGTGAAGCAGCGTCTTCAGTTCCAGTTCCAGGATCTCATCATCAATCTGCTTCCAACGACAGCTCTCTTCTTCCGTCAGGTCATCCAGTCCGAAATGCGTGAGGATCGTTCCCATAATCTTACTTTCAATTTCCAGATAATTGGACAGGTATATCTTCACCGGGCGAATAATATCAGAAATATATCCCTCACTGGCATCATGAAGCAGACAGGCGAGCTGCTGCCTCTCCGACCACCCTCTGGCTTTCGCTTCCGCAGCACAGTTGAGAGAATGCTGTCCCACCGAATAAAAATAGGTCAGCTGTCCACCGCCCCGACACAGTAAGCTCAGCGCATGAGCGATATCCTCAATATATACATCCCCCGGTGTCATCTGCATGGGATCAAACTTTCTGCCAGAATATGTAGTCATGGTGTTCATAAGTGTCGCTCCTTATTTCTCCGCGCGGATCAGGTTCTTATAGAATCTGACAGCTCCGGGCAGACAATTATACTCAATATTTTCGTTCAATCCATGCATTCCCTTCATCTGCTCCGGTCCATAGATCACCGGTGCAAAACGGATACAGCTCTTACAGATAGGCTGATAGAACTGTGCATCTGTCGCGCCTGTCATAACATAAGGGCTGGAAGGCAGTCCCGGGAAAGTATCTGCGATGGTCTGCTCCACCAGATGGAATGCTTCTCCGTGAATATCCACAGGCGGCGTATAATCATTGGCATGCAGCACTTCGGTCTCCAGACCGTATTTGTCTGCCACTTTTTTGATGATCTCCAGGCTCTCTTTCTCTCCCTGATGGGGAATAAAACGCATGTTGGCACCCACATAAGCCTCCTGGGGCAGCACATTATAGGCATCGGATCCCTTCTGTACCGTAAACGCTATCGTGGTCTTTAACATCGCTCCTGCCTGTGCACTGAGTGATGGCATCACCGCTTTTAATAAGGGGCCAAACAGCCACAGATTTCCAAATACCAGTTTCATTCCAAACCCGGCATAAGGCGCCAGTGCTGTGAACATGGCGGATACCTCCGGCAGCATCTTTTTCCGGAACGGTGAATGCGTCTCCACTTCATTGACGAATGCCGACAATCTGGCGATAGGGGTTCCCTTTACCGGTGTGCTGGCATGGCCGCCGTTGCTCCTTGCGGTAAATTTCACATCCGCCTTGCCTTTTTCAAATACTCCCACCATGGCAAAATTACCGTGGATTCCACCGATGGGCTCCGTGATGATACCACCGCCCTCATCACATACCAGGAACAGTTCAATCCCCCTGCGCTGCAGCTCCGCTACGATCTTCGGTGCACCGTCCCCACCCCACTCTTCCGTACAGGAACTTGCCAGATAGACATCAGTGGGTGGTACGAAGCCCTCTGCCAACAATTCTTCCACTGCCTGGAAAAATGCCATCACAGAGCATTTGGTATCGGACGCGCCTCGCCCCCATACCTTTCCTTCCGCAATATCTCCGGAAAAAGGTGCATGGGTCCACTCACCCTCCGCCGGCACTACGTCCTGATGGCTCATGAGCAGGATCGGCTTCTCAGAGCTTTTTCCCTTCCAGTAAAATAACAGGTTGCCGTCAATCTCTGTCTTTTCCAGTTTCTCATGTACCAAAGGAAACAATTCCTCCAACACTTTGTGGAACCCCAGGAACTTCTCCACCTCTGCCACATTGGCATGGGAGGTGGTATCATACTGGATCATTTTGGAAAGTTTCTGTGCCAGTGCCAGGGATTCCTCCTCCGGTTCCTCTGCCACGTAGGAAGAAGTCTTCCCAGGCATCAGTAAGGTACGGATCACCGCGATCAGTAACAACAATATAATTGCAATGATCACTGCCAGTAAAATGAAACCTATATATTTCATATTTCCTCTTTTCCGGGCGCTTCCTTCTATTACTCACATAACCTGACAGGTTTGGCCCTTTTTCCATTCATCTGTTTTCTGTTCGTATAGCCTTCTGACTATTCATCCCCGGTATTTACACTATTGGGGTCAGCTTTTGTCTGTTCCGGATTCTGTGTATTCTTTTTCCGGAACAGCAGATATGCCACACCGATGGCAATAGCGCCGGAAGGAACGATCATAAAGCTGGTAGATCCGATCAGGGACGGCACCAGAATAAACAGCAGACTCATAAGGATCAGCGGCAATGCAGCGATCTTCATATTTTTCCGGTAATATTTATAAGCCATGGCTCCGAACAGCGCCGGAACCACATTTTCAAAGGCCGGCTGCAACACCTCACTCTGCAAAACGGGCTGCAGGGGCACCATCAGCAATACTCCCAGTGCCAGTACCAGGATCGTCACCAGAGAAGAGGTAGCAATAGAGATTGTGGAAATGATCTCATTCTCCGGGGTTCCTGTCTTGGCTCCCACCATATCTCTGGCATTGACGGCACAGGGAATCTTCATATTGATCAGATTACCGGTGATAAAGGCCAGATATCCACCACCGGCTCCCAGCATCGGCGTATAGATCAAAAACTCCGCGATGCTGCTGACCAGCCATACGATTCCCACAGAGAGAAACCCCTTGCCGACAGCCCCCAGATCCGGATACGCACCTAAAAGCTTACCGATGAGAAACGGTGCTCCCACTAACATTACTAATGTGACAATGCTGACTGTCCGTCCGATGATATGTGTTTTCTTCGTATAGATCTGCCAGGTATCCGAAGTCTGCCCGGTCTGCTCCTTTGTTGCTTCTACATTATTCAGTTCCTTATTATCTATTGTCATGCTATCCGTTTTCATATTAAGCTCCATTCCGCAGACGATTCCTTCCGTTGGAGGAATTGCGAATCAAATTTTAAGGTTGTCACGTCAGCCTTTACAGCAATCCCACCAGTACGGCTGCTGTCATGCCGATGATCATGCTTCCGGCAATGGAAAAGCTGTCCACCCAGGCTTTTCCTTTTTTCTCAATGAGGTATACAAATCCTGCCATCACCAGTGCCGATACCGCCATTACCACTAACGGAATGTAATCTCCGTGAAACGTAAACAATCCGTTCTCCGATACAAAACCGCCGAGATATCTTCCGATGTAGGTGCTGACCAGTCCGATGAACATGGCAGTCATTGCCATATCTCCGAAGCCCGGCTTGCCGGATTTTTTATTCGAGGTCAGCTTCTGTGTATATTTTTTATTCAGGAAAATGGACAATGTCATTCCCCAGATAATGCAGATACTCATGAGCAGTGCAATCGTGGAAAATGCCTGCGGTGTCATTTCCGCAGCAGACAATGTATCCATTCCCACCTGCTCCGCTGCTGCCTGTGCCACCTGGGTCTCATAATGCAGGGCACCGATCACGGATAATCGAAGCCACGGCCAGGGCGTTCCCAGACTTCCCGACAGGGCGATGACACCTAACAGAATCCCCACACTGGGCAACAGGGAAAAGGTCGCACTGGAGATAATTGTACGCTTCATTTTCGTGGTATCCATACCGAGTGCCTGCCCGGCGCAGTAAGCCCTCACCAGAAAAATCACACAGACCACCGCCACAAAAGCAATGATACCTCCACAGATCAGGTACATCGGTACACTGTTTAACTGGCTTAAGATTGACATGTCTCTTCCTCCTTCAGAATCTCTCTGATTTTATCTTCCTGTAAATACTCTCCGATGACGATCAGCACCTCCTGCCCCACTGCGACAGACTGCATCGTATGACTGTCCTGTGTAGCATTCAATTCCATCCATTGTCCTGCTCCGTTTTTCACGAAACCCTTGATCCGGAATACTTCTCCGCAGGACTTTTCGACAAACAGTCTGGGTACTGCCCGTTCCAGAGCCTCCGAGGTAATCTTCTCTTCCATGAAAAATAAAGAGTCGAAACTCTGCTCATTCTCTAAATCCATCTTACGGTAACTTTCCAGACGATAACCGCATTTGGATACTTCCTCTAAATCTTCTTTTGTCAGATCCGTGAGATTTTTCTGTAAGATATCTTTCTCAGGGTCGATTCTCCGGTCGCAGCGGATCTGTTCCAGTGCCCGGTTGAGATGTGCCACCGTGTCCTCACACTGTTCCCTGGTGGCTGCATCCGCATGGCTCAGAATCACTTTTCCGGCATTGGCAGCCTCCGATGCCAGCAGATAGTCTGCCTGCTGTGAAAGATTTTTCTCCAGTCTCGCATCCAGTATGGCGATGACATTGCCGATCTCATACCACTGATCCAGAGGATCCTCCCGCAGCACATCAAAAAATTCATCTACATCGTAGATTCCAGACGGCTCCACCAGTACTCTGTCGTAACCGCACATCCGCATGGAAATCAGCTTCGTGCGGAAACGTCTTCTGTGGCTCTCCGCATCACATCCTCCGGCGATCATTTCCAGTTCACACTGGTCTCCCCGCAGTTCATGGAGCATCAGCATATCCACGTTGATGGCACCGAAATCATTTTCCAGAATACCGATATGCAGTCCCTGATCCATCAGATATTCCGCATATTTTTTCAGAAAAGTAGTCTTTCCGGATCCCAGGAAGCCTGTGATTAGATCGATCGTTACCATATATCGTCTTTCCTCTCTGTTTCATTGATTTGCATAGTGATCACTTCTATAATTCTTTCTCATAACACCAGTAGGAATGTCCGAAAAGCTCACATTCCCCTGCTGTGGTAAAATGCAATTTTTCATAAGAACGCAGGGCTTTCACGTTGTCCTTTGCCACTAATATGTGTGCCGCCTTATAACCCTGTGATTTCAATTCCGCCATAGCTTCCCGCAACAGGATCCTGGCAATACCGTGATTCTGATATTCTGCTGCCACTCCCAGTCTGGACAGTTCTGCCACCGGGGTAAGGTCCTCTGACCAACAGGACAGTGCCTCCACTTCCGGGTCATCGTCTATGGAGATTGTGCCCATCAAGCGTCCCGAGGGCTTCTCCCGCAGACAGAACAGTGCATCCCTGGACAGGTCAAATTCCACTTCCCGTTCCGTTGGGTAATTTTCTGTCCAGACACAATATTCGGTTCCGATCAGTGACTGGTATAATTGCAGAATTTCTTCCGCTTCTTCTCGTTTTGCCTTGCGAAATTCCATGTTATCATTCATGCTGTCCTATCCTCCGTTTACACCTTCAGTGTCTTCAAATATTCCTTCTGCTCCGGTGTGATCCGGTAGCTTTCCCGTGCTTTTTGTATGGTCTTATTATGTGTCCATGGATTCAGGCGCTTCTCTTCGATATAGCTGACGGCAGCATCCCACTGTTTTGCCAGTGCCGTGGCATAGAACCAGGCAATCATCATGTTCACATAATATTCTTCGGAATGCACCTCTGCCGGGATCTCCAGATATTCCACCCGGAAATCCTCATCCAAGAAATGCGTCATCAGCATTTCCATTCCAAAGCGGCAGGTGTAGGGGTGGTCCGAAGCTGTCCATTCTTTTATTTTTTTGATTAATCTGTCTCTGTTTTTCTTAAACACCTTCGGAGAAAAAATATCACACACTGCCCAGTTATCCACATGGGGCAGGAAACGTTCCACCTCTTTTACACAGGTGTCGTAATCTTTTATCTCCGCCACCAGCAAGGCATGCAGAATATTCTCATCGTAATAAGTATGCGGCAGTTGCATCAAAAACGCTGCACTCTCCGGATCCTTGGCATATTCTTTTGCTAGCTTCCGTATAGCCGGCGTGCGGACGCCAATAATCGTCTCCGCCGGGATCGTCGGGATCAGCTTGCTCTGAAAATCACGGTAACCTTTATCTTGCACTTGAAACAATAATCCCTGTGCTTTCATACAATTCTCTCCCCAATTCCTGCTTTTCTGTTTATTGTAACACAAGCTATATGTATATGCAAAACAGTCATGCATGTAACTGGAAAGTTAGTTAAATACATTGGCAAAATCCACGAACTCCCGGAGCATGCGA